>NZ_AJTQ01000385.1 GCF_000262345.1 Streptomyces xiaopingdaonensis | reverse complement strand
CCGGTGTGTCCGGCCGTTGGACTCCCTGAGCCTCGGCGGGTGCATGCCAGACGCTCGCCTCGTCCGCGACCGGATCGGACACCAGCCGCGCCGGGACGGACTGCTCAGCGACGAACCAACCCCCCGTCTCAGCACCAAGCGGAGGCACACCCGAAACATCGTGGACGAGGAGATTACGCACCGCGGGAGGCAGAGAGACAAGCGTGTCCGGACCCTCATTCTCACGGCGACGGATCGTCGCACCGCTCACCTGCGAGCGGAAATCCTCTCGCTCAGCCAAAAACCGCATCACGGACTCCGCCACCAACTCCGGATCCGGATGCCGGGAGAGCGCATCGTTGAAATTCGTCAAATGCAAGTCGCCCGGACGATTACCGAACAGACCCCGCGCCAGCGACTCCACCATGTCCTGAGCGAACGCCAACGTCTCCGCCCGACTCATCGGCAACGGCTGCCGACCAGTGGACTTCAACCAACTCATGTCACTGCGCACCTCCACGCCCCGGATCCGCGGCAGCGAGATCGCCGACGGCGCCCCATCCCGCTCCAACAACTGCTTCACCGCATCCGGACCCGTGCGCGACATCAC
>NZ_AJTQ01000384.1 GCF_000262345.1 Streptomyces xiaopingdaonensis | reverse complement strand
CGCTGGGTCGGGGTCCGGTGCGTTGGGTGTTGGCGTGGCGGATGAGGGTTTGGATGCGGTGGTCGGCTTCGGCGGCGCGGGGGTCGACGGTGCCGGTCATGGGGTGGGGTTTGTAGAGGAGGCGGATGCGGTCGTCGGCGAGGAGGGCGGTGACGAGGTGTTCGCCGGCGTGGATGATGCTGGTGTTGCCGGGGTCGTCGGTCCAGCCTTCCCAGGTGGGGGCGTAGAGGACGGTGGTGTGGCGGCCGGGTGCGGGGGGTCCGGTGTGGGGGTTGATGGGGGCGAGTTGGGGGCGGCCGACTTCGATGATGTCTTTGTCTTCGACGCCGATGTCGGCGAGGTGGTAGCGCTCGCGGGCGGCGGGGCCGGCGACCCAGACTTCGTCGTAGGCCTTGGCGTAGGGGTTGCAGGAGGAGAGTTTGTCGCTTTCGCCGTGGTTGGTGAAGGCGTGTTTGATGGTGGGGATGCGGAGGACCTGGCTGGTTTTGCCGGAGTTGGCGGGGTGCAGGAGCATGCGGAGGCTGGAGTGTTCCAGGCGCATCAGGTCGGCGACTTTGGGGATGCACAGGATCGGCACGTCGGTCGCTTCGATGCGTTGGACCATGAACCGCTCCCGCAACACGATCACCGGGCGTCCCTCCAGCGCGCCCAGCGTCGAGAGCCACATGTTCGCCTGATACGCCGAGGACGTACCCCCCGAGAAATACATCCCCACCGTCGGCCGATACTCCCCCAACCACGCATCCAACCACTCC
>NZ_AJTQ01000383.1 GCF_000262345.1 Streptomyces xiaopingdaonensis | reverse complement strand
TGTGTTGTTCGGGGAGGTTGGTGACGCGGCTGGCGGGGGTTTGGCCTTGGATTCCGGTGTGGGGTCGGTGGTAGTTGTACCAGTCGAGCCAGTCGGGGAAGGCTTCTTGCCGTTCGGTCTCGGAGGTGTAGGGCCGGGTGTAGGCCCATTCCTCGAGGAGGGTGCGGTGGAAGCGTTCGACCTTGCCGTTGGTCTGCGGCCGCCAGGGCCGTGTCCACCGTGGGTGGATGCCCAGGTCACGGCAGGTGCGGTGCCAGGTGTTCTTGGTGTAGGACCAGGCGTTGTCCGTGAGCACCCGTTCGACGGCCACCCCGCGGGCGGCGAACCAGGCGGTCGCGCGGGTCAGGAAGTCGGCGCAGGTGGCGGCCTTCTCGTCCGGGAGGTCTTCGGTGTAGGCCAGACGGGAGTGGTCGTCCAGGGCGGTGTGGAGGCAGGCGTATCCGGTGCCGTTCCGGCGGTCCTTGTTCGCGGTTCCTGCGGCCCGGCCGAGGGTTTTGTGGCCGCCGCCGTCGGGGATGCGGCCGAGTTTCTTCACGTCGATGTGCACCAGTTCGCCTGGCCGTTCGCGCTCGTAGCGGCGTACGGGTTCGCCAGTGGCCCGGTCCAGCGTGGCCAGTGGCGGGAGTTCGTTCCGGGTCAGGATGCGGTGGCAGGTGGAGGCCGCGAGGCCGGTGCGGGTAGCCAGCCGCAGTGGCCCGATCCGGTGTTCGCGGCGAAGTCGCACCACCTCGGCTTCCCTGGCCTGCGGGGTGCGGCCGGGGCTGTGGTGCGGGCGGCTGGAGCGATCGAGCATGCCTGCCGTCCCGTGCCGCCGGTAGCGGCCGGCCCAGCGAGCAGCGGTGGTGTGGGCGACCTGGAACCGCTCGGCCGCCCGCCGCAGCGGCCAACCCTCCTCGACCACGCACCGGGCCAGCCGCAGCCTCCCGGTCGGCGTCAGCGGGGCGTTACAGTGGGACACGAGGGCCTCCTGGCAACCGGTTGAAGATCTCGCAATCCACACCGAGCCAGAAGGCCCTCACCTCATGCAAGCCCCCGAGTGCAAACCGCCCTGTCACCAACGTGCCGGGACAACACACCTAGGCGC
>NZ_AJTQ01000382.1 GCF_000262345.1 Streptomyces xiaopingdaonensis | reverse complement strand
GGACGGCGAGAGGCTGTTCTCGACGAAGGTCATCAACGACGAGTCCCAGATCCTCACGCTCATCGAGACCGCCCGCGAGTGGGCCGACGAGGTGCGGTGGGCAGTGGACATCTCCGGCCGGGCGTCCACACTGCTGCTGGCCCTGCTGGTTGCCCACGACCAGCACGTGGTCTACGTGCCCGGCCGCACAGTCAACCGCATGTCCGGCGCCTACCAGGGCGAAGGCAAAACTGACGCCAAGGACGCGCGAGTCATCGCCGACCAGGCCCGCATGCGCCCGAAGGGCTTCGCGATCCTGGACACGCCCCCGGAGCTGGTCTCCGCCCTCCGGGTACTGACACACCACCGGGCTGACCTGATCGCTGACCGGGTCCGGTTGATCAACCGGCTCCGTGACCTGCTGGTCGGCATCTGCCCGGCACTGGAGCGGGCTTTCGACTACTCCGCGGCCAAGGGCCCGGTCGTCATGCTGACCGAGTACCAGACCCCGGCCGCTCTGCGAAGGATCGACGTCAAGCGACTGACGACCTGGCTGGAACGCCGCAAGGTCCGCAGCGCCGGCACCGTCGCGGCCAAGGCCGTCGAGGCCGCCCAGTCCCAGCAGATCGCCCTGCCTGGTGAGAAGCGGGCCGCGAAGCTCGTCTGCGACCTCGCCCACCAACTCCTGGCCCTGGACAAGCGGATCAAGGACAACGACCGGGAGATCCGCGAAACCTTCCGCGCCGACGACCGTGCGGAAATCATCGAGTCCCTGCCCGGCATGGGCCCGATTCTGGGAGCCGAGTTCGTCGCCATCGTCAGCGACCTGTCCGGCTACCGCGACGCCGGCCGCCTTGCCTCCCACGCCGGCCTGGCCCCGGTCGCCCGGGACTCCGGCCGCCGCACCGGCAACAACCACCGGCCCAAACGCTACAACCGGCGCCTGCGGCACATCTTCTACATGGCCGCACAGACCGCGATGATGCGACCCGGCCCCTCTCGCGACTACTACCTGCGGAAACGCTCCGAAGGATTGCTCCACACCCAGGCCCTGCTCGCGCTCGCCCGACGGCGAGTCGACGTGCTGTGGGCCATGCTGCGTGACAAGAGACTCTTC
>NZ_AJTQ01000381.1 GCF_000262345.1 Streptomyces xiaopingdaonensis | reverse complement strand
ACACCCCGAGCACTTGACGTACCGCGAGCACGTCACCCGGCCGTACCTCGCAGTCCCCGGACGGTGGCTGTGAACCGGGTCTTGCGCGTTTCGTCATGCCTGCGGATATCCCTGTCACTGTGCGCACAGAGCCTCCATACTCTGTGACGTGTCGACTCTCCGCAGAGAGATAGGGGCAAGGCCGTGTCGGAACCCACCCCGGAACCCGTCGCGTTCGGCGAGCGTGTGCGCGTCCTGCGCACTCGCCGCGGCATGAGTCAGGTGGTCCTGGCCGGACTGCTCGGTAAGTCTCCCTCGTGGGTCAAGGCGATCGAGGGCGGTCGCCTGAAGACCCCCGGTCTTCCGATGGTGCTGCGCCTGGCCGAAGTCCTGAGAGTACGCAACCTGTCGGAACTGACCGGCGATGTCAGCACGCCCACCGATCTGTTCGTCGGCCCCGGACATCCCCGTCTGCCGGAGGTGCGCGCCGCCGTGGACGCGTTCCCCATGACGGGCAGCGACCGCGAGGCGCCGCAGCCGGAGCACCTTCGCACCCGCCTCGCGCGGGCGTGGACGGCCCGGCACTCCGCGCCGAACCACCGTGACGTCGTCGGCCAGTTGCTCCCCGGGCTGATCCGGGACGCGCAGGCTGCCGCGCGGCAGGCGCCCACTGCTCCGGACCGGCGCCGGGCGCAGGCCGTCCTCGCCGAGGTGTATTCCCTCAGCCAGTTCTTCCTCGCCTACCAACCCGACTCCGCGCTGCTGTGGCGCGTCGCCGAGCGCGGCATGGTGGCCGCCCAGGAGTCCGAGGACCCGCACGCGTTCGGGACAGCCGCGTGGCTCACGGCCGAGGCGCACCGGGACGCCGCCCACTACGACGGCGCCGACGGCGTCACCAGAGAAGCCCTCTCCTATCTCGAGCCGCAACTCCCGGACGCGGGCAACGACGTACGGGCGATCGCCGGGGCGCTCCAGGTCGCGGCCGGCTTCACCGCGGCCCGGCGGGGCGACACGGGAACGGCATGGGGCTGGTGGGACAAGGCCGATCGCACGGCCGGACAACTGCCCGAGAGCTACTACCACCCCGTCACCAGCTTCTCCCGCGCCATCATGGGGGCCCACGCCGTCACCTTCGCGGTCGAACTCCACGCCGGTGGCGAGTCCGTACGGCAGGCCACCAAGGCCGACGCACAGGGCATCCCGTCGCGACCGCGCCGAGCGCGACACCGCATCGAAGAGGCACGCGCCTACCACTTGGACGGCAAGTCCGAGGCAGCACTGGAGACCCTGGCCAAGGCACACGCGAACGCCCCGGAAACCCTCGCTTACAACGGCTATGCCCGCCGCATCCTCCTCGAGGAAACCGAGGCGAAGACTCCCGAGCGCCGCCGCCGCGCTTCGGAACTCGCGGTGAAAATGGGGGTTCTCGGCGTCTGACAGGATCTTCCTGACGGAGGGGCACTATTTGTGACCGTCGCCACCTTCGGCGCTTCTACGGTCAGTGAGCAACCGATCACTGACGAATGCGCCGGGGGTTCCGTGCCGAACACCAACAGACCACGCACCTACCGTCTCCGCGAGTACACCGTGACCCGCGACCAGGAGCCGGACGCCGAACCGCACTCGTACGCGATGCAGTGCGCCGTCTGCTCCGAGACGGGAC
>NZ_AJTQ01000379.1 GCF_000262345.1 Streptomyces xiaopingdaonensis | reverse complement strand
TCGGCTGCCGCGGTGTCGACGACCGCCCCACGATCCGACTCCAACTCCTGGGCACGCTCAGCCAGTCGGGAGGGCCCCAGCAGGCCGAGCACGAGCATCCGGTCCACCTGCGCGAGGCCGCGGATCAGCCAGGGCGTCAGCAGGACGAGCACGAGCCCGGCGAGCGAGGCGACGGCGAGCTCGGAGGCGCTGTCCAGGTAGCCCCAGTCCCCGAATTCGGGCCCCGGCTGGTCGGTGTACGCGTCGAAGACCCAGTGGTAGGCCGGGACGAGGAAGAGCGCCCACCCCGTCGCCCAGAACACGAAGCTCACCGTGAAGGCGGCCGTCGCCCACGGGAAGTACACCACCGCGTAGAGCAGGTGCCGCCACGAGGTACCGCTGCGCAGGAGCGCCCCGACCCACGCCATCAGCCCGCTGTTGCGCTGCACCGCGCTCACCGGCTCGGGCTCGGGCGCGTCCAGGTGCAGCAGCCCCCGGGCCCGCGCCCGTTCGAAGGCACCGATACCGCGGCAGCTCGCGAGGGTGAGCGCGAGCAACGGGATGCCGATGAAGGTGATCAGCAGTCCGGCGCTCACGGAGACCATCGTCACGGTCCAGCCGAAGGCGACGCTCGCGAGGGGGAACCCCGTGAGCAGGTAGAGGAACTCGCGGTAGGTCCGGTTCTCGAGCGGGGCGAGGAGGAAAGCGGAGAACGGGTTGCGCGGGCCGTCCCCGTATCCCGCGGTCCGCCCGGGGCCGGCGTCCGACGGAACGCGGTGGGCCGTTGCCATGGTGGTGCCCTTTCTCTCTCATGTCCCTCCGACGCCGACAGGCGCCGCACGCCCCGGCCCCGGAAGCCGGGGGCGGGACTCTCCCAGCATTGTCCCGAGCGACCTTGCACCGCCATGGAGCCGACCGGCTTGTGCGGCCGGGGGTTTTCCCCACCGTGGGCCCCGTCTGGACGACGAAGGGATCTGCGCCGAGAACGGGCGAACGCGCGTCTCTCCAAGGCCGTTCCGGGCCGGGTGGCGCACCCGGCGCCAGGCTTCCCGCCGACGCTTCCGGGGCACCGCGTCATAGCCTCGCTCGACCTCGCCGTTCTGCCCGCGGACGCGACGGGCCGGTCGCGCTCGACTTCGGACTCCGGGGAGAGCTGCGTCCGAAGCACGATGCCTCCCTGCCCGACCACGACTCGCTCCTCGACTCGGCCGCGCATCCGCACGAGGCAGAGCTGCGGGACGGGGATCTCGACGCCCTCGCGTGGCTCCGGGTCCGGATCGGGGGCTGCCCGATGGACGAGTACGGAGAGTCGGCCCCCGTCACCGAGGCCGCGACGACGCGCGGCGTCCAGCATTCGTGCGAGGAGCGGCCGAAGGAGTGGGTGCTCCTGGCGCAGTGGCTCCCCGATGTCAGCGGATGGGAGGACGCACACTGGGCGATCGCGAGGCGGGACGTGGTGGCACGTCGCTCAGAGAAGGCGGAGGTCTCGATGTTCTTACCGTCCGGGCGACCCGGCTGCTCCCATACTCGCTCCCGGCGGCTCCGAGGAAGCGACCGCCTCCGGCCCCAGCCGGGACGGGCCGCGGCGTTCAGGCTCCTTGGTGCTGCTTCGCGCGGCGCCCCGTCTTGCCGGGCTTCCTCGTACGCGCGTTCCCCGAGGGTGCCGACTCCCGCTCCCGCCAGGGGAGTTCGGCGGTGATGGTGGTGGGGCCTCCGGTGGGGGAGTCGATGAGGAGGAGGCCGTCGACGGAGTCGAGGCGTTCGGCGAGGCCGGCGAGTCCCGTGCCGCCCGTCGCGCCGTCGACGGGCGGCGCGGCCGTGGCGCCGCCTCTGCCGTTGTCCCGGACCTGGAGCATGAGTCGGTCTTTGGTGCGCCAGAGGTCGACTTCGGCGTGGTGGGCGCCGCTGTGTTTGCTGATGTTTTGGAGGAGTTCGGAGGCGGT
>NZ_AJTQ01000378.1 GCF_000262345.1 Streptomyces xiaopingdaonensis | reverse complement strand
GACGGATTCGCAGTGCCGATCCGCCGTCCCAACCCGACGCAGGAACCGCGGGGTGTGGAGCCGGAGCCTGTCTCGGAGTCGGGTGCGCGGGGCGAGGCGGGTCCGGGGCCGCGGGGCGCCGGTGCGGTGCCGGATGTGGACGCCATCGAGCCTGCGCCGGGGCCGGCGCCGTCCGAGCGTGGGGGTGATCTGGATCGGCCTGATCTGGATCCGGTGGTGTCCGGGGTGGGTCGGGAGTTGGATCGGTTGCGTGGTCCTGACCGGGCTGAGGTCGCTCGTGAAGAAGTGGTGCGGGTGCATGAGGGGTTGCCTGCTTGGCGGCGGGCGCAGCCTCTGCGGGAGCGTGTTGAGGCGATCACGCAGATTCTTCTGGCGGGTGAGCCCGGCAGTCTGCGGGGTGGTGGGCCGACGCCGGCGGGGCTTCCCGGGACGTCGCCTCGGGGGGAGACGGGCACCCGGGTCGTTTTTGTTGAAGGGTCGCAGGAGCTGAGTGATGCGGCTCGTGCGGAGATCGACAATTTGGCTGCCGAGGCTGTGCGTCGTGGGGTGGAGAGCGCGCGTGCTCAGTTGCCGTTGCCTGTGGTCGAGGTGACCGGGCGGGGCAACGGCAGTCGGTTGCCTGGTCGGGACCGGGAGCAGACGGCGCGTGCTACGGGGCGGGCGCGGGCGGCGGTTGTGGCGGATGTTTTCCGTGCGGCTATCGAGAGGCACGTTTCGGGGTTGCCGCGGGATGTGGCGCGGCATGTCGGGCCGAAGCTGTTCACCGTCAACGAGCGTTCTGTCGGCAGGGATCCGGAGGCGGCTACGGCCGATCAGGGTCGTACGGCGGATGTGGGCCTCCGCGATCCTGGGCAGGTTGTGCTGGGGCAGGAGTCCGGTGGTGCCGCGCTTGTGCCCCGTACGGTTCATGCGGTGTGGTTCGGCGGTGAGTTGGGGGCGGCGGCTCGGGAGAATTTGTTGGCGTGGCGGGATCGTGCCGCTGATGCCGGCTGGCAGGTGGTGTTGTGGGGCGATGCGGGGGCGTTGAATGCCAACGCGGGGTTCATCAATGATCTGACCGCTTCGGGTGGGGCCAGTTTCGCTTCGGTCGACCGCGGTGTCTTTCCCTCCGACGGTAGCGACGCGGCCACCGGGGACCGTGCCCATGCTCTGATGAACTGGGCGTTGGGCAAGGGTGGGTACGCCATGGCGTCGGACATCGCTCGTTACGGCATTCTGCATCGTGACGGTGGTGTGTATGTGGATGTGGACATTCACCCGGGTGAGGTGACGCTGCCCTCGGAGGGTCTGACGGCGCACGCGGGCGGGTTGCCGTTTCTCGCGCCTCAGTTGCGTGACTCCGATCAGTTCCAGCATGTGTTGAGCGATCTCAATAGGGAGCGCGCCGCGGAGGGGCTGCCGCCGCTGCGTGCGGACGATGCGAGTGCGATGCCCGCCGTTGTCGAGCGGCAGTACGCGGAAGGTCAGTTCAACAACAACTTCATCGTCACTCCGGCCGGCAGCTCTTTCATGCGCGGGTTGCTTACCGGTCTTCGTGATCCTGGTGATCCGTCCCTTCTGATGCGTGATGTGCACCAGGATGCAGCCGAGTTGACCGGTCCGAACTACATTCGCCGTGCTATCACCTCTTCGCTCGAGGAGAGCGGTAACTGGCCGGTCGGTGCTCGTTGGGCGCACCAGTTCCGGTCTTGGCAGGTGCGCTTCGCGCCGGAGTCGCAGCAGCGCTGGGCCGGGCTCGGATGGCTGACCGCTGAGAGCGACGCGCAAGAAGGGGCTGCCGCGGCGCCGGCCGGCAGCCCGTCGGCCTCGGAGCAGACGGTCCTCCCGCCGGTCGCGGAGGCTTCTCAGACGACGTCAACCGTTCCCGGTCCTTCCTCCGCTCAGGGTCCCAACCGTCCCGGAGCCAGGGGTGTGGTGTCGGATGTGGATGCCATTGAGCCTGTGTCGGGGCCGGCGCCGTCTGAGGGTGGGAGCAGTTTCGGTCGGCCGGATCTGGAGCTGGTGGTGTCTGGGGTGGGTCGGGAGTTGGATCGGTTGCGTGGTCCTGACCGGGCTGAGGTCGCTCGTGACGAAGTGGTGCGGGTGCATGAGGGGTTGCCTGCTTGGCGGCGGGCGCAGCCGTTGCGGGCGCGTGTTGAGGCGGTCACGCAGATTCTTCTGGCGGGTGAGCCTGCGGGTTTGCGGGGTGGTGGGCCGATGCCGGCGTCGCATGGGTATCCGAATGCGGAGGAACTGCTCGGCGATCTGCGGGAATCGGCGCGCGTACCGGATGTCCGTCGGGCGCCGGGGGAGCGGACGTTGGGTCCGAACCTGTTCGGCGGCCTGGATGCGCCGCAGCCGGGCCCGCACGTGGGCAGCAGCACCGGCCTCGGCCCGGACGGTGTGGTGCCGTTCCTCGACGGTGCGGATATGGTGCCGGGCCGTCCGGAGTCGTCCGGGGAGTTGAGGTCCAGTCACCAGGGGATGCCGCAGGTCGTCCATGCGATCTGGTTGGGTGGTCCGCTTCGCTCTGACGGGCCGACGTCTGGTTTTTGGCGGCGGTTCGGTGATGCGGGGCAGCGGCACGGGCGGGAAGCGTTGTTCACGTTGTGGACGGATCTGCCGCGGGGGTTGGTTGAGGAAGCTGCCGCGTCCGGGGGGAGGTCGAGCGAC
>NZ_AJTQ01000377.1 GCF_000262345.1 Streptomyces xiaopingdaonensis | reverse complement strand
GGTGGTGCGCTGTTGGGTGTCTGAGGGTGCGACCGCGCGCGTGTGTGTGTGGTGGTGTTCCTTGGTGCCGGTCTTGCTGTGCATGGCTCTGTGTGGGTGGTGTGTGGTGGGTGGCTGGTCGTTGTTTGAGAACTGGACAGTGGACGCGAGCATCTGTGGCCAAGTATGTAAGGGCGCATGGTGGATGCCTTGGTACCAGGAACCGATGAAGGACGTGGGAGGCCGCGATAGTCCCCGGGGAGTTGTCAACCGAGCGTTGATCCGGGGGTGTCCGAATGGGGGAACCCGGCAGTCGTTGTGGGCTGTCACCCGCTGCTGAATGTATAGGTGGCGTGGAGGGAACGCGGGGAAGTGAAACATCTCAGTACCCGTAGGAAGAGAAGACAATTGTGATTCCGGGAGTAGTGGTGAGCGAAACCGGAGGAGGCTAAACCGTGCATGTGTGAGACCCGGCAGGGGTTGCGTGTGCGGGGTTGTGGGAGCTTTTGTAGTCATTCTGCCGGATGGCTGGTGAGTGAGAAATCATTGCGGTAGGCGAAGGGTATGCGAAAGGCCCGGCGTAGAGGGTAAGACCCCCGTAGCTGAAATCGTGGTGACTCATCTTTTAGTGTCCCGAGTAGCATGGGGCTCGAGGAATCCTGTGTGAATCTGGCGGGACCGCCCGTCAAGCCTAAATATTCCCTGGTGACCGATAGCGGAGAGTACCGTGAGGGAATGGTGAAAAGTACCGCGGGAGCGGAGTGAAAGAGTACCTGAAACCGTGTGCCTACAAGCCGTGGGAGCTGCTGCAGTCTTTGTGGTTGTGGTGGTGACTGCGTGCCTTTTGAAGAATGAGCCTGCGAGTTTGCGGCATGTTGCGAGGTTAACCCGTGTGGGGGAGCCGTAGCGAAAGCGAGTCTGAAGAGGGCGTTGAGTAGCGTGTTCAAGACCCGAAGCGGAGTGATCTAGCCATGGGCAGGGTGAAGCGCGGGTAAGACCGTGTGGAGGCCCGAACCCACCAGGGTTGAAAACCTGGGGGATGACCTGTGGTTAGGGGTGAAAGGCCAATCAAACTTCGTGATAGCTGGTTCTCCCCGAAATGCATTTAGGTGCAGCGTTGTGTGTTTCTTGCCGGAGGTAGAGCACTGGGTAGGCGATGGGCCTTACCGGGTTACTGACCTTAGCCAAACTCCGAATGCCGGTAAGTGAGAGCGCGGCAGTGAGACTGTGGGGGATAAGCTCCATGGTCGAGAGGGAAACAGCCCAGAGCATCGACTAAGGCCCCTAAGCGTGTGCTAAGTGGGAAAGGATGTGGAGTCGCAGAGACAACCAGGAGGTTGGCTTAGAAGCAGCCATCCTTGAAAGAGTGCGTAATAGCTCACTGGTCAAGTGATTCTGCGCCGATAATGTAGCGGGGCTCAAGTACACCGCCGAAGTCGTGTCATTCCAATGAGACCTAACGGTTGTTGGGGTGGGTAGGGGAGCGTCGTGTGCCGGGTGAAGCAGCCGTGTAAGCGAGTTGTGGATGGTTCACGAGTGAGAATGCAGGCATGAGTAGCGATACATACGTGGGAAACGTGTGCGCCGATTGACTAAGGGTTCCTGGGTCAAGTTGATCTGCCCAGGGTAAGTCGGGGCCTAAGGCGAGGCCGACAGGCGTAGTCGATGGATAACCGGTTGATATTCCGGTACCCGCTGTGCAGCGTTCAACATCGAATCAGGTGATGCTAAGTCCGTGAAGCCTCGTTCCAGTCTTTGGCTGGGGTGGTGGTGGAGCCGACGGTCCGAGCTTGTAGTAGGTGAGTGATGGGGTGACGCAGGAAGGTAGTCCATCCCGGGCGGTGGTTGTCCCGGGGTAAGGGTGTGGCCCGGAAGGCAGGTAAATCCGTCTTCTTTGTGGGTGAGGCCTGATGCCGAGCCGTTTGTGGTGAAGTGGATGATCCTATGCTGTCGAGAAAAGCCTCTAGCGAGTTGTGTGGCGGCCCGTACCCTAAACCGACTCAGGTGGTCAGGTAGAGTATACCGAGGCGTTCGGGTGAACTATGGTTAAGGAACTCGGCAAAATGCCCCCGTAACTTCGGGAGAAGGGGGGCCGTGTCTGGTGATCAGGTTTTTGCCCTGTGAGCTGGGTGTGGCCGCAGAGACCAGCGAGAAGCGACTGTTTACTAAAAACACAGGTCCGTGCGAAGCTGTAAGGCGATGTATACGGACTGACGCCTGCCCGGTGCTGGAACGTTAAGGGGACCGGTTAGCCCTTTTTTGGGTGAGGCTGAGAACTTAAGCGCCAGTAAACGGCGGTGGTAACTATAACCATCCTAAGGTAGCGAAATTCCTTGTCGGGTAAGTTCCGACCTGCACGAATGGCGTAACGACTTCTCGGCTGTCTCAACCATAGGCCCGGTGAAATTGCACTACGAGTAAAGATGCTCGTTTCGCGCAGCAGGACGGAAAGACCCCGGGACCTTTACTATAGCTTGATATTGGTGTTTGGTTCGGTTTGTGTAGGATAGGTGGGAGACTGTGAAGCTCGGGCGCTAGCTTGGGTGGAGTCGTTGTTGAAATACCACTCTGGTCGTGCTGGATGTCTAACCTGGGTCCGTGATCCGGATCGGGGACAGTGTCTGGTGGGTAGTTTAACTGGGGCGGTTGCCTCCTAAAGGGTAACGGAGGCGCCCAAAGGTTCCCTCAGCCTGGTTGGTCATCAGGTGGTGAGTGTAAGTGCACAAGGGAGCTTGACTGTGAGACTGACGGGTCGAGCAGGGACGAAAGTCGGGACTAGTGATCCGGCGGTGGCTTGTGGATGCGCCGTCGCTCAACGGATAAAAGGTACCCCGGGGATAACAGGCTGATCTTCCCCAAGAGTCCATATCGACGGGATGGTTTGGCACCTCGATGTCGGCTCGTCGCATCCTGGGGCTGGAGTCGGTCCCAAGGG
>NZ_AJTQ01000376.1 GCF_000262345.1 Streptomyces xiaopingdaonensis | reverse complement strand
TCCCCACCGTCGGCCGATACTCCCCCAACCACGCATCCAACCACTCCAGGACGGCCGCCTCCCCGACCGTCCGCCGCCCCGGCAGCAGCCAGAGCGCGAGGTAAACGGCGCCGGCGAGGACGAGCACGCAGCACACGCCCGCCGCGAGCGCGCCCCAGCGCGGGTCCCGCGTCCACGCGGTCGCCAGGCACCCGACGAGGACGAGGAGGCCGACGGCGCGGAGCCGCACCCCGCCACCGTGCGCGAGGAGCCGCGGAGGCGCCGGGGTGAGGCGGAGCGCCGAGGTGTCGATGTTGCGGGTGACGACGGGCAGGCGGCGTCTTCGCCGCACCATGCCGGCGACGACCTGGCAGAGGAAGTGCCCTCCCCAGCAGCCGAGCAGCGCCACGAGCAGGACGCCCGCCCACCACCCGTGGAGCGCGCCGAGGCGTGCCAGGCCGCCGACGAGGAGGGCCTCCATGAGCAACTGCCGTACGGGCGGCGTGAGCTGGGCGCCGGCGAGCCGGTGCGCGAGGAGGCCCGCGCCGTCGCGCGGTACCACGTCCAGGAGCACGGCGAGCGCCGCGCCCACTGCCACCGCCCAGAGCTGCGCGGTGAGGACGCCGAGCGTCTGGACGACGTACGCGGCGAGCAGCAGCGTCGGCCAGAGCAGCAGGTAGGCGCGGAGCCGGAGGGGACGCTCGTCGCGGCTCTCCTCGCGGGGGTCCCCGCCGGGGGCAAGCGCCGCCAGGATCTTCGACGTCATGGCACCACCTCTCCTGCCCGTGTCCACGCTAGGCGGGTACCTACGCCGGGGCGCGCGCCGTTGCGCCGATCGGGGCGGAAACGCAGGAGGGGCGCCCCTTGTCGGGACGCCCCTCCTGCGGGTGGTGCGGTGTCAGCGGTTGCTGCGGAGCAGGGTGCGCATCGTCCGCATGGCGACGGAGAGGTTGGCGAGGTCGAAGGTCTCGGACGCCTGGATCTCGTCGAGCGTTCCCCGGGCCCGCACGAGCACGGAGCGGTTCTTCTCCTCCCACGCGTCGTAGAGCTCGGCCGGGGTCGCTGCGAGGTCGCCGGCGGCGAGGACGTCGGCGGTGAGGAGCTGGTGCGCCGCGTAGAGGTCCTCGCGGATCGCGGCGCGGGCCATCGACTGCCAGCGGTCGGCCCGCGGCAGCTCGCTGACGCGGCGCTGGAGCTGGGTGATGCCGAGCCGGTCGGCGAGGTCGTAGTAGACCTCCGCGACATCGAGCAGCTCGCGGCCCGAGCGGCCCGCCACGGCGACGACGTCGAGCCCGGGGAACGCGGCCGAGAAGCCGGCGACGCGCAGCGCGAGTTCGCCGGGGACGCCGGCGGTCGAGAGCTGGTCGTACACCTTCTGGTGGTACTTGAGCTCGTCGCCCTTGAGGAGCTTCGGGAGGTGCGACCAGACCGTCTCGACGCCCTCGGAGAAGACCTCGATCGTGTCGGCGAGCATCAGCGGCTGCGGACGGTTGTTCAGCAGCCACCTGGTGGCGCGCTCCACGAGCTGGCGCGACCGCAGGCGGATGCCGGTGAGCACCTCGGCCGCCACCTCGTTGTCGAGGGACTCCGCCTCGTCCCAGATGCGGCCGAGCCCGAAGATGGCGCGGGCCGCCGTGTGGGCGCGGACGATCTCCTCCGTCGAGGCGCCCGACTCCTCCTTCATCCGATGGAGCAGCGTCGAACCGCCCGTGTTGACGGTGTCGTTGACGAGAAGGGTGGTGACGATCTCGCGGCGCAGCGCGTGCGCCTCGATCTGCTCGGGGAACCGCTCGCGGAGCGCGCCGGGGAAGTACGCGTGGAGCAGTTGCTGGAGGAAGTGGTCGTCCGGCAGGTCGGTGCCGAGGAGCTCGTCGGTGAGCGTGATCTTGGTGTACGCCAGCATCACGGCGAGCTCCGGCTGCGTGAGCCCCTGGCCGTTGGCGAGGCGCTCGCGGATCTGCCGGTCGGTGGGGAGGAACTCGAGCTGGCGGTCGAGCTTCCCCTCCTTGACGAGCCTGCGCATGTGCCGCTGGTTCGCCTGGAGGAGGCTCGGAGCCTGCTCCGAGGAGTTGGCGAGGGCCGAGTTCTGCGCGTAGTTGTTGCGCAGCACGAGGCGCCCGACCTCGTCCGTCATCTCGGCGAGCAGGGTGTTGCGCTGCTTGACGGTGAGATCGCCGTCGCGGACCACGGAGTTGAGCAGGATCTTGATGTTCACCTCGTGGTCGGAGGTGTCGACGCCCGCGCTGTTGTCGATCGCGTCCGTGTTGATCCTGCCGCCGCCGCGCGCGAACTCGATCCGCCCGAGCTGGGTGCAGCCGAGGTTGCCGCCCTCTCCGACGACCTGAGCGCGGAGGTCCTGCCCGTCGACGCGGATCGCGTCGTTGGCCTTGTCGCCGACGTCCGCGTGCGACTCCGTCGACGCCTTGACGTAGGTGCCGATGCCGCCGTTCCACAGCAGGTCGACGGGGGCGCTGAGGACCGACTTGATCAGCTCGGCCGGCGTCAGCTTTGCGACGCCCTGCTCGATGCCGAGCGCCGTCCGCATCTGCGGGGTGATCGGGATCGACTTGGCGCTCCGCGGGAAGACGCCGCCGCCCTGCGAGAGGAGCGCGGTGTCGTACTCGGCCCAGGAGGAGCGGGGCATCTCGAAGAGGCGGCGGCGCTCGGCGTAGGAGCTCGCCGCGTCCGGGTCCGGGTCGACGAAGATGTGCCGGTGGTCGAAGGCGGCGACGAGGCGGATGTGCTCGGAGAGGAGCATGCCGTTGCCGAAGACGTCGCCCGACATGTCGCCGACGCCGACGACCGTGAAGTCCTCGGTCTGGGTGTCGTGCCCGAGCTCCCGGAAGTGTCGCTTCACCGACTCCCAGGCGCCCTTCGCCGTGATGCCCATGCCCTTGTGGTCGTACCCGGCGGAGCCGCCCGAGGCGAAGGCGTCGCCGAGCCAGAAGCCGTACTCCTCGGCGACCTGGTTGGCGATGTCGGAGAAGGTCGCGGTGCCCTTGTCGGCGGCGACGACGAGGTAGGTGTCGTCGCCGTCGTGCCGCACGACCTGCTCGGGGTGGACGACCTCGCCGCCGACGAGGTTGTCCGTGATGTCGAGGAGCCCCGAGATGAACGTCTTGTAGCAGGCGATGCCCTCGGCCTGCCAAGCGTCCCGGTCCTGGGAGGGATCGGGGAGCCGCTTGCCGACGAAGCCGCCCTTCGCGCCGACCGGCACGATGACGGTGTTCTTCACCTCCTGCGCCTTGACGAGCCCGAGGATCTCCGTACGGAAGTCCTCGCGGCGGTCGGACCAGCGCAGCCCGCCACGCGCCACCTTCCCGAACCGCAGGTGCACGCCCTCCACCCGCGGCGAGTACACCCACACCTCGTACGCCGGGCGCGGCGCCGGCAGGTCGGGGATCGCCTGCGGGTCGAGCTTCATCGCGACGTAGGTACGCGGAGCGCCCTGCTCGTCCGTCTGGAAGTAGCTGGTGCGCAGGGTGGCGTTGATGACGGTGAGGAAGGAGCGCAGGATGCGGTCCTCGTCGAGGCTCGCGACCTGGTCGAGCGCGCCGTTGAGTTCCTCCAGCAGGCCGTCGATCAGCTCCAGCCCCGCCGAGGCGCGGCCCGGGTCGAGGCGCGCCTGGAAGAGGCTGACGAGGAGGCGGGTCGTGTGCACGTTCCGCCGCAGCGTGTCCTCCATGTACGCCTGGCTGAACGTGGCGCCGGCCTGGCGGAGGTACTTGGCGTACGCGCGCAGCACCATCGCCTGCCGCCATGTCAACCCGGCGGAGAGCACCAGGGAGTTGAGGCCGTCGTTCTCGGCACGGCCCGTCCAGACCGCGGAGAAGGCGTCCTGGAAGCGCTCGCGGGTCTCCTCGTCGAGGTCCTGCACGCGGGCGGAGGGCATCCGCAGGCCGAAGTCGTAGATCCAGCCCGTCGAGCGGTCGCTGCACCGCAGTTCGTACGGGCGCTCGTCGACGACCTCGACGCCCATCGCCTGGAGGACCGGCAGCACCGCGGAGAGCGAGACCGGCTCGCCGATGCGGTAGATCTTGAACCTGCGCTCGCCCGCAGCCGCGCCGACCGGCTCGTAGAGGCTCAGCGCGAACCCCTCGTCGCCACGGCGCGCGAGCTGCTCGATGTGCTGGAGATCGGCGACGGCGGCGCGCGGCGGGAAGTCCGCCTTGTACCCCTCGGGGAACGCCTGCCCGTACTTGTGGTTCAGCTCGGCCGCGCGCTCCTCCCCGCACTCGGAGACGAGCGCCTCGGCGAAGCCGTCCGCCCACGAGCGGGTCGCCTCGGCGAGCCGCGCCTCGATCCGGTCCCGCTCGGCGTCGGTGAGGACGGGCAGCTCGGCGCCCGGCTCGACGCGGATCACGAAGTGCAGCCGGGAGAGCACGGATTCGGTGTTCCACGCGGTGAAGTCGACGCTGGTGCCGCCGAGTTCCTCGGTGAGGATGTCGGTGAGGCGCAGCCGGACCGCGGTGGTGTAGCGGTCCCTGGGGAGGTAGACGAGGGCCGAGTAGTAGCGGCCGTACTCGTCCTGCCGCAGGTAGAGCCGGAGGCGTCGGCGCTCCTGGAGGTAGAGCACGGACGTGGCGAAGTTCCTGAGCTGCTCGACCGGGGTCTGGAAGAGCTCGTCGCGCGGGTAGGTCTCCAGGATCTGGAGGAGGTCGCGGCCCGCGTGCCCGTCGGGCGCGAAGCCCGCGCCCTCCAGCACCTCCGCGACCTTGCGCCGGATCACCGGCACCCGGCGGACGGACTCGGTGTACGCGGCCGAGGAGAAGAGCCCGAGGAAGCGGCGCTCGCCGACGACCCGGCCCTGCTCGTCGTACTTCTTCACGCCGATGTAGTCGAGGTACGACGAACGGTGCACCGTCGCCCGGCTGTTGGCCTTGGTGAGGACGAGCATCCGGTGCTCGCGCGCCTTCGCGCGGGCGTCCGCGGGGAGGCGGTTGAACGACGGGGAGTGCCCTTCGTCCTCGGTGTGCTTCGGGTCGGCGCGCAGGATGCCGAGTCCTGTGCCCGGGAGCGCGCTCAGCGCCAACTCGGGGTGCGCGGCGCCCGCTTCGGCCGGCTCCTCGTCGAGGCGGTACTCGCGGTAGCCGAGGAAGGTGAAGTGGTCGTCGGCGAGCCAGCGCAGCAGCTCCCTCGCCTCGTCGACCTCCTGTCCCGGCACGTCGTCGGCGATCGGCTCGGAGGGCAGCTCGGCGGCGATGCGCAACGCGGTGCTGCGCATCTTCTGCCAGTCCTCCACGGCCTCGCGGACGTCGGAGAGGATGCGCTGCAGGTGGGCGGCGATGCCCTTGAGGTCGTCGCGCGCGGTCTCCCGGTCGATCTCGACGTGGATCCAGGACTCGGTGACCGCGTCGTGCGGCAGCTCCTCCGGCGCGTGGCGGGAGGCGGCGAGCGCCTCGTCGCGCCCCTGGGTGACCAACTCGCGCAGGCTGCCGTCGACTCCGCGCCGCACGAGGAACTGCGGATGGACCACCGCGTGGATACCGCGGCCCAGCCGGGAGAGCTCGTTGGTCACCGAGTCGACGAGGAAGGGCATGTCGTCGGTGACGACCTCGACGACGGTGTGCGTGCAGGACCAGCCGTTCTCCTCGACGGACGGGGAGTGGACGCGGACGTTGGCGGTTCCCTGCGGGCGCTCCTGCGCGAGGCGGTAGTGCGCGAGCGCGGCACCCAGGATGTCGACGGGGTCGCGGTCGGAGAGGTCCTCGGGGGCGGTGTGCAGGTAGTACCGCTGGAGGTAGGCATCGAGGGCGCCGTCTTCGAGCCCCTGCAAGGAGAGGTTCCCTCCGACGGGGCTCTGCTCGGCTACCCGCGCGGCCTCCGAGAGCCGCTCGGCCTTGACTTCGTCCAGCTTGGTCTGCATGTCTTCTGGCTCCTGTCGCGCGCCATTGCGTGACGTCGGTGTGAAGGTACGGCGTCACGGCGCAGGAGCTCCGCCCCGCTGCCGGCACCGTACCGCGAGGTGCGGTCAGCGGCCTCCCGGGCGTCCTCGCCCTGTGAAGGCCCGATGAGGGAACGCTCGCCCGCATCGGCTATCGCGCTGATCATGCAGCCAGGTTATCCCTATGGACGGGGGGTGCGTCACGGTGAGGGGAATGTGTACAAAACCACTGCCACCGAGTGCAACCGACGACGACCGGGCAGCCGTCGTAAAACCGCACGCCGGGTCGGCGTCGCCCCGGAGTGCTCCCGACACCCCGCACGCCGAGTTCACCCGCGGCGCTCGCCGCGGGTCAACGCCGCGATGAGGCGAGGTACGCCCTCACGAACGGATGCCTGCGGCACGGAGGCGAGTTGGGTCGGGGAGACGGAGCGCGGTTGAGCACCCCGCCGGACCGCCTCCGCGGCACTCGCCGGCGGGCTCGTTTCTCGGAAACGACCGTGTACGGTGTGTAGTTGAGCACGCGAGCAACTGCCTCCCGGCGCTCGCGCCTTGCGCGACGGCGCACGGGACGCGGCCGAGCACGCGCCCCGGGCAGTGCGGCTCGTCGTCCGGAGCGGACGGGCCGCGAACGCGAGCCTCGTCCGGAGCGGAGCGCGGCGCGGACCTGCGGCGCCCCCGAACGCGGTCGGGCCGCCCGGCGTCAGGAGAGCAGGTCGGGGATCTCCTGCGTCGCGTACCAGAGGAGTTCGTGGTCCTCGACCTCCTCGAGGGCCGGCGGGAACGACGCGTCACCGCGGCCGTCCGCCGCCCGCCATGCCGTCGCCGCTGCCGCCACCGCCTCGGTCGCCTCCTCGGCGTCGGCGTGGACCGCCGCGATCTTGGTGAGCGGTACCGTCCCGCGGAGCTTCACGAGGCCGGCCGTCTCCGCCGGATCTGCCTCCGGGCCGGCTTCCACCGGCTCGACGGCGGAGTCCGGCACCTCGGCCGCGACCACCACGCGCACGGGACGCGCCGAGGCATCCTCCGCGAGCAGGCCGACGGAGGCGCGGGCGGCCGCCGTGAGCGCCTCGTACTCCAGCTCCTCCTCGCGTGCGGCCTCGGCGCCCTTCGGCGGCTTCTTGCCCTGTTTGCCCACGGACGTACGGGAGTTGGCGTCCGCCGTGCCCGTTGCTGCGCCGACGGTGTCCTCGCCGAGCCAGGCACGCAGGGCCGGCGTCACCGCGTAGGCGTCGAGGGGCGCCGGGGCCAGCTCGCCTGCGCCGTACGCCGCCGCCAGGGCGGGGAGGGTCAGAGGGAGGTAGACGCGCATGAGTGCCGCTTTCGTGTGTCGCCGAGTGAGGGCCCGGGCCAGCATACGGCCGCCCGGCACACTGCCGTCGGCGGCCGACCGTGCCCGAAGTCGCTGGTCCGCAGGGCGTGACGGCAACCTGGCGGCAGCGCGTCACGCCGCGGGGTGACTCCGCGTCGCGTACCGGACCCGGCGGGAGACGCGTTGCGGGTCCCCTGCCCCGTGGATAGAACCATGCCGAGTGCAGCGCGGGCTTTGCCCCGCGCTGGAGAGAATCGGGGGATTCTTTGACTGCGCCGATGACATCAGGCGCCCACGGGGGCGGGGGAAGACGGAGCGCGCCGCGCGCGCAGGCTCCGCACCGGCGGGACGGCGAGAGCGGCCGCCGCCGAGGACAAGGCGCATCCCGTACCGGGCGCGCACTCGGGCCGCCCACCAACTCGCCGCCCGTCCACCGAGGTTGGGACCACGCCGTGCCGCCGTGCGGCACGCCACACGCAAGGGGGATCAGCACCATCACCACAGAGCCCGGCTCGGAGCACAGGGCCCCGCCCGTGCCCGACGCCTCACCGGTACCACCCGGCCGTCCGCACGAACCCGGCGTCCCTCCCCGGCCCTCTTGCGGGCCGGCCGACACCTCTTCCGTACGTCCACGGCGGCCCGGTTCCGCGGGGGAACCGGGCGCCGGGACGGGACGCCGGGCGGCGGCCCGCCTGCCGGACGACGCCGCCGCCGCACCGCAGCCGGCGCCGTCGGCCCCGCCTCGTGCGGCGACCGCCGGAAGCACCGCACCCGTTTCCGGAAGGACACCCGCCGACTCCCCAGCGGCGCCCACCGATCGCCGTGGACGAAGCACCGCGAAGACGGCGGCGCCCCGTCCTTCCGCAACCACGGAGGCCGAGCGCCCGAGCGGCGCCGACACCGACCGGCTCGATCCCGTCCGTGAGCGACCGACGCTTCTCGGCACGGACGGCGAAGACCCCGAGGACGACCGGCACACGGCGGCTCCGCACCCGTCCCCGAAAGCCCGGCGAGCGCGGAAACCCGGCACCCGGCAGCAAGGTGCGCCGCAGGCCGGCCCACCACCGGCCGGCAGGGGACCGACGATGCCGACCGGCCAACAGACCGACGGCCCCTCCCCAACGCGTGCGGAGGCCCCCTCAGGCGACCACGCCGGCACCCCCACGGCCGCGAGCCGGCAGCACCCCGCACACACCACCCGACACCCGGCCCACAGGGGACAAGCGATGCCGACCGACCAACACCCGCCCACGGCAACCCGGCAGCCCGAGACGCGCACACGCCCCGGCTCCGCAACGGGCGAGCAACACACCACGCCTGCCCACCAGCAACCGCCCGCGACCGCCCGGCGGCGAGCGGCACCGACCGGAACTTCGTCCTCGGCAACCGACCAACAGTCCGATGAGGCGACCGCACGCCCGTCGCCGACGAGCGAGACCGCGCACACTTCTCCCGAGGAGGCCGCCCCCGCGAACTCACCCGCCTGTCGGCGGAGTTCGCCTCGCGGGTGCCCTGCCGAGGCGTCGCACCCCGCCCGGCGTGCGACGCCTCGCGCCGAGCACCGGCACCGCACCGGGCACGTACGCACCGCCGCCCCGCGCCACGACGGCGCCGGATCGTCGCCCTCCGCCCGCCCCGCCGGACGGCCGGACGGGCGCCGCCCCGACGGCGTCGCGCTCCGCGCCGCCGCCGGGCAGGTCCGTGACCGTCGGCCGCCGCACTGGTTCGCCGTCCGACTGGTCCGCGTGCTCGGCGCGCAGGCGCCCGTCCACTCCCTCCTCGGCCATGTGCACGGCGACTGCTACGAGCGCCTCGTCGAGCTGGCACGGCTCGCGCCCCTCGCTCCGGCACCCGGCGGAGAGGAGAGGCAGCCCCTGCTCCTCGACGCCCGGGGCTCACAGCCGGTCGACGGTGTGATCGAAGCGTTCGCACGGCTCGACGTCGAAGGCAGGCAGCGGGCGATGGCCTTCCGGCTGGAGCTGGGACGCAGCCGCAAGTGGCAGTGCACGGCACTGGAGTTGGACCCTGCCCTGATGCCCGACTGACACCTGCGCCCGGTACCGGCCCACTCCCCAGACCCCCGGCACCGCGCGCCCCGACCGCGCGAAACGGGCCCGGGGCTGCCGCTCCACGACAGCCCCGGGCCCGTCCCGAGTACTCCGGCTACGCCAACTCCGCGCAGCCCGGCCTCACTTCTTCCGGCGCTTGCCCTTCTGCGCCTTGCGGCGCTCGGCGCGCGTCAAACCGTCCGACTCGGAACGGACCGGCGTGTCCTCCTGCTGGAGATCGCCCTCGACGACGCCGCCCTCGGCAGTGGGAGCGGAGAAGCGCATACGGTCCGGCCGCTGCGGGGCGTCGAGGCCCTTGGCGCGGATCGCCGGACCGGCGCCCGCGCCCGCCGGCACGGCGTCCTGCTGCTTCTCCAGCGAAGGGGCCTCCTCGTCCGGCTCGGCCTCCTCCACGGGGACCTCCTCGACCTGCTGCTCCACCTGCACCTCCAGGTTGAACAGGTAGCCGACGGACTCCTCCTTGATGCCGTCCATCATCGCCTGGAACATGTCGTAGCCCTCGCGCTGGTACTCGACGAGGGGGTCCTTCTGGGCCATCGCGCGCAGCCCGATGCCCTCCTGGAGGTAGTCCATCTCGTAGAGGTGCTCGCGCCACTTGCGGTCCAGGACGGAGAGGACGACGCGGCGCTCCAGCTCGCGCATGATCTCCGAGCCGAGCTCCTTCTCACGGGCCTCGTACTGCTCGTGGATGTCCTCGGTGATGGCGTCGACGATGAAGTCCGAGGTGATGCCCTCGCGATCGCCGGCGGCCTCCTCCAGGTCCTCGATGGTGACCTTCACCGGGTAGAGCTGCTTGAAGGCGCTCCAGAGGCGGTCGAGGTCCCACTCCTCGGCGAAGCCCTCGACCGTCTCGGCCTTGACGTACGCCTCGATGGTGTCGTCCATGAAGTGGTGGACCTGCTGTTCGAGGTCCTCGCCTTCCAGGACGCGGCGCCGCTCGCCGTAGATGACCTCGCGCTGACGGTTGAGGACCTCGTCGTACTTGAGGACGTTCTTGCGGATCTCGAAGTTCTGCTGCTCCACCTGCGACTGCGCCGACGCGATGGCGCGGGTGACCATCTTGGCCTCGATCGGGACGTCGTCGGGGACGTTCGCCATCGCCATCACACGCTCGACCATCTGGGCCTTGAAGAGGCGCATCAGGTCGTCACCGAGGGAGAGGTAGAAGCGGGACTCGCCCGGGTCCCCCTGACGGCCGGAACGGCCGCGGAGCTGGTTGTCGATGCGGCGGGACTCGTGGCGCTCGGTGCCCAGGACGTAGAGGCCGCCGAGTTCGCGGACCTCCTCCACCGCGTCCTTCACCGACTGCTCGGCCTCCTCCAGCGCGCCGGGCAGGGACTGCGACCATTCCTCGGCGTCCTCGACCGGGTCGAGGCCGCGTTCGCGGAGAGCGTTCTCGGCGAGGCCCTCGGCGTTGCCGCCGAGCTTGATGTCGGTACCGCGGCCCGCCATGTTCGTCGCCACCGTGACCGAGCCCTTCCGGCCGGCCTCCGCGACGATCGCCGCCTCGCGCTCGTGGTTCTTCGCGTTGAGGACCTGGTGGCGGACACCGCGCTTGTTGAGCTGCTTGGAGAGGTACTCGGACTTCTCCACCGAGGTGGTGCCGACGAGGATCGGCTGCCCCTTCTCGTGCTTCTCCGCGATGTCGTCGACGACGGCGTCGAACTTGGCGACCTCGGTGCGGTAGATGAGGTCGGCCTGGTCGGCGCGGACGAGCGGCCTGTTGGTCGGGATCGGTACGACGCCGAGCTTGTAGATCTGGTGGAACTCGGCGGCCTCCGTCATCGCCGTACCCGTCATGCCGGAGAGCTTGTTGTAGAGGCGGAAGAAGTTCTGGAGGGTGATCGTGGCGAGTGTCTGGTTCTCGTCCTTGATCTCCACACCCTCCTTCGCCTCGATCGCCTGGTGCATGCCCTCGTTGTAGCGGCGTCCGGCGAGGATGCGGCCCGTGTGCTCGTCGACGATCATGACTTCGCCGTCCATGACGACGTAGTCCTTGTCGTTCTTGTAGAGCTCCTTGGCCTTGATGGCGTTGTTGAGGTAGCCGACGAGCGGGGTGTTCACCGACTCGTAGAGGTTGTCGATGCCGAGCCAGTCCTCGACCTTGCTGACGCCCGCCTCGTGGATGGCGACGGTGCGCTTTTTCTCGTCGACCTCGTAGTCGCCCGTCTCCGGCTTCTGGGTACGCGGGTCGCCCGGCTCGCCCTTGTCGAGGCGCTTCACCAGCTTGGCGAAGTCGCTGTACCACTTGGTGGCCTGGTCGGCGGGGCCGGAAATGATCAGCGGGGTGCGGGCCTCGTCGACCAGGATCGAGTCGACCTCGTCGACGATGGCGAAGTTGTGGCCGCGCTGCACGAGTTCGTCCTTCGACCACGCCATGTTGTCGCGGAGGTAGTCGAACCCGAACTCGTTGTTGGTGCCGTAGGTGATGTCGCAGTTGTACTGCTCGCGGCGCTGCTGCGGCGTCATGTTGGCGACGATGCAGCCGACGCTGAGGCCGAGGAAGCGGTGGACGCGGCCCATCCACTCGGAGTCGCGCTGCGCGAGGTAGTCGTTGACCGTGATGATGTGGACGCCGTCGCCCGAGAGGGCGTTGAGGTAGGCGGGCAGGGTGCCGACGAGGGTCTTGCCCTCACCTGTCTTCATCTCCGCGACGTAGCCGAGGTGGAGCGCGGCGCCACCCATCAACTGCACGTCGTAGTGGCGCTCACCGAGGACGCGCTTCGCCGCCTCGCGGACCGTGGCGAACGCCTCCGGCATGAGGTCGTCGAGGCTTTCGCCGTTGGCGTAACGCTCCTTGTACTCGGCGGTGAGGGCTCGGAGCTCTGCGTCCGGCAAGTCGACGAAGTCCTCTTCGATGGAATTCACCTGCCGCGCGACGCGGTCCAGCTTGCGCAGGATCTTCCCTTCACCTGCACGCATGAGCTTGCCGAAGACGGACACTTAGGGTGGCTCCTTGCCGGTCGGGCCTGGCACGGTCGGTGCGCGGCACGGCCCGCAGACCGTCTCCGCGGCCCCGGAAAGGGGCGGGGGCAGTCTGCCGTGCCAATACCGCACCGGCCATCGTATGCGAGGGACGTCTGCCCCTGTACCCCCAACGTGCCGGAGCCCCCGAAGGTGCCGTACACCCGGCTCCGCACACGGTGTTCGGCAACGCACAATCTGCGCATGGAACCGATCACCCTCGACACCGTGCGCCTCCGGCTGCGTGCGCTCCGTATCCAGGACGCCGAGTCCGTGAGGGCCGCGTGCGACGATCCCCACATCGCACGCTGGCTTCCCGTCCCTTCGCCCTACACGCTGCGTGACGCCGAGGAGTTCGTCACGGTCGAGAGCACACAGGGGTGGCGCGAGGACCGACGGTACAACTTCGGTGTCTTTCTGCGCGGTCCGCAGGGCGCGGAGGGGCCGCTGGTCGCCTGCACGGGGCTGGTGAACCTCGTCCAGCTCGCGGCTCCCCACCGCGTCGCGGAGCTCGGCTTCTGGACCGCGGCACCGCACCGCGGCAACGGGTACGTCACCGAAGCCTCCAGGGCCCTCGTGGACTGGGCGTTCGGCGGGCTCGGCGTCGAACGGCTGGAGTGGGTCGCCGAGGTCGGCAACGAGGCGTCGCGCGCGGTGGCGCTGAAGCTCGGGTTCCGGATGGAGGGCGTGCAGCGGGCGAGGATCGTCCACCGTGGCATCCGCCGCGACGCGTGGACGGGCGCCCTCCTCCCGTCCGACCTCGAACTCCCGCAGACGACGCCGTACCTGCCGGCGCCCGCGCCCGAGTGAGGCAGCCGGGCCTGCCCGCCACCGGGCCAACCGCGATGTCGGTGGCGGCACTTAGCCTTGCGCCCATGACTCGACCGGAGCTGACCCTCACCGCCGACGAGGCCCGACGCATCGCGCTCCGCGCGCAGGGACTGCTCGGCGCCCCCGACCGCCGTTCCGGGGTGCGCGGAGTGCTGCGCAGCCTCGGAGCCGTCCAGTTGGACACCATTTCGGTTCTCGCCCGAACCCATGAGCTCGTTCCCTATGCGCGGCTCGGCGCGGTCGGCAGAGAAGCCGTCGAGGACGCCTACTGGCACGGCGACCGCAGCTTCGAGTACTGGTCGCACGCCGCGTGCGTCCTGCCGATCGAGGAGTGGCCCCTCTTCGCCTTCCGCCGGCGGGCCTTCCGTGAACGCGGCCACCGCTGGCACCGGTTGAGCGATCGGGACGCCTCCACCGCCCTCGTCCGCAAACGCCTCACCGCCGAAGGCCCGCTCACCACGGCCGACCTCGGAGGCGGCCGGGCAGGCGGCGAGTGGTGGGACTGGACCGAGACCAAGATCGCGGTCGAGTGGCTCCTCGACACCGGCGAAGTGGTCTGCACCCGACGCACCGGCTGGAAGCGCGTCTACGACCTCGCCGAACGCGCCGTCCCCGCCGACCTCTTCCACGACGACCTCGACGACGCCGCCTGCATCCGCCGTCTGGTCGCCCAGGCAGGCGCCGCGCTCGGCGTCGCGACCCGCGCCGATCTCGCCGACTACCACCGCCTCAAAGGCGTCCAGGTCGATGCCGCACTCCCGGAGAGCGGCCTCGTCCCCGTCGAAGTGTCCGGCTGGGACCGTCCCGCGTACGCCGACCCCTCCGCGCTGGCCCTCCCCCCGCGAGGGCGGCACCGCACCACCTTGCTCTCCCCCTTCGACTCACTGATCTGGGACCGCAAACGCACCGAGCGGATCTTCGACTTCACCCACCGACTGGAGGCGTACGTCCCCCGGGGGAAGAGGGTGCACGGGTACTTCACCATGCCGCTGCTGGCCGGCGGGCGCCTCGTGGGCCGCGTCGACCCGGCCAGGGAGGGGAGCACCCTCGTCGCCCGGCAACTGTCGCTGCGGACCCCGCGGGAGGTGCCGCGCCTGGCGGAGGCGCTGCGGGAGGCGGCCGGCTGGGTCGGCTGCGACGGGGTGCGCGTCGAGAAGTGCTCCCCCGAGGCGGTTCGGGCGCCGCTGGAGGCGGAGTTGGCCTGACCGGGCCCCGGTGGGAGGCGCGCGGTGTGCGTCCTTCTGCTCGCGCGGTGCACGGGTGGCGGGCGCCGAACACTGGCTTGCTGACTCAGTCGCCGGGCACTGGCCGCGTTGGTCGTGCCGGGTCGGACATGCGACAGCCAGTGCTCGGCGCCGGGCCGAGACCCGGCCATGACGGAACGCCGCATCACCCCGCGAGCAGGCCCAGTTGAAGAGCGCTGCCGTACAGCCATGGCATGAGCGGCCGGGACGGTGAAGTGGCCGCCACGGTCGACGAGCACCCATCGGTGACGGGCGCCGAAAACGACTGACGGGCCGACGCGGAGCCGACGTGCGCAATTCGCCACCGTCTCAACGGAGTTCGAGGAGCCTCACCGGATCTCGAGGATCTTCTCCCGCATCGCGTAGACCACCGCTTCCATCCTGGAGTGCAACTGGAGCTTCTCCAGGATGTTGCGCACGTGGTTCTTCACCGTGTTCTCGCTGATGAAGAGCTCCTTGGCGATGTCCCGGTTGTTCATGCCCGTCGCCACCAGCTTCAGCACTTCGAGCTCCCGATCGGTGAGCCTGGGTGCGGGGACGAGCTTGCTCTCGTCGGTGCGCTGGATCATCGTCTTGAACTCGGTGAGCAACTTCGCCGCCATGGACGGGCTGATCTGCGACTGTCCGTCGGCGACCGCACGGATCGCGAGGGACACCTCGTCCGTGGAGATCTCCTTGAGGAGGTAACCCGTGGCTCCGGCCTTGATCGCGTCGTAGAGGTCGGCCTCCTCGTCGCTGATGGTGAGCATGATGATCTTCGCGCTCGGCGCCACCTCCTTCAGCGAGGTGCAGGCTTCGATCCCGCCTCGGCGCGGCATGCGCACGTCCATCAACACGATGTCGGGCAGGAGGTCGGCGGCCTTCTCCACGGCCTCGGCGCCGTCCCCCGCCTCGCCGACGACCTCGATGTCCTCCTCCTGCGCAAGGACGATCTCGAGCCCGCGCCGGAAGAGCTCGTGGTCGTCGACGACGAGGACCCGGATGGGCTCCTTCGCCGCCGGCTCGTCCGGTGGTTCCTCCGGGCACTCCCGGTGTGTTCCCGGCATCGGGACCACGGGACCGAAGGTATCCGCCATCGTCACTCCCCCTACAGGCTCAGCCGCACCAACCCGGGCGCACGGCAAGCCCGTTGGTGTGGGTCACGATGTTACTCATGCACGCACCCCCGACCGGGCCGACGGCCGAGCCGGGGGCGCGCCTGCAGACGGGACGTCACGGACGTATCAGCCGCCCAGCGCACCGCCGGCCCCGGGAGGCGCCTCGGCGACGAGCGGATCGTTCTCCAGGTGAATCACCCCGTAGTCGTAACCGCGACGCCGGTAGACGACGCTGGGCTGCTTCGTCTCGGAGTCGATGAAGAGGTAGAAGTCGTGCCCCACCAACTCCATCTCGTTGAGCGCCTGATCGAGGGACATGGGTGCGGCCTTGTGCGTCTTCTCCCGAACGACCAGGGGCCCGTCGCCCTCCACTTTCACCCCCGACACGTGGGTGACCGAAGGGGCGTGCCCGTCCGACTCGGCGGCCTGCTGAACGGCCGCGTCGAGTTCGCCGTTGAGCTCGGGCGCGAGATGAGCCGTCGCCTCGGCGACGCTCATCGGCGACCGGCCCCCTTCACGGTGCTTGCGGCGCTTGTCGTGCTCCTTGCGCAGCTGTGCTTCCAGCTTGCTGGTCGCCAGGTCCAGCGCCGCGTACGGATCTGAGGCCGCGGCCTCCGCACGGATGACCGGTCCCCTGGTGCGCAGGGTGATCTCCACCCTGTCGGAACGGTCGGCCTGCCGGGGGTTGTTCTCCCTGCACACCTCGACTTCGAGGTTGATGACCTTTCCATCGAGCTTCTGGACCTTGTCCAGCTTGTCGGCCACGTGCTTGCGGAACCGCTCGGGCACTTCGGTCTTCCGGCCCTTGACGACGATGTCCACGCAGAACTCCGTTCCCGGACACTCCGCCCGCTCGACGGGCGCAGCGTCCTTGGTGCACTGACGCCGGAGGCACGGCCTCCTGCCGCTACTCCGGCACAAGGTCGGCTTGCGACTGTCACCTCCTCCTCCCCCGAAGGGAAGATCGCCACCCAATCCGAACGTACCTCTCTGCAAGGCCCGTCGGCACCCCTTACTGCCGCGTACCTCCGTGGACGCCACGTCCCGACGGCTGAGCGAAACGGCGCCCCCCGATACGCGTGCGGCGCTGTTGTACGAACCTGCACCACACGGCGCCGCTTCCTCCCCGGACGCGAGAGGCGCCAAAGCACGAGTGCCTGTGAGTGATTGAGCGACTCCAGCTCCTCCGGAGCCCCGTCACTCAGCGGACCGGAGCACACATACGCCGCAATCGCGAGTACGGCACCGAGCACGTCGGCGATCACCTGCCAGAACCTCGAAGGCCCGCAGACATCCGGCAAAGCACCGCTCGTCTGCCTCCAACCGCCCGAGCCTCCGATCCGCCACCGCAGCACGCGCTCCAGCGCCCCTCGCCCACGGAGGCCCGCGCCCCCGCATCCACGGCCCCCTCTCCCGAAGTCCCCGCCCGTCCGAGACCCCGTGACGACCCCCGAGCGCCACGGAGTCCCGCCCCGACTCCCACCACGTCGCCCCCTCGGAGAAGCCGATCGAACGACCGACCTCACCCCGACCCGCGACCCACCCCTGCCAACAGAGCCCAACCCCCTCTCCCGACACCAGCAGCCAGCCAAAACCCCATG
>NZ_AJTQ01000375.1 GCF_000262345.1 Streptomyces xiaopingdaonensis | reverse complement strand
CCCCCACCCAGCCCGCCCACCCCCGGCTACGACATCAGCACCGCAGCTCCACGCCCCCGCAACGCCCGCTCCCGAACAGCCCGGCAACCATCACCCAACCCCCGCACCCGCCGAGCTGGCTCAGCCACGCACCGCCAGCACGGCGGCAACCAACGGCGCCTCACCCGGACCGTCCGTCCCCGCCTGCCGCCTCACCGCCCCACCGCGCATCGCGCGGCCCTGTTCGGCCCGCATCGCTCGTGCGGCCTCCACCAGCGAGGCCCCCGTGGTGAGGAGGTCGTCGACGAGCACCACCCGCCGACCAGCGAAGAGCCGAGCGCTGCCGGGGCAAGCCACCAGCGCACCGCGGAGGTTGGCCATCCGCTCCGGCGCCGACAGCCCGGCCTGGTCCGTCACCGGGCGGCACTGACGCAGCACCGGCAGCACACGCGCGGGCTGCCCCTGGAGCGTCAGCTGCCGTACGGCAGACCGCGCGATCCGCAGCGTCGGGTCGTGCCCGCGCCGCCGCACCGACCGACGCGAGGAGGGGACGGGGACCAACGCCACCTCCCCGGGACGGGTGCCGCGCAGCGCCGCACTCACCGACCTCGCCAACAACTCCCCGAGCAACCCGGAAAGACATAGAACACCCCGTTCTTTGTGCGCGAGCAGCACCGCTCGCGCTTCGTCCCGATAGACCAACGATCCGTGGACCCGCGGCAGTCCGGCAGGGAGCGAGGACGGCCGCACCCGACGCGGCACCGGCCCACGCAGCGCCTCCTGGCACGCCTCGCAGAGGCGGTCACGCACCAGGGGACGCCCGCAGCCGGCACAGCCCGTGGGCAGGACGAGTCCTTCGATCTCCAGCCGGAGCCCCTGCAACAGCTCCCGCATGACCGGCACTCTTCCAGCACGCCAGGAGGTACACCACGCTTGTGGATAACCCGGAAATCGACGAAACAGCAGGCCAACGCCCTGGAAGCCTGGATTCCGGATATTCGCTCACCGGGAAGAGCGAGAAATCCACACGGAGTTGACCCCGCCACTCACCACAGCAGCCCCACCCCTCACAGGCAGCACCGCACACCGTCCCTCATCCGGGATAGGCAGGCGAAGAGTCCCTCCCCGACAGCATCTTCCAGTTGGCGTCCGGAGGCAGCCGCACAATCCCCTCCCGGGTCTCCGCCAGCAGCGGCCGACTCTCCTCCTCCGAGGCGGCGACACCCGTCACATCGTTGATCCCCGGAAGCGTCGGCTGGTCCGAGATGGACCCGTCCGTCTCCAGGTACTGCAACTGCTGCACACCACCGGACTCGCGCCCCACCACCACCAAGGTGCTGTGCCCGGCCCACGACGCCGAGACGACGTCCTCCAACTGCGGTGCCAACGGCCGCAGATCGGCCACGGCCACCTGCGGCTCCTGCAACGACCCGCCCCGCTCGACGCGCCCGAGCCGCAGCGACCTGTCCCCCGCCGCGTCCCGTACCTGCAACGCGATCCGCACGCCGTCGGAGGCGATCTTCACCGCCTCGATCCGCTCGTCCTTCCCCAGGTCCGCGACCGGCACTTCCTCGGGGTCCTCACGCCCCCCGCGCACGCGCATCAACCGCGGCTGCTCCGGGTCCTGGTCCGCGACCCAGAGATCGCCGAGCCCGTCCCAACTGGGCGCCGTCAGACGGTCGCTCTCCGTCTTCGCCTCGCTGCTCACCACGGGTTCGCGCAGCGCACCACCGCCGTCCTCGATCGAGGCGACGTACAGTGCCCGACGCCCCCGCGTCACCGCGGCCGCCTCGCCCTCCGGACGGTTGACCGCGACCGCACCCATCTCGACCCCGCCGCTCCCCAACGGCCCGCCCACCGGCTGCGAACTCTCGCTGCGCACGCCGAGCGAGGCCACGCGGTGCTCCTCGTCGATGAGGTAGGCGCGCTTCGCCCGCCCGTTGAGGCGCCCGGGCTCGTAGTCGTCGGCGATCTCCCGCGTCTGTTCGCAGACGAGGCCGCCGTCAGGATCGTTGAGGACCACCTTGCTCACTTCGGCCGACGCCTGGCTCTGAACGGTATGGAGCACCTGCGCGGCCATCCGCGCGCACTGCGTGCGCCCGGCGTTCGCACCCTCGGCGTTCAAGCGGACCGTCAACGCACCTGAGTCGTCGAGCGAGAGGTGCTGCCCCGGCACCAGCCGCGTCCCCGGCGGGAACGAGGAAGAGACGACTGGCGCCATCCAGTTGGAAGGCCCCTTCAGCAGGGCCTTGACGGTCTCCGTTACGGCGTTGATCCGGCGCCGCAGGTAGACGGGGTCGGCGACGAGCACGTCTTCGCCCCGGGTCACCGACTCCGCATCCGGGCCGAGGCTCGCGAAGTAGTAGTTGTTGATCGGCCGGTAGATGCGCTGGAAGTCGGACTCACCGAGGACGAGTCCGTCCGGCAGACTGTCGATCCGCCACTCGCCCTCGACCTTCGTCAGGTGGAAGTCCTTGCGGTACGTGCCGTCCGCGGGCGAGTAGGCGGAGTTGGCGTCGATCTCCGCGATCCGTCGCCCGGTCACCTCGACCGTATAGCCGTCCCCGGTCGAAAGCTCGGTGCGCGACTTGCGCGCACTCGGTCCCCCGGCGAGAACCGTCGTCGCCTCGAAGGGCTTCCAGCTCTTCGCCATCTCCTCGGTCAGATACTCCCTGGCCGTACGGAAGGCGGCCTCGTCGCTGGTGGTCGCCTCCAGGAAGCCGCGGACGATCTCCCGCGCCGACTCCCCCTTCTGCGGACTGACGCTGAAGACCCGCACCTGCGCGTCCCCTTGCGCGCTCTGCGACGGGCTGACCCGGTTGACGCTCCCCCCGTCCGGCATGGACGCGCACCCCGTCACCAGCAGCACGAAGGCGGACAGCAGCACGGCGGTACGCCGTCCCCCGGCGTGCGTCATCACCCCGCCGGCGCGCACCCGGCCACGCCACAACTCACTCCGCACCGTCACGACCTCCTCCGGCGCTCGCCACCGCGTCCTCGTGCGAGCCCGCGCCACTCTCCGGCGGGGGACGAAGCCCCCGACGCCGCCTGGAGTCCGAGGGCTCCAGCGGAAGTGGGGAACTCCGCAACGTGTCCCCCGCGTACGCCGGCAGTGTCAACCGGAACTGCGAGCCGTCCCCCGGACACCCCCACGCCTGCAACCAACCGCCGTGCAACCGTGCGTCCTCGAGCGCGATGGAGAGTCCGAGCCCGGTACCCCCCGTCGTACGCGCCCGCGCCGGGTCCGCGCGCCAGAACCGGTTGAAGACGCGCTCCGCCTCACCCGGCCTCAACCCCACGCCGTAGTCCCGCACGGCGACAGCCACCGCTCCCCCACCGGACGCGAGCCGTACGACGACGTCGCGCCCCTCCCCGTGCTCGACGGCGTTGTCGACGAGGTTCCGCAACACCCGTTCGATCCGCCGACCGTCGGCCTCGGCGACCGCGGCCCGCCCGTCCCCTTCGATGAGAATGCGGCTGCCCTTGCGGTCGGCGAGCGGCTCCGCGCCCTCGGCGACGCGTGCGGCGAGATCCCCGAGGTCGACGGGGGACGGCTCCAGGTTGGCCGCACCCGCGTCGAACCGGCTGATCTCCAACAGGTCGGAGAGGAGCGACTCGAACCGGTCGAGCTGGCTCAGCAGCAGTTCGGCGGAGCGCGCCGTCGCCGGGTCGAAGTCGTCGCGCGCCTCGTGGATGACGTCGGCCGCCATCCGCACCGTGGTGAGCGGGGTGCGCAGCTCGTGCGAGACGTCGGAGACGAAGCGCCGCTGCATCCGCGACAGCTCCTCCAGCTGCTGGATCTTGCCCTGCAGGTTCTGCGCCATCTTGTTGAAGGATTCCCCGAGCCGCGCGATGTCGTCCTCGCCCGAGACCTTCAGCCGCTCCTGCAACCGTCCGGCGGCGAGCCGCTCGGAGATCCCCGCAGCCATCCGCACCGGCGTCACGACCTGGCGCACCACGAGCCACGCGATCGCCCCCAGTAGCACGAGGAGAAAGACGCCCGCCGTCGCGATCGTCCCCTTGACGAGGCTGAGGGACTCCTCCTCCTGCGTGAACGGAAAGACGTAGTAGAGCTGGTACGGGTTGCCCCGCGCATCGTTGAGCCGCTTGCCGACGATCAGCGCCGGATCGCTCCGATCGCCCTGCCAGTAGACCCGCGCGTACCGCTGGTGCGTCCCCGGATGCTCGTCGAGCGCCGTACGCAGATCGACGGGGATGCTCTCCTCAGGCCGCAGATCCCCCGAGGACCTCGGTCCCCGCGTACCGATGCCCCCGCCGACGAACGGCGCGTCGTTGGTCTTCGAGCCGAGCGCCACCACCGAGTAGACGCCCTGCCCGCCGCTCGCGAGCTGCTCGACGAGCGTGTTCAGCCAGGTCCCCGTGTTCTGCACCCGCCCGGTCTGCGCCGACGATTCGCCGCTCCGGCCGCTGCCGCGGTTGCCCGCCGCCGCGTCGGCGGTCTGCTGCGCGGCGAGGAACCCTCCGCTCGCCTGGCTCTGCGCCGTCTTCTCCTTCGCCTCCAGCAGCCCGTTGCGCACCTGCCCGATCACGACGACACCGAGAAGGAGCACGACGACGAGCGACATCAGCAACGTCGCGGCGACCACGCGGAGTTGGATGTTCCGCCGCCACAACCGCAGCACGGGCAGGAGCGGGCGCCGCACCCACCGCACGAAGAACCGCACCATCGGACGGGCCCCGGGCCCCGTGGCCCCTTCCGGGAGCAACCCGTCGGAGAACAGCACCCCGCTGCGCCACAGCCGACCGAACCTCGATACGTCCGACTCGCGGTCCGCGGCGCGGCCCCTGGTGCCGCGGTACTGCGGACCCTTGCGGAACATCTCAGCCGGGCCCCGCCTTGTACCCGACCCCGCGCACCGTCACGACGATCTCCGGCCGCTCCGGGTCCTTCTCCACCTTCGAGCGAAGTCGCTGCACATGGACGTTGACGAGCCGCGTGTCCGCAGCGTGCCGGTAGCCCCAGACCTGCTCCAGCAGGACCTCGCGCGTGAAGACCTGCCAGGGCTTCCGCGCCAGCGCCACCAGCAGGTCGAACTCGAGCGGCGTGAGGGCTATCGCCTGCCCGTCGCGCTTCACCGAGTGCCCTGCGACGTCGATCACCAGGTCACCGATGGCCAGTTGCTCCGGTGCCGGCTCCTCCGACCTCCGCAACCGCGCCCTGATACGGGCGACCAGCTCCTTCGGCTTGAACGGCTTGACGACGTAGTCGTCCGCTCCCGACTCCAGCCCCACGACGACGTCGACCGTGTCCGTCTTGGCGGTGAGCATCACCACCGGAACCCCGGACTCGGCCCTGATCATCCTGCACACGTCGATGCCGTCCCGTCCGGGAAGCATCAGGTCGAGGAGGACCAGGTCGGGTTTGATCTCACGGAATGCGGCCAGCGCCTTGTCGCCGTCGGCCACGAACGACGGCTCGAAGCCGTCTCCACGCAGAACGATGCCGAGCATCTCTGCCAATGCGGTGTCGTCATCAACGACGAGGACGCGTCCCTTCATGCGTTCATCATCCCATTACCCGATCGTGACGTTACCGCTCGTGACGCGGAACACAGCTTCGAGACGCTTTCCGCGTCCACGGGCGAGACCACACCGGCGTCCGTCACGAGCGCCGACACCAACTCCGGCGGTGTGACGTCGAAGGCGGGGTTGTACGCCTGCGCCCCCGCAGGCGTGGTGCGGACGCCGTCCCCGGGCTCGCGTCGGACCGCGCCGGGCGACGGCATTCCGGTCACCTCGTACGCGGGCCGCTGCTCCACCTCGATCCCCGAACCGTCCACGGTTCCGAGGTCCACCGTCGTCACGGGTGCGACCACGACGAAGGGCACCGAGTGGTGCCGCGCGAGCACCGCCAGCGGATAGCTACCGATCTTGTTGGCGACGGAGCCGTCCGCTGCGATCCTGTCCGCACCGATCAGCACCGCGTCCACCAGGCCCGAGGCGAAGAGCGAACCTGCCGCGTTGTCCGCCAGGACGCTGTACGCCATGCCCTCGCGCGCTGCCTCGTAGGCGGTGAGGCGAGCCCCCTGGAGGAGCGGCCGCGTCTCGTCGACCCAGAGCCGACGCAGCCGTCCCACTTGGTGCAACGCCGCCGCCACCGCGAACGCCGTGCCCCGCCCGCCGGAGACGAGCGCCCCGGTGTTGCAGTGCGTCAGCACGCGCAGGCCCCTGCCGGGCAGCAGGTCGTCTAGGAACCCCCGCCCGTGCTCGGCAAGGCGCTCGCTCGCCTCGGCGTCCTCCCGGTGCAGCGCCCTCGCCTCGGCGAGGGCGGCGGCTGCGGCCGCTCCGTCCCCGGCGTCGGCGGCAGCCCGATGGGCCCGCTCGACGCGGCGCGCGCCGAGCGCCAGGTTGACCGCCGTCGGCCGGGCACCCGCCAACTGCTCGGCTGCCACCGCCACATCGAACCCGCGGGCCGCTGCCAGCGCGACACCGTAGGCGCCGGCCAGCCCGAGCACCGGCGCACCCCGTACCGCAAGCGACCGGATGGCATCGACGAGCACGGACACATCGGCGCAGACCAACTCGGACTCCTCGGCGGGCAGTCTCGTCTGATCGAGAAGCACCAGAACCGGTCCGTCCGGCGACTCGTCCCATCGCAATGTCGGCACATGCTGTTCAACCATCCGACCAGTCTGCCCCGCTCGCCCGAAGAGGCAGAAGCCTGCGGCGCCGGGGCCACGCAGGCAGCACAACCGGCCGTGACACGATGGCTGCCACGCGAACACGGCCAGAAACGCGCGACGACGCGGCAACACCGACCCAGAGGTGAGCTCACGTGAACGACTCTCCGGGCTGGGCTTCGCCCGGACCCTCCTCGTCCGACCCCCGTAACGAGAGGGGAGACGGCTCGGAAGGCCGCAACGCTCCCGAGGAGCCCGGGCACGCTTCCGCCGATCGACCCCCCAACTGGTCGGCGAACCAGCCACCTCCGGCCGGAGGCACCTGGGGCGCACCGCCCCCGCCCGGCGGCCCCGGCTGGGGACAGCGGTCCAACCCGGCCTGGCAAGCGGCTCCCGCGCCCCGGCCGGGCATCGTTCCGCTGCGTCCCCTCGGCCTCGGCGAGATCCTCGACGGGACGTTCGGGCTCTTCCGCCGGCACTGGCGTACCGTGCTCGGCGTCTCCCTCGTCGTCGGCGTCGTCACCCAACTCGTCGCAACCCTGGTCATGGGTTTCTGGTTCCGTGACGGAAGCGACCTCACCGCGCTCGACGACCCCGACCCGACCCTCGACGAGATCGCCGAAGCAGCCGAGAGCACACTCAGCGGAAGCCTCGTAACGGGGGTCGTCGGCGTGCTCGGTACGGTGTTCGCCACCGCCCTGCTCACCGTCGTCATCAGCCGTGCGGTACTCGGACGGAACATCACGTTCACCGAGGCGTGGACGGAGGCGCGGCCTCAACTGCTGCGCATGCTCGGCCTGATGCTGCTCGTACCGATCCTGCTGAGTCTGGTGTTCGTGGTCGGACTCGCCCCGGGAACCGCCGTCGTCATGGCCGGCGCCGAAGGGGCCGGTGCAGCACTTCTGCTCCTGGGCGCCTTCGCCGCACTCGCCGTCGGCATCTGGCTCTGGGTGCGGTGGAGCCTCGCCGCGCCCGCTCTCATGCTGGAGAAGCAGGGCGTCGTGTCCTCCCTCAAGCGCTCGACGAAGCTCGTCAACCTCACCTGGTGGCGCGTCTTCGGCATCCAACTGCTCACCGTGGTACTCGTGTTCGTCATCGCGTCGGTCATCCAGGTGCCGGTCAACTTCGCCGCGCTCCTGATCGACGGGGACGCCGTCGGCTCACTCAGCGAAGCGACGGCGATGAGCTGGCCCTACCTCATCACCACGGGCATCGGCGGGGCGATCATCTCGATGCTCACCTTCCCGATCCAGGCCGGCGTCACCGCGCTGCTCTATCTCGACCAGCGCATCCGCCGGGAGGCCCTCGACATCGAACTCGCCCGCGCCGCCGGCATCCCCGGCTACGGCGACTCTGGGCCCCGCTCCTGAACCTGGCAATCCCGGCACCGGCTCACACTGAAACGACGCCGTACCCGGTGGCCACCGCTCTCGAACGGTGACCACCGGGTCGGCGCCCTGCCCGCGGCGAGCACGCCCGGTGCCGCGCGCGCCCCCGTCGCAGCGCCCCCGAAGGCACCGACGCCGCAGGCATGACCAAGGTGAGCGTCTCCCCCGACAACCGCGCCGACCTCCTGACGAAGGCCCAGACGCGACGCACACCCCGGCGCTTCGCAGGTCCCGCCCAACAGTGCGGTCCCCGCGTTTCTTCGGCGGACGTCAAGTCCCGGTCGCCCCGGAAACCACCCGGCGGACTCATCGAACGCCCCCGATGACGCGATCAACCTCGGGCACCAAAACGACCTCGGCAGCACACGGCCGCGAACAACCGCACACCACCACACGGACCGAACTCCGCCTGAAGACCGAACAGCCCCCGCCGGGACCGAACCAACCGGTTGCGACCTGTCGATGTGGGGATCACGAGGCCCAACCAGCCGGACCGCTCCGCCAGCCCTGAGGCTCACGGCCCGGCGGGTGGCTGCTCGGTTGCCTTGAACACTACGCACTCACCCCGCCCACCACAGCCGACGTCCATCACCCAGCACCGCGCCCATTGACCTCAACTCCCCTTGCTGCCAAGGAAGTTGGTCCTCTACGACCTACTGCGACAGCCATCCTCCCGGGTTACCCCCGGGATGACAGCCATCCCCCGATCGACTGGCACCACCCCCGACACCCCACCGAACCACCCACGCACAAACCCGCCCCTCATCTGCTAATACAGCAGCTCGTACCCCTCATCCCCACCGACCACCAACTCCTCGCCCCCCGCACCCCCCTTGCACCCAAGCCCGAGCATCGGCTAGGGCCTCGTCACAGCTCTGGCGCCCCTCACCTCAGGCGCTACGACACAGGGGGCACCACCGGCACGCAGACACCGCCCGTGCGGCCTTCGCCGGAGCCCCGCGCATTGCTGGCCACGTACTGCCGAACCGCCGACAACCAACCCCCGGAGCTCGCACACAACTACCTGGTGCGAACCAACTCAGACACCTGGCCCACCCTCAGGCGAAGAACGGCTCTCCGGGACGACGAGAGCGTCAGCAGACGCGCCGCTCCCTGTGCCAGGGCAGGAGGAACTCCCTGCCGCGACAGAAGACTGGCGCTTCCGCGCAACTGCGCCCCGGAGCAATCAGGGAGCCTGAAGTCCGGGGCGTCGTTCATGCCGGGTTCGTGTCGGGGTTACGGACGCTCTGTGCGCTTCCATGACGGCAGCTAAGCGGAGTAGATCCAGCTTCCTATCGCGACGGACTCCAGAGGCCGCACAGCAGCCAACAGCGGCACCAGAAGGCACCGGGCTCGAACCCACCCCGGGGTCGCCGAAGTTGCCTGAACTAAAACACAAAAAAGGTGGGGAGGGGTGCGGGGGGAAATTTCCCCTCACACTCCCTCCCCACCTTCAAG
>NZ_AJTQ01000374.1 GCF_000262345.1 Streptomyces xiaopingdaonensis | reverse complement strand
GTCCCGTCTCGGAGCAGACGGCGCACTGCATCGCGTACGAGTGCGGTACGGCGTCCGGCTCGGTGTCCGGCGTGACGGTGTACTCACGAAACCGCGAAAGCCTGTTGCCGCAATGGAGGTTGGGCTCACGACAGTGTACGTATTGATGCGTCCGTTCCGTGCTCGTCATGGACCAGGACGCTATGGCCGATCTATCGCCCGCTCCGTACACGCTTCATGGCAGTTCCGGAGCCAACGCGTTCCCACTGCTACGAAACGTGGCAGTCAGCCCGAGACACCCAGGTGACAGGCCATGGTGCGCATCTCCTGTGTCAATGTGCGTTTACGGTGGGCCAGGATGTCCGACATGATGTAGCGGGCCATCCGCTGATGCCTGAGCCACTCGGGAGAAGTGCGGCGCACGGTGCTGAGTTCGTCCATGGCGTCCTGGTGCGAACCCAGCGTCGCGTGTGCGCGTGCGACGTCGAGACGGTGTCGGTCCCAGTTGTTCCGGCTCGGATGACCGAAGCGTTTCAGGGCCTTGTGTCCCACGGGGCCGTCGTCCGTCCTGCGGAGCACGCCGCGGGCGTCTCCGATCAAGGAGAGGTCCTCGATCGCTTTCGTCTCCGCCGTGACGGGGCCGAACGTCGTCCAGTGCTCCCTGAAGTCGACGTGTTCCGTATTGAGGGCGCTCGCAGCCGTCGCCGTCATGCGTCGTGCCTCGCGGGCGACTTGCGGACGGTTGTTGCGCATGGCCGCGGACGCTACGCGTTGCAGAAGCTCGCCCCACACCGCGAGTTGGCCCGGACTGGCGGAGGAGAGACGCGGCTCGACCTCGGCCGCCGTGGTCGCGGCCAGTTGCTCGCACTCGTCGAAGCGGTCCTGACGCAGGAGCAGCCAGCTCAATCCGACCACGCCCGTGGCCGCGGCGAGCATGCGACCTGTCTCGCGGGCGCCCCTAATCCCTTGCGAGAGGGCGTGACAAGCGAGGTCGTACCGCCGCACCTGCGTCAGGTACTTCCCCGCGAGGAGAACGCCTGGGAGCGCGCACCGAGGGCCTTACGGCGAGCGTCGTCGTCCTCGCTGACGCTCACTGCGGCTTCGAGGGACCGAAGAATTCCGGGGAGTTTCTTCGCCACGGAGTCGTAGCGGTCGGCGTGGTAGAGACTGTGCGAGTCCTCGATCTCCCGTTGGATCGCCTCAACTCCTTTGGCTTCACGAGGAGTTGTTCGGTTCTCCGCGAGCCCGACCGGCGGCATGAGCGCGCGACGCAACTCCAGCAACCGGATGTCGTCGCCCTCGCCGCCCCGGTCAGGCTCGGGCACTCCGGTGGCGAACAGGCTCGAAGTGGTGGTGCCGAGCGCACGGGCCAACGCGTGCAGCGTCTCCACCCGCACGTTGCCGCCCTGCTCGACCTTCCGTACCACCCCGACCGAGACGCCTGCTTCCTCGGCCAGTTGCTCCTGCCCCAGCCCCGCGCGGCGTCGATGGTTACGGACGTTCTCAGACAGTGACATGGAATCACCCCACCGTCAGCGTACGTGGCCCGTGGCGCCGGACGGCCAACTCGTCAGCAGCGCACGGCTGGTGCCCGTGGTGGCGCACACGTCGGCGGAAGGCCGTGGCCCACCGGTGAGGGGGCAAGGAAGAGGTGCGTTATTCCGGGTGAAGACGAAGACAACGGGTGCCGCCGCCGACAGCGATCCTGTGAGCAGCTCCCGTTGCCTCCTGCAGCCGTTGCGACCGCGCACACCTGCACGTCAGGCGCTGTTCGTCACCCCGGCAACTGCCCCTCGACAGCAGCCGTCACCTCGGCCGACTCCGGTTCGGTCTGCGGGGAGAAGCGGGCCACCACCGTGCCCTCGGGGGAGATCACGAACTTTTCGAAGTTCCAACGGATGTCCCCGGAGTATCCCTCGGCGTCGGCGAACGGGGTGAGGCGCTCGTAGAGCGGGTGGCGGGTCTCGCCGTTGACGTCGACCTTCTCCGTCATCGGGAAGGTGGCGCCGTACGTGGCGGAGCAGAACTCCGCGATCTCCTCGTGGCTCCCGGGCTCCTGGCCCATGAACTGGTTGCAGGGGACGCCGAGCACGGAGAAGCCGCGGTCGGCGTACCGCTGCTGGAGCTGCTCCAGGCCCGTGTACTGCGGTGTGAGGCCGCACTTGGAGGCGACGTTGACGATCAGCAGCGCCTTGCCCGCGTACTGGGCGAGGTCGGCGCTGCCGCCGGTGAGCGCGTTCAGTTCGACTTCGTGGACGGACGGTGCGGAGTTGTCAGGCATGCCCCGGATCGTAGTCCCGCTGCTTCCCGGACGGGGCGCGCCCGGGGTTGCGGGCCCGCAACTCCCTTACGCGTACGGGTGAATTGCTCGCCCTCGGTTTGTGGCTGCTCACACACCGCTATCAGGATGGGGGGTTCCGGCACGGTGCAGCGCCGGGTACAGGCGTAGTCCGTCGAGGAGTTGGGTCGATTGAGCACGGAAGAAGGTTCTCCCGCGGTCCCGAGCGGGGAGCGCGTCGGGCGGGTCCGCGCGGGGGTGCGCGGATGACGGCCGGCGCGGTCGCGGTGACGGGCCTGGGCGTGCTCAGCCCCGCGGGGGTCGACGTGGAGGAGACCTGGCGCGGCGTCTGCGCAGGGGAGCAGACGGCGGTGACCGACCCGCTCCTCGCCGAGCTGCCCGCCGGCTTCAGCTGCCGCGTCCCCGACCTGCACCTCACTTCGGAGTACGGCCGGCGCAGGCGCTGGCGCCTCGACCGGTGCAGTCAGCTCGCGATCTCGGCGGCCGAGGCCGCCGGCGCAGACGCCGGTCTGGAGCCGGGGGGTTGGGACGCGGCGCGCGTCGGCGTCGTCCTCGGCACCAGCCTCGGCGGCGCGCAGACCTGGGAGACGCAGCACCGCAAGTTCCTCAGCGACGGGCCTCGCGCGGTGAGCGCCGCGCTGCTGCCGATGGTGATGCCGAACATGCCGGCGGGCGAGGTGGCGATCGCGCTCGACGCACGCGGCCCGGGCATGGCCGTCTGCACGGCGTGCGCCTCGGGGGGCACGGCTCTCGCGACGGCACGCGAGTGGCTCCTCGCCGGTGCCTGCGACGTCGTCCTCGCGGGCGGGGCCGAGGCGGCAGTCACGCCGCTCGTCGCCGCCGGGTTCCAGCGCGTCGGCGCGCTCTCCCGCCGTGCCTCCGAACCGGCCGCCGCCTCCCGCCCGTTCGCTGCCGATCGGGACGGCTTCGTCCTCGGCGAGGGCGCGGGCGTCCTCGTGCTGGAGCGGCTGGAGCACGCCCGCGCCCGCGGCGCGACCCCGCGCGCCCTCCTTGCGGGCGCAGGCACGAGCACCGACGCGCACCACCCGACGACGCCGAGCCCCGAGGGCCGCGTGGCCGAAGCGGCGGTGCGCGAGGCCCTCGCCTCGGCCGGCGTCACAGCGGCCGACGTCGACCACGTCAACGCGCACGGCACCTCCACCCCCGTCGGCGACGCCGCCGAGGCGGCGCTGCTCGCCCGCGTCTTCCCCCAACTGCCGAGCACGACCTCGGCGAAGGGCTCGCTCGGACACCCGCTCGGCGCGGCCGGCGCCGTCGAAGCCGCTCTCACGGTCCTCACCCTCCAGTACGGCCTCGTCCCCCCGACGGCCAACGTGGACGCGGCCGACCCGGAGCTGGAGATCGACCTCGTCACCAAGGTCGCGAGGGAGCAGCGCGTGGAGGTCGCGCTGAGCAACTCCTTCGGTTTCGGCGGGCAGAACGCCGCCCTCGTCCTCGCCCGCGCCTGACGGATGCGGCCATGCGCGCGGCCGCCGGACGGGGGACACGGCGGGGCGGCCCGGAGGCAGAAAGGGCGGGGCGTGACGGGAATCACCGCGGCGATCTGTCCGGAAAATCCCAGGCCCGGAAGAGCGTTGGCGCGCGGGGAACGATCGCGTCCCTTTTCTTCGTTCTTGACTCTGCAGTAGCGTGCTGTTTTTGCCAACGCATTACGCTGGACGCAAGGCCGTGCGGTACGGCCATGGAGGAGTGAGATGAGGAGCAGCAACCCGGTCTTCTCGCGACGGGGGTTCAGCCGCGAAAACGGCTACGCCGGATTCCAGGGCGCGCAGCAGCAGCCCGTCCCCGGCAACCCGTACGCGAACAACCCCTACGCCCAGCCGCAGACCGCAGGCCAGCCGTACGGCGTCCCGCAGGCCCCGCAGCAGACCGGCCGCATGACCATCGACGACGTCGTGACGCGGACGGGCATGACCGTCGGCCTCGTCGTCGTGATGGCGGCCGTCGCCTGGATCACGGACCTCTCCCTCGGCCTCGCCATCGGCGCCGGGCTCGTGGCGATGGTCCTCGGCTTCGTCCAGGCGTTCAAGCGCAAGGCGTCGCCCCCGCTGATCCTGGCCTACGCCGCGTTCGAGGGCCTCTTCCTCGGTGCGATCAGCAGCTTCATCGACAGCCAGATCGCCAACGGCGCCGCGATGCAGGCGGTGTTGGGCACCATGGCGGTCTTCACCGCCGTGCTCATCATGTACAAGACGCGCATCATCCGCGTCACGCAGCGCTTCTACCGCTTCGTCATGGCGGCCGCGATCGGCTTCGTGCTCCTGATGGGCGTGAACCTGCTCTTCGCCGTCTTCGGCGGCGGTGACGGGCTCGGCTTCCGCAGCGGCGGCCTCGGCATCCTCTTCGGGATCGTCGGCATCTGCCTCGGCGCGCTCTTCCTCGCGCTCGACTTCAAGCAGGTCGAGGACGGCGTCGCGTACGGCGCCCCGCGTGAGGAGTCCTGGCTGGCGGCCTTCGGTCTGACGATGACCCTCGTCTGGATCTACATGGAGTTCCTCCGCCTGATCGCGATCCTCCAAGGCGGCGACTGACCGGCCGCCGTGCCGCACCGCCGGGGACGGCGGGCGGCACGGCGGACCCGGGCCCGTCCGCGTTGTTGCGCATCGTCGCCGCCGCTCCCCGTCCCAGGGGCGCGGCGGCGACGTCGCATGTGCGGCGCGAGCACGGAAGAGCCCCCGAGGCGATGCCTCGGGGGCTTGTTGTGCGCTCGGCTTCCGTTGCCGGACCGTGGAGTGCCTGCTCCGGCCGGCTCGGCGCCGGCGGCCCGTCTCAGCTCAGTCGGAGGTTGCGTGCGGCGCGGCGCAGGTCGTGTTCGTGGATGATCGCCTTTGCGTGCCCGTAGGCGAGGTTGTGTTCACCGCGGAGCCAACTCACCTTCTCCTCGAAGCGGAAGAGGGCGGGGCCTTCGTCGACGGTGCGGAGCCACTCCGAGACCTCGCGGCCGGTGCAGTGGGGGATGCGGGAGAGGAGGTTCTGGTGGGTCTCTTCGGAGATGATCTGGGACATCGGCGCCTCCGGACGCTTTCCAGTGAGTCCTTGCGGACACGTTGCCTGAGCCCGGAGGCGTTGGCAACAGTCCGCGAGTCCCTCGTACGCTTGAGCCGTGTTCGACACCGCTGAACTGACCACCGCCGTGGAGCACCTCGCCGACCGGCTGCGTGCGATGCCGCAGAGCAGACTGGAGCGGGGCGCCGCTGCCGAAGGCCGGGCGCTGGCGGAGGAGTTGGCGCTGCGTGCACAGCGGATCGAGTTCCCCGGCGTCGAGCCCGCGCACATGCCCGATGCCGGCGTCTTCCCCGTCGGTGACCAACTCGCCGTCGCGGGCGCCGACTTGGTGGTCGCGCTCGCCGCCGCGCACACCCCGGGCGACGAGCACGCGCCCCCGGTCGAGCGGGAGCGGGAGCTGGACGAAGCGCTGCGCCTCGTCGAGGAGGCGGCGCGGCGGGTGCGTTGAGCGGCGCGGCCGGGGCTCAGAGGGAGGCGATGACGCGGTCGGCGAGCAGGTACGCCGTCCCGTCCTCGCCGAAGGCGAAGGTGAGCGCGTAGGCACCGGAGACGCTGGAGCCGCCGAGGAGGTACGGCGCCTCGCCGCGGTCGAGCGCCGCGGCGAGGCGCTCGCTCGTCTCGCGGTGGCCGGGCGAGAGGCAGACCGTCGTGCCGTCCTCGAAGACGTAGACGTCGAGGGTGCCCAGCGGTCCCGGGCGCACGTCGGCCAACGGCGTCCGTGCGCAGGCGAGTTCGGCGAGGCGCTCGACGGTCCGCTGGTGCTCCCCGACGGCCGGAGCCGGTGCCTGCGGCGCCGGCTCCGCGCGCACGGCGTCGCCGCGCAGGTCGTAGTCGCGGTTGGACGGGTGCCTGCGGCGGGCCGCGGCGAGCTCGGGCGGCTCCGCGTCGAGGGCTTCCTCGGGCTCCGCCGAGGTGAGCGCCGGGTCGGCCGCGGGCTGTTCCTCGGACTCCGACTCGGCCTGCGCGCCGGCGTCGTCGCGGGGAGCTGCGGGCTCCTCGGACGGCGGGGGCTCCGAGGCACCGAAGACGGCGGCCCCGTCGGCACGGGCGTCCTCGTCGGGGAGCGGGGACCAGAGGCCGTCGAGGGACGGGAGGTCGTCGGCGGGGCACGGGCCCTCGGGGCCCGACTGGCGGGGGATGAACAGCTCACCGTCGAACGTCTCTTCGTCGTCCCGCAGGCCGTCGTACTCGGGGACCCCGGGCGCGACGACGTACTCGGTGCCGTGGCCTTCGAGGGTCTCCCCGTCGTCGACGCAGCGGGCCTCGCGCGCGGCCCAGAAGGCGCGGGCCTCGGCGAGCTCGCGCTCCCGCTCGTGGGTGAGGGCCTCGCTGACGGCGGCGCGGATCTCGTGTGCGTGGCCGTCCCGGGCTTCCGGGACGGAGGGCTCGGTCCGCAGCGCCTCGTCGAGGCGGGTGTGGAGCGACGCCACCTGCCGGCGCAGGTCGCGGACCGCGTAGGCCGTGTAGGCGGTGGCACAGCCCAGGGCCGTGGTTCCAGCCGCGGCGCACAGCAGGCTGAGGGATATGGCGCTCACTGACGTACTCCCGGTTCCGGTCCTACTCCCCCTGAATTCCTACAACAAGCTGTCTCCTCAAAGCTCTTCGACCGTAGAGCAAACCGGACCCAAAGGGACAGGTGGCGGTTGTCGGCCGTGCCCGGGTCACCGCTGTGACCTGGTGAAACACGGGGCACTTCGGGGATATGTCACATCCTGGGGCCGCTTCGGTCTCGCCCGTGTATCACCGCGGACACACACCGCGCCCGCCCGCGGGACGGCGGGCGGGCGCGGTGACGCGGCACGGAAGCCTCCGGTGCGGAGCCGTTCAGCTCAGGCGCTCCAGCACCATCGCCATGCCCTGGCCGCCGCCGACGCACATCGTCTCCAGGCCGAACTGCTTGTCGTGCCACTGGAGGGAGTTGAGGAGCGTCGTCGTGATCCGTGCGCCCGTCATGCCGAAGGGGTGGCCGACGGCGATGGCGCCGCCGTTGACGTTGAGCTTGTCGAGGTCGATGCCGAGGTCCTGGTAGGAGGGGATCACCTGCGCCGCGAACGCCTCGTTGATCTCCACCAGGTCGATGTCGGAGACCGACATCCCGGCGCGGGAGAGCGCCTGTCTGCTCGCCTCGACGGGGCCGTAGCCCATGATCTCGGGGGAGAGCCCCGAGACGCCCGTCGAGACGATCCGCGCGAGCGGCGTGAGCCCCAGCTCCCGTGCCTTGGTGTCCGACATGATCACCAGCGCCGCCGCACCGTCGTTGAGCGGGCAGCAGTTGCCCGCCGTGACGCGGCCGTCGGGACGGAAGACCGGCTTCAGGCCCTCGACCCCTTCCAGCGTGACCCCGGCGCGGGGCCCGTCGTCCTTGCTCACCACCGTGCCGTCCGGCGTGGTGACCGGGGTGATCTCGCGCTCCCAGAAGCCGTCGGCGAGCGCCTTCTCCGCGAGGTTCTGCGAGCGGACGCCGAACTCGTCCATCTCCCGGCGGCTGACGCCCTTGTGCCGGGCGAGGTTCTCCGCGGTCTGGCCCATCGCGAGGTAGACGTCGGGGACCTTGCCGTCATCGCGCGGGTCGGTCCAGTTCTCCGCACCCTGCTCCGCGACGGCCGCGGTGCGGGCCTCGGCCTCGGCGAAGAGCGGGTTGTGGGTGCCGGGCATGCCGTCGGAGCTGCCGTTGACCTGGCGCGAGACGGTCTCGACGCCGGCCGAGACGAAGACGTCGCCCTCGCCCGCCTTGATCGCGTGCATCGCCATGCGGCTCGTCTGGAGCGAGGAGGAGCAGTAGCGGGTGACCGTGCACCCCGGCAGTTGGTCCATGCCGAGCTGGACGGCGACGACGCGGCCGAGGTTGTGCCCCTGCTCGCCGCCGGGGAGGCCGCAGCCGAGCATCAGGTCGTCGATCTGCCGCGGGTCGAGCTCGGGGACCTTGGCGAGCGCGGTACGGACGATCTCCGCGGTGAGGTCGTCGGGGCGCACGTCCTTCAGCGACCCCTTGAAGGCCCGGCCGATCGGCGAGCGGGCGGCGGACACGATGACGGCTTCGGGCATCACGGCTCCTGTGGGTACGCGTTTCGGCGCGCGGGGACGGCGGTCTCAAGCGGGAAGCTACCCGCACGTAGCGTGCCGGTCACGGTCGGAGGCGTGTGATGCCCGCCTCTTTCTAAGCGAGCGCTCTGTGGGTGGCGGGCGGTACGGACGGCCTGCGCGCGGCAGTCCTGTCGTCCGGCGCGGAGCGTCAACCCGTGCCGCCCGAGCGGGAGTTGGCGTCCCCCAGCTCCTCCGTCCGCTCCGGCGTCCCGGTCGCCCCGGGCTCACCGGGGGCGCGTCGCGAGGCGGGTGCCTCGCCGCGCGCGGGAGGCTCGGCGGACTCCGGCGCGCGGGTGTGCTCCACGCCGACGTCCTCCGGCGGGGGCAGCCGCCGACGCCGCCTGTGCTTGAGCAGCGCCCAGGGCCCGCGCACGCCGGCGACCTCCGTGCCGCCTTCGGCAGCCGCCTCGGCTGCCGCGCGCGCGACGGGCAGGATGCCCTCGCGCCGCGACGCGACCGGGTGCTCGTCCTCCGTCGGCCAGAGGCCGAGCGCGGCGCAGAGCGTGGGGAGCACGGCCATGGCCGCGGTGGCGTAACCCTCCGTCGAAGGGTGGTAGTTGTCGGGGCCGAACAGTTCGTCGGGGTTGGCGGCGAACTCCGGGCCGAGCAGGTCGCTCAGCGAGACGGTGCGACCGCCCTCCTCGACGACCGCGATCGTCTGCGCCGCCGCCAACTGACGCGACAGCCGCCGCGCGATCCAGCGCAGCGGCTGTCCGACCGGCTCGATCGTGCCGAGGTCGGGGCAGGTGCCGACGATCACTTCGCACCCGGCGGTGCGGAGTCTCGCCACCGCGTCGGAGAGGTGCCGCACCGAACGGGCGGGCGGCATCCGGTGGGTGACGTCGTTGGCGCCGATGATGACGACGCACACGTCGGGCGCGGCGCCTGCCTCGCGGGCGCCGAGCACCATGGTGACCTGGCGTTCGAGGTCGTCGGACTGGGCGCCGGAGAGCGCGACGTTCTGCAGCTCCACGGGGCGCTCCGCGACTGCGGCGAGCGCCGAGGCGAGCCGGCCGCCCGGCGTGTGCCGTGCGTGGTGGACTCCGAGGCCCGCGGCAGTCGAGTCGCCGAGGAAGGCAAGTTGCAGCGGCCGCAAGGGCGTTGAGCGTTCCGTGAAGGCGGCTCCGTACCGTCCGTCGGACGGTGGTGGTTCACCGACGGTGCCGCCGACCTTTCGTTTGGCGAGCTGCACCTCGGTGAAGAGCAGGCCCACGGCGGCTCCTCCGAGCAGCCCGAGGCCGCCGCTTCCGTAGGCAGCGGCGGTTGCGATCCGCCGGGCCACTCTGGCGCTCGCCGCCTTCGACATCGGCATTTTGCTGGTCCGCCTCCCGCGTGTGCGTGTGGGTCGACTCTCTCGTGTGAGGGAGCCCGGGCGCGGCTCTCGTGGGGGAGCCAGGGTCGCGGGGCGGGGGCGCGGTGCTCCGCGCGTGCCCCTCACTGACTGTGTTGCCCCGTGAGGCCGATCCTGCAACGCCCTTCAGCCGTGCGCATGTTGCTCGCCCCGCGCGTCACCTCAGCTCGACCGTGCGCCGCTTCCGCCGGACGTCCGTGCGAGAGCCCCGCCTCCCGGCGCGGTCCCCCTGGCGTCCGGGTGCGCCGGCGTGCGCGTACGGCGTCCGTGCTCCGCCGTGTGCCGCACGGAGAAGATCGACGCGGAGTACCCAAGGAGCGAACACCTCTCATACGGTGTCGCCACGGGCGAGCGACGGTGCCGCCCCGAGACGCACGGAGACCACGGTGCAGTATCACGACTCGATGATCGAGCTTGTCGGCAACACCCCGCTGCTCAAGCTGAACTCAGTCACGGAAGGGATCGAGGCGACCGTCCTCGCCAAGATCGAGTACTTCAACCCCGGAGGGTCGGTCAAGGACCGCATCGCGGTCCGGATGATCGAGGAGGCGGAGGCGTCGGGGAAGTTGCAGCCGGGCGGCACCATCGTCGAGCCGACCTCGGGGAACACCGGAGTCGGGCTGGCGATCGTCGCCCAACGCAAGGGGTACAGGTGCCTCTTCGTCTGCCCCGACAAGGTCTCGACCGACAAGATCAACGTGCTCCGTGCCTACGGCGCCGAGGTGGTCGTCTGCCCGACGGCGGTCGACCCCGGTCACCCGGACTCCTACTACAACGTCTCCGACCGCCTGGTCCGCGAGACGCCCGGCGCCTGGAAGCCCGACCAGTACAGCAACCCGGACAACCCCCGCTCCCACTACGAGACGACGGGCCCCGAGGTGTGGCAGCAGACGGAGGGGCGGATCACCCACTTCGTCGCCGGCATCGGCACCGGCGGGACGATCAGCGGGACGGGCCGGTACCTCAAGGAGGCGAGCGAGGGCGCGGTGCGGATCGTCGGCGCCGACCCCGAGGGCTCCGTCTACTCCGGCGGGTCGGGGCGCCCGTACCTAGTCGAGGGCGTCGGTGAGGATTTCTGGCCCGACACCTACGACCGCAAGGTCTGCGACGACATCGTCGCCGTCTCGGACCGGGACTCCTTCCAGATGACCCGCCGCCTCGCCAAGGAGGAGGGCCTCCTCGTCGGCGGCTCCTGCGGCATGGCCGTCATGGGCGCGCTGGAGGTGGCGCGCGGCCTCGGGCCCGACGACGTGGTGGTGGTGCTCCTCCCCGACGGCGGACGCGGCTACCTGAGCAAGATCTTCAACGACGAGTGGATGAACGACTACGGCTTCCTCGACGGCGGCCAGCACGCGGCCCGCGTCGGCGACGTGCTCCGCCACAAGGAGGGCCCGATGCCCTCGCTCGTCCACATGCACCCCGACGAGACGGTCGGCGAGGCGATCGAGGTGCTGCGCGAGTACGGCGTCTCGCAGATGCCTGTGGTCAAGCCCGGGGCCGGACACCCCGACGTGATGGCGGCCGAGGTGATCGGCTCCGTCGTCGAACGCGAACTCCTCGACGGTCTGTTCGCCCAGCGGGCGTCGCTCGACGACCGCCTGGAGAAGCACATGAGCGCCCCCCTGCCGCACGTCGGCTCGGGCGAGGCGGTCGCGGAACTGATGACGGTCCTGGAGCGCGCCGACGCGGCCGTCGTCCTCGACGGCGGAAAGCCCGTCGGCGTGGTGAGCCGCCAGGACCTGCTGGCGTTCCTTGCGGGAGAGACGGTCACGGCTTGAGGGAGGGCCCGGCCCGCGTCGGCCGAGTCGGGCCGCAGCCCTCCGACGGTCGGAGGTGGGGGTGTCGTCCGACGAGAGGAGCGGCCCCGTCCGCGAGGCGGGGCCGTTTCCTTTCTCCGCCCGGGGTCGCGGTGACGGGGAAGCGTCCGTGCCGGCCGGCGGTCCTCGGGTGTTGCGTCGAGGCGGAGGCGAGCCGTGCGACCACTGACACAGGCGATCAACGCGTGCACAATGCTCCGATGATCCACCTCACTTCGCACGCTCCGGACACCGTCGGAACCGCCCCGGCAACGGTCGTGGCCACGCGCATATGATCACCGACGGTTTTCTCTACCTCGGCGTCCTGCTGGCCCTGGCCGCGTGCATCGTCTATCTGACGCAGCGGCGCAACTACCGTGTCTTCAGGTACGTACCGGGTTTCGTGCTGCTGTACCTGGGCGCGGCGCTGTTGAACACCGTCGGTGTCTTCGGCGACTCCGAGTCGGTGGAGGCGACCGGCACCGCCGTCCAGGACGCCCTTCTGCCGGCGATGATCCTGCTGCTCCTCTTCCAGTGCGACCTGCGGCAGATCGTCAAGCTCGGCCCCAAGTTGCTGCTGACGTTCTTCGTCGCGTCGCTCGGCATCGTCGTCGGGTTCGTCGTCACCTACCTGGTCTTCAAGGCTTGGCTGCATCCCGAGGCGCACAAGGCGCTGGGCGCGCTCGCCGGGTCGTGGACGGGCGGGTCCGCGAACATGGTGGCGGTGCAGGGGATCGTGCACGCGCCGGAGCGGATCTTCGGCTACGTGCTCATCGTGGACACGGTTCTGTATTCGCTGTGGCTGCTGTTGATGTTCGGCTCCGTCGGCTTCTCCGGCCGCTTCAACCGCTGGACGCGGGCCGACACCACCTACCTCGACACCCGGACCGATGCCGACACGGAGAAGGACGAGGCGCGGAAGGCCCCGATCGACCTGGCGTCGCTCATGGCTCTGATCGGTTTCAGCCTCTTCGCCTCCGCCCTGGCGACCTGGCTCGGCGGTCAACTGCCCGAACTCGGCGCGGTCGTCAACAGCACCACCTGGGCGATCCTCTTCGTCAGCGTGCTCGGGCTGGTCATCGCCTCCACGCCGCTCGGCAGGACCGCCGGCTCCTCCGAGCTCGCAGTGGTGATGCTGTACGTCATCGTCGGCATCATCGCCTCCGAGTCCGATTTCAGTTCGCTCACCGAGGCGCCGCTCTATCTGGCCGCGGGCGTGGTGGTTCTGCTGGTGCACCTCGGCATCCTGGCGGCGTACGCGAAGCTCGCCCGCGTCGAGCTGTTCAGCCTGGCCGTGGCCAGCACCGCCAACGTCGGAGGCATCGCCTCGGCCCCCGTGGTGGCCAGCGCGTTCAACCGCCAACTCGTGCCGGTCGGCGTGCTGTTCGCCCTGATGGGTTCCTTCATCGGTACGTTCACCGGGCTGACGACCGTCCAGATCCTGTCGGCGCTCTGAGGCGGAGGACACCGCACGGCCGCACCTCTCCACAGCTCGCGCGGGGCACGGGACTCTGCGCTCGGAGCCTGCGCAGCCGCCGGGGGACGCCGTCCGTCACGCCGGATCGGCTGCCCCAATCCGACTGTCACCACGCCGAAAACCCCGGTTAACACGCATACCCCAGAGTGGAGTCCATCGGCGTCAGCGGACCTCCGGAGCGGCTCCCGGACCTCCACCGACGCCCAGGCGCGGCCGGTCCTGACCCGGTGCGCGTCCGGCGGGGGCCGTCGTCGTCCCGCCCCCGGTACTACGCGTACCGGGGTGCGGCGGTCCCCGCCTTGTTGTGCGAATCGGTGGGCTTCCGCGGAGCGCTCCGGGCCCGCTGACTCAACCCCCGTCGCCGCCGCGGTCCTTGCGTCGGGTCTCGGGCGGTGGGAACCACGAGCGGCTCGCCTGTACCGCGTTGACGGCGACGATGCCGCCCCAGCAGGTGAGGAGCCCGGCGAGTCCCGCGTTGACCGCCGCGATCGCGGAGAGTGGTATGGCGAGGACGAGGGAGACGACGGCGAGGCCGAGCCGTGCGCCGAGGCCGTCGGGGAGTCCGGACGAGTGCTGCTGGGTGCGGCGCGGGCGCGTGTCGCCGCGGGCGACGACCATCTGCTGCTCGGCCAACTGCCGCCGCACGCGCTTGTCGACGACGGAGTCGAACCGCTCCTCCATCTTTTCCAGGAAGGACTCGACGAGGGCCGTCTCGTACTCGGGGCCCAGCTCCTTGCGGGTCCCGATGGCGGCGTCGATGTCGCGCTTCAGGTCGGAATCGCCAGCGTTCATGCCGGGTACGGTACGGCGCCGGCCCCGGGGGCGCAGTGGGGCTAGCCCCCGGATCGGGGCTGGCTGGAGACGGCGCGCGCCGGCGCCCGTAGAGTCGGCGGGACGGCCTGCGGCGCGGGCCGCTGAGGCACGGGAGGAGAGACGGGATGGCGAGCCCGAGCGCGCGGCTGCAGCGGCTCTTCGAGGGGCGCAGGCTGACCCCGACGCAGCGCCGTATCGCGCACAGCCTGGTGCGCCGCGCGGCCGAGGCGCCGTTCCTCTCCAGCGTCGAGCTCGCCGAACTCGCCGGCGTCAGCCAGCCGTCCGTGACCCGCTTCGCCGTGGCGCTCGGCTTCGACGGCTACCCGGCGCTCCGCCGCTACCTCCGCGAGTCGGCGCCGGCGGGAGCCGAGGCGGACGAGGGGGCTCCGCTCGGCGAGTACCAGCAGGCGGTGCAGGCCGAGATCGCCAACCTCCGCCGTCTCGCCGCACTCCTCGCCGAGCCGGCGCCCGTGGTGCGCGCGGCGCGGCTCCTCGCCGGCTCGCGGCCGCTGCCCGTGCTCGGGCTGCGTGCCGCCGCCGCGCAGGCGAGCGGCTTCTCCTACTTCGCGGCCAAGGTCCACCCCGACGTCCGGCCGCTCACCGAGGGCGGCTCGATGCTCCGCGACCGGCTCGACGCGAGCGTCCGGGCCGGCGCCGGTGCGCTGCTGTGCTTCGCGCTGCCGCGCCATCCGGTGGAGGTGGTGGGCGCGTTGGAGCACGCGCGGAGCGCGGGGCTGCGGATCGTCACGGTCGCGGACAGCGCCTTCGCGCCCGTCGCGCACCCGGACGATCTGCTGCTCCCGGCGGACGTCGGCACGGGCCTCTCCTTCGACACCGCGTGCGGCCCGATGCTCCTCGGCCGGGTGCTGCTGGAGGCGATGTGCGACGAACTCCCCGACGCTCAGGCGCGGTTGGAAGAGTTCGACGCCAGCGCGGCGGAGCGGGGGCTCTTCGCGGAGTGACGGGGCACACGTGCCGGCCGGCTCCGGTTGTCGTCGGTGGTTTCCGTACGACCGCTGGGCGCCGGTCGTCGGTGATCCCACGCGGGCGGGTGTGCGGCGAACCGCGGTGAGTGGCACGTCGGTTGGGCAGTGATCGGGTTCCGGTCACTTGCGGGCAGCCGTGAGCCGCGAGGTCGGTGCGCGGTGAACCAGGTCCCGGTCCGGCCTGGTTGGCAGTTGCTCTCCCGCCCCGGTTCGACAGCCGTCGACAGCTAGGCGCCCGACCAGCGGGGTTGCGTCCCGCTTCTTCCGAGGCCGCTCCGCGCAACGGCACCTCCGGCGCCGGCCGCGCTCGCGCGCGAGGGGATCGGCCGCCGGAGCGAGGAGGCCGACGCCGAGCGCTGTCCGGTACGTCCGACCGCCGCTCCCGGAATGGCCGTCGAGGGCGCTGTGCACTCTCGGCGCCGCGTCCTCGACCAGAACAGCCCCCGGACCGCCCGGTCCGCCCGCGTCCCGGGGCGTTCCGGCCCCGCCGGCCCGGCCCACCGTCCGGCGGCAGGCGTCCCGAGCACCCCAACGACGGGGATCCCGCCCTCGGTTCGCCGCTGCGTCGCAGGTCCCCGCTGTGTCGAGCTGCGGAAGTTTTCCTCCGAGGGGGCTTGCACGAAAACTATCTAAGCCCTTAGATTTTTGGCACTTGCTCGACAACGGGCCGCACACGGCCCGGCGACCGGCCGGCAGGAGGCCAACGATGGTGCAGCTCCCCGCGGACGAAGTGCTCATCGCGGGGGAGTGGCGGCGCGGAGCAGGGGCGCCGATCGAGACGGTCGACCCGTCCGACGGCCGCGTCCTCACCACCGTCCACGCCGCGACCGCCGCGCAGATCGAGGAGGCGGCCGAGGGCGGCGCCCGCGCCGCGGCCGAACCCGCATGGCGCGACCAACTCCCGCACCAGCGGGCCGCGTTGCTCCGCCGCATCGGCGACCTCGTCGAGGAGAACGCGGCCCGCCTCGCCGCGCTCCAGACCGCCGACACCGGCAAGACCCTCGCCGAGACCGGTGCCCTCGTGCACAGCGCGGCGGGCACCTTCCGCTACATGGGCTCTGCGGTCGAGACCGCCGAGGCCGAGGTGACGCCCTCCCGCGGGGCCTACCTGACGATGAACGTCTACGAGCCCTACGGCGTCGTCGGCGCCATCACCCCGTGGAACTCCCCGATCGCCAGCGACGCGCAGAAGATCGCGCCGGCACTCGCGGCGGGGAACGCCGTCGTCCTCAAGCCCGCCGAATGGACGCCGCTCGTCTCGCTCGCGCTGGGGCGCCTCATCACCACCGCGCTCGCCGAACAGGGCCTCCCGGCCGGGCTGGTCTCGGTCCTCCCCGGGCCCGGCCGCGTCATCGGCGACGCGCTCGTGCGGCATCCGCGGGTGGGGAAGGTGTCGTTCACCGGCGGCACCCGCACCGGGCGGGCCATCGGACACGCGGCGGCGGAGAAGGTCATGCCGGTGACGTTGGAACTCGGCGGCAAGTCGCCGACCGTCGTCTTCGACGACGCCGACGTCGAACAGGCCCTCGCCGGCGTGGAGTACGGCATCTTCTCCTCGTCCGGGCAGGCGTGCGTGGCCGGTTCGCGGCTCTTCGTCGCGCGGTCGCTCTACGACGAGTTCCTCGGCGAACTCGTCGAGCGCACCCGGAAGTTGCGGATCGGCCCGGGCACCGACCCTGCGACGCAGGTCGCCCCGCTCGTGCACCGCAGGCACCGGGACGCGGTCGCCGCGTACGTCGACCTCGCGCGCTCGGAGGGGGCCAGGGTGCTCTGCGGCGGCGGTGTCCCGGAGGGGCCGCGGTACGAGGACGGCGCGTACTACCTGCCGACCGTCCTCGACGGCCTCCCCAACTCGTCCCGCACCTGCCAGGAGGAGATCTTCGGGCCCGTCCTCGTCGCCCTCCCCTTCGACGGCGAGGACGACCTCGTCGCGCAGGCCAACGACACCGTGTACGGCCTCGCCTGCGGCCTGTGGACGCGAGACGCGCGGAGAGCGTGGCGGGTGGCCCGCCGGATGGAGGCGGGGACGGTGTGGATCAACACCTACAAGCAGTTCAGCATCGCCACGCCGTTCGGCGGCATGAAGGAGAGCGGCCTCGGCAGGGACAAGGGCCGCGACGCCGTCCGGGCCTACCAGCGCCAGAAGGCCCTCTACTGGGGCACCGGAGAATCGCCGCTCCCCTGGGCGCGGTAGCAGGAGACCGCCGAGCCAGGAGCCCCTGAGAAACGCGAGGTTGGAGAGAGCAATGGAGCAACCCGCCGCACCCAGCGCACCGGTGGCCCGGCTGCGCGCCCTGCGCTCCGTCGAGCTGCGCACCACGCAGTTCGGCGCCGCCGCCGACTTCTACTCGGAGGTGTGGGGCCTGGAGGTCGTCGAGGCCGAACGGGGGGCGAGCTGGCTGCGCGGCACCAACGAGCAGCACCACGTCCTCCAGCTCACCGAGGCCGACCGCACCGCGCTCGGCCGGCTCAGCTTCGCCGTCGCCACGCCCGCCGAGGTGGACGAGGCCGCGCGGCGCCTCCTTTCGCGCGGCATCGTCCCGGTGACCGAGCCCGGACCGCTCGACCAGGTGGGCGGCGGGTACGGGTTGCGGTTCGCCGACCCGGAGGGCCGGCTCGTCGAACTGAGCGCCGAGACCTGGGCCGTTCCGCCCCGCGGGCGCGAGGAGGCGCTGCCCGTCGGCGTCACGCACACCGTCCTCAACACGGCCGACATCGACGCCTCCGTCGCCTTCTACCGCGACGTCCTCGGGATGCGCGTCTCGGACTGGTCCGAGCACCAGATGGCGTTCCTGAGGTGCAACGCCGACCACCACTCCATCGCCTTCAACCAGGCGGAGTGGGCGTCGCTCAACCACGTGGCGTACGAGATGAGTTCGGTCGACCACTTCATGCGCGGCCTCGGACGCCTCCGCCACCACGGCGTGGTGCCGAAGTGGGGCCCGGGGCGGCACGGTCCGGGCAACAACACGTTCTCGTACTTCACCGACCCGTCGGGGCTCGTCTGCGAATACACCTCGGACGTCGCGCAGATCGTCGAGGACACCTGGATCTGCCGCGTCTGGCGGCGCACGCCCGAGCTCTCCGACCTGTGGGGCACGGCGGGACCGCCGTCGCCCGAGATCCGCTCGCACATGGCGGGCTCTCCCGACCCGGGGCCGCTCGCGGACGGCGTCGAACCGTCGGCGCTCGGCGGGCGTTCGGGGGTGCGGGCATGAGCGCGCCGGAGGCCGCCGAGGACGTCGGGCGGGCCGGTGTGCGGCGCGTGGGGCTCATCGGCTGGGGCGCCATCGGACGGGTGGTGGGCCGGGGGCTCTCCGAAGGGGAGGTGCCCGGCGCGGAGTTGGCCTGCGTCGTCGACAACCGGCCGCGCGGCGAGACGCTCCCGGTGCCCCAACTCCCGTTCGCCGAGGCGCTGGACGAGTGCGACCTGCTGGTCGAGGCGGCGGGGCAGGCCGTGGTCCGCGAATGGGGCGAGCGCGTCCTGCGCTCGGGCGCCGATCTGCTCGTCGTCTCCACGGGCGCGCTGACGGACCGCGCGCTCACCGAGCGGCTGCGGCGGGCCGGGCCCGGGCGCGTGCACTTCACCGCGGGCGCCGTCGGCGGACTCGACCTGCTCCAGGCGGTGACGGCGCTCGGCCCGCTGGAGCACCTCGAGCTGACCACGACGAAGCTTCCCGGAACCCTCCGACAGTCCTGGATGGACGCGGAGTTGACCGCACGGCTCGACGACGCGACGGGCCCCGTCGAGCTGATGCGCGGCACGGCGCTCGACGTGCCGGCGAAGTTCCCCAAGTCGACCAACGTGGCCGCGACCGTCGCCGTCGCCGTGGGCGATCCGGAGCGGGTGCGGGTGCGCGTCGTCGCCGACCCGGGTGCGGTGCGCACGAGGCACGTCATCGAGGCGACGGGCCCGATGGGCCGCTACCGCTTCGAGATGGAGCACGAACCCGACCGCGGCAACCCCGCGACGAGCAGCGTCGTCCCGTACGCCGTGCTGCGCAGCCTCGGAGTGCTCGCGGGCGGCGGGGGGCGGGTCCTGTGAACGCGGAGGAGGACGGCACGTTGGACGGATCGGCGGCGCGGAGCGACGCGCCCTACGACATCGCGGGGCTCCACCTGGAGGAGGCGGGCGACGAAGGCCCGCTGCTGCTCTGCCTGCACGGCATCGGCTCCTCCTCGGCCTCGTTCGCACCGCAGTTGGAGGCGTTCGGCGACCGGATGCGCGTACTCGCCTGGGATGCTCCCGGCTACGCACGCTCCGCCGACCCCCGAGTCCCCCTGGACCTCGACGGGTTCGCCGACACCGCGGCGGCGCTCATCGCCTCGCGGGCGGACTCGGCGCACGTCCTCGGGGTCTCCTGGGGCGGCGTCGTGGCCCAGCGACTCGCCCTGCGCCACCCGGAGTTGGTCGACGGACTGGTCGTCGCGGACAGTTCCGTCGGCTCCGGGGCGGAGCCGGAGAAGGCCGAGGGGATGCGTCAACGAGCTGCGCAGCTCGAAGAGTTGGGTCCGAGGGCCTTCGCCGAGCAGCGCGCGCCCCGGCTGCTCTCCGACGCGGCTCCGGCCGAGCTGGTGCGGCACGTCGTCGACACCATGGCCGAGTCGGTCCGGCTGCCCGGCTACGCGTACGCGGCGGAGTCGATGGCGGCGACCGACCTCGCCGGCGAGATCGGCGCGCTCACCGTGCCCGTGCTGGTGCTGTGCGGCTCCGAGGACCGGGTCACGGGTCTCGGGGCGAGCCAGCGGATCGCGGGCGCCGTCCACAAGTCCGCCTACGTCGTCGTCAACGGCGCAGGACACCTCGCCAACCAGGAGCGGCCCCGAGCCTTCAACGACTGGGTCCTCTCCCACTTGCGGATCGCGGCACTGATCCCCGAGTTCAGCGGGATGCCGGAGCCCGAAACCGGCCCCTGAGCAGACCGCCCCGAGCAACCGACCGACGAGAGAGAAGGAGCACCCCGTGCCCATCACCACCACCGAGTACGAGAACGGCGGCGACCTCGCCGAGTACACCGACGGACTCATCGCCACCAAGGACTCGCGCGAGCCCGACTGGGACACCCTCGCCTTCCAGGCGAAGGCCGGCGAGCAGTACCGCCGCGCCCAGATCCGCTACGTCGGCTCCGGCGCCACCGGCAACCACGACGGCGACAACCACATCCTGCCCTCGGGCGGCTTCACCTTCTCCAACATGCTGCTGCCGCCCGGCGCCGAGGGCCCCGAGCACACCCACCACGACGTCGAAGAGGCGTTCTTCGTCCTGGAGGGCGAGGTGCGGGTGGGCATCCACCGCGGCTCTCAGGAGGCGGAGTACCGCACGCTCGGCTACCGCGACATGATCGTCGTTCCGGCCGGGGTGGCGCGCAGCCTCAAGAACGAGGGCGAGACCGACGCGCTCTTCTGCGTCGTCATCGGCACCCGGAAGCCCCAGGTGCCGACGTACCCCGAGCACTCGCCGATGCACGGCGTCACCCGCGACTGATGGAGCGCACACCACGGACGGTCGTCGTCACCGGCGCGGGACGCGGCCTCGGTTACGCCGTGGCGGAGCGCGCCGGTGACGAAGGACACCGTGTCGTCGTCGCCGAACTCGACGCCGAGCGGGGCGAGTCCGCGGCGGCGCGGCTCCGTGGGCGGGGCGCCGCAGCGCACTTCGTGCGGTGCGACGTCGCCGACCCGGAGTCGGTGGCCGGACTCGCCGCCGCCGTCGGTCGGTTGGGCCCGTTGCACGCCGTCGTGAACAACGCGGCGCTCGCCAACGGGGTGGGCGGCAAGCAGTTCCACGAGATCGACGTCGCCGAGTGGGACCGGCTGATGGCCGTGAACGCGCGCGGACCCTGGCTCGTGTCGCGGGCGCTGCTCGCGCAGTTGAGAGCGGCGGGCGGCGGCAGGATCGTCAACCTCGCCTCCGACGCGGCCCTTTACGGCTCCCCGCGGCTCGCGCACTACGTCGCGGCCAAGGGCGCCGTCATCTCCCTCACCCGCGCGATGGCGCGCGAGACGGGGGACGCGGGCATCACGGTCAACGCCGTCGCGCCGGGGCTCACCGAGTGCGAGGCGACCGAGACCGTCCCGGCGGAGCGGCACGAGCTGTACCGCCTCAACCGGGCGATCTCCCGTCCGCAGCAGCCGGAGGACCTCGTCGGCCTCATCGCCTTCCTCCTCGGGCCCGAGTCCGGCTACCTCACCGGCCAAGTCCTCGCCGTCAACGGCGGGTTCACCATGCACTGACGCGCCGCCCGGCACGGCCGACGCGTCGACGACCACAGGAGTTCGATATGGACCTCGGCCTCTCCGGGCGCGCCTACCTCGTGACCGGCGGCAGTTCGGGCGTCGGCCTCGCCACGGTGCGCGCCCTGCTCGCCGAGGGCGCCGATGTCGCCACCTGCGGGCGCGACGCCGAGCGGCTCGCCGAGGCGGCGAGTCAACTCGCCGGCGAGGGCGGACGGTTGTACACGCAGGTGTGCGACGTGCGCGACGAGGCCGCGGTGCAGCAGTTCACGCAGCGTGCGGCCGAGGAGTTCGGCGGGCTCGACGGGCTCGTCAACAACGCGGGCTCGTCGCGGATGAAGCCGTTCGCCGAGGCCACCCCCGAGGACTGGCGCGACGAACTGGACCTGAAGTTCTCCGGCGTCCTCAACCCGCTCAACGCGGCGCTGCCGCTGCTGCGTCGCTCCGACGCGGCCGCCGTCGTCAACATCAACGCCGTCCTCGCCAAGCAGCCGGAGACGCGGCTCATCACCACCTCGGCCGCGCGGGCCGGCATCCTCAACCTTTCCAAGTCGCTCTCCAGGGAACTCGCTTCGGACGGAGTGCGGGTCAACTCCGTCTGCCTCGGCCTCATCGACACCGGCCAGTGGACGCGCCGCTACGCGGACTCCGGAAGCCCGTTGAGCTACGACGAGTGGCAGGCGGAGCTCGCGGCCGACCGCGGCGTCGCCCTCGGGCGGCTCGGCCGCGCCGAGGAGGTCGCCTACGCCGTCGTCTCCCTCCTCTCCCCGCGCGCCTCCTACACCACGGGCACCAGCCTCGACGTCTGCGGCGGGGTGGGCCGCTCCGTCGGCTGAGCGACGCCCACCCCTCGAACTCCCCTCGGAGAAGAAGTGTTCAACCACAGGAACGGCGGCGACCTGCTCGTCGCGACGCTGCGCGCGCTCGGCGTCGACACCGTCTTCGGCATCGTCAGCGTCCACAACCTGCCGCTCGTCGAAGCGGTCGACAGGGAGCTGCGGTTCGTCCCCGTGCGCCACGAGGCGAGCGCCGTCAACGCCGCCGACGCGTACGGGCGGGCCCGCGGCACCCTCGGCTGCGCGCTCACCTCGACCGGCACCGGTGCGGGCAACGCGGCGGGCGCGCTCGTCGAGGCGCTCAGCGCGGGCACGGCGGTGCTCCACGTCACCGGGCAGATCGACAGCGGGCACCTCGGCCGCGGGCGCGGCTACATCCACGAGACCAAGGACCAACTCGGCATGCTCGACGCCGTCTCCGCGTACGCGGCGACGGTGCCGGACACGGCGTCGGCCGGCCGCATCCTGCGGACGGCGGCCCACGAGGCGCTCGCCGCACCGGGCGGCCCCGCGAGCGTCGAGTGGCCGATCGACCTCCAGTACGCCGAGCAGACCGACGACGGCGCCGCCCCGCCCGCGCATGCGCGCCCGATGCCGACGGACGCCCGAATCGACGCCGCCGCCGCCGTGCTGGCCGCGGCGCGACGCCCGCTGATCTGGGCGGGAGGCGGAGCCACCCGGGCGCGGGACGAACTCGCGGCCCTCCTCGACGCCACCGGTGCGGGACTCCTCACCTCCAACTCCGGCCGCGGCGCCGTACCCGAGGACGACGGGCGCGTCGTCGGCAACTTCGCCACCTCCGCCGGAGGACGCGAACTCCTCGCCGAATGCGACGTGTTGCTCAGCGTCGGCACGCACTTCCGCTCCAACGAGACGGCCGACTACAGCCTTTCCCTCCCCGAGCAGCACCTCCAGATCGACGCCGACGCCGAGGCGCTCGGCCGCGCGTACCCGACGGGACACCCGCTCCACGGGCACGCGGCGGACGTCCTCGGCGCCCTCAACGCGCGGCTGAGCACGACGGGTTCGGCGACCGAGACCGAGTGGCCCGCGCGAGTCGCCGCCGTGCGCCGGCGCGTCCGCGCCGAGCTGCGCGAAGGCATCGGGCCGCAGGCCGCCGTCTGCGACGCGCTCGCCGCCGCGCTGCCGCGCGGCGCCGTCGTCGCGCGTGACGTCACCATCCCCTCGTCGAGCTGGGGCAACCGGCTGCTGCCGATCCACGACCCGCGCGCCAACGTCTTCCCCCGCGGGGGAGGCATCGGCCAGGGCCTCGGCATGGCGATCGGCGCGGCGCTCTCGCGGCCCGAGGAGCCCGCGGTGGCGCTCGTCGGGGACGGCGGACTCGCCGTCCACCTCGGCGAACTGCTCACCCTCGCGCAGACGGGCGCCCGGCTCACCGTCCTCGTCTTCAACGACGGCGGCTACGGCGTGCTGCGCAACATGCAGGACCGGTACTTCGACCGCCGCTCGGGCGTCGACCTCGCGACCCCCGACTTCCGCCGGCTCGCCGAGGCATGCGGTCTGCCGTACGCGCGGATCGCGGCGGAGGACGAGGCGGCAGGCGTCCTCGCGGAGGCGACGGCGGCCGGCGGCCCCTCCCTCGTCGAGGTGGACCTCGCTGCGCTCGGCCCGATGAAGACCCCCTTCACCCCGCCGGTCAAGCTGCCGACCAGGTAAGGAAGCGAACCGTGAACGAACCCGAACTCGACCTGCTCGTACGCCGGTTGACCTGGGAGGCCGAGGGTGTCCTCTCCGTCGAGCTGGTCCACCCCGAAGGCAAGCCGCTGCCCGCCTGGCAGCCGGGCGCCCACCTCGACCTGCACCTCGGCGGCCACCTGCGGCAGTACTCGCTCTGCTCGGACGCGCAGGACCCGTCGCACTACCGCGTCGGCGTCCTCAACGAGGTGTCCTCGCGCGGCGGTTCGCGCTACGTCCACACCAGGCTGCGACCCGGCGACACGGTGCGGACGGTGGGACCGAGGAACAATTTCGCGCTGGAGGAGGCCGCCGAGTACCGCTTCGTCGCCGGCGGCATCGGTGTCACGCCGCTCGTCGCCATGGTGCGCGAGGCGGTGCGCACCGGTAGGCGCTGGAGCCTCGTGCACGGGGGCCGCACCCGCGCCTCGATGGCGTTCGGGGCCGAACTGGAAACGCTCGCAGGGCAGTCGGGCCGGGTGACGTTCACCCCGCAGGACGAGCTGGGCCACATCGACCTCGACGCGGCCCTCGCCGACCTGCCGGCGGACGCGCTCGTCTACTGCTGCGGCCCCGAACCGCTCCTGTCGGCGGCCCGCGAGAAGTGCGCCGCGATCGGGTGCGAGGACCGCCTGCGGTTCGAGCGGTTCGCGGCGCCCGAGCCCCGACCCGCCGCAGCGGGCTCGGCGTTCGAGGTGGAGTGCAGCCGCTCTGGAATCACCGTCGCCGTCGACGAGGAGACGAGCATCCTCCAGGCCGTCGAGCAGGCCGGCGTCGACGTGCCGAGCTCCTGCCGCGACGGCATCTGCGGCACCTGCGAGACGCGCGTACTCGGAGGCGACCCGGAGCACCGGGACTGGCTGCTCAGCGACGCCGAGCACGCCGAGAGCCGGACGATGATGATCTGCGTCTCGCGGTGCGCCTCGCGGCGGCTCGTCCTCGACCTCTAGCAACCCCGCGCCGGCCCGTCCGGGCGGCGCCAACGCCCCTGTGCTCACCCACAGTTGGAGGAACCGTGAGCAACAACCCGCAGGACCGGGCCTGGCCCTACCTGGAGCCGCACCAGACCCGCGACACCGATCCGACACCGTACGAACTGAAGCTCGCCGCCACCCTGGAGGAGGTCTACACCCAGGACGGGCACGACCTCGCCACCGTCGTCGACGGCCTCAACAGCCGCCTCGTCCACGCGCCCGACGGGCGGCCGTGGACCGAGGAGTCGTTCCGTACCGAGATCCACCGACTGGGAGCGTGAGACGCGTGATCGGCACCAAACACGGAAGCGAGCAGGCGACAGCGGACCACATCTACGCGACCGGCCTGCGCAACCAGTGGCACCCGGTGGTGCCCTCGCACTTCGTGCGCCCCGGCGGGATGCGCCGCGTGACCGTCCTCGGCGAGCAGTGGCTGCTCTTCAGGCGCGGCGACGGCACCCTGCACATGCTCGCCGACCGCTGCCCGCACCGCGGCGCCCGCCTGTCCCTCGGGAAGCACCTCGGCGACCGCATCTCCTGCTGGTACCACGGCGTCGAGGTGGACGGCACGGGCACCGTCACCTCCGTGCCCGGGCTGCCCGGCTGCAACCTGGAGGGAAAGCAGCTCGTACCGAACCCGCCCGTCCGCGAGGTCGCCGGCGCGGTCCTCGCCTACTTCGGCGACGAACAGCACCCGGAACCCTGCGAGTTGGCGCTCCCCGAGCAGTTGGAGGACCCGGAGGTCGACCGGTTCCTCTCCTACGCCGAGTGGAACTCCACCTGGCGGTTCGACCTGGAGAACCTCCTCGACCCGATGCACGGCTCGTTCCTGCACCGCGAATCCCACTCCATGTTCGAGGGGGACACCACCGCGAAGTTCCGCATCCGCGAGACCGACCGCGGCTACTTCTTCGAGAAGACCGACCAGACCGGCGTCAACTTCGACTGGGTCGAGCTCTGCCGGACCGGCGTCGACTGGGTGGACCTCTCCATCCCCTATCCGCCCTCCGCGGGCCCCGGCGGCCCGTTCGGGATCATCGGCATGGTCTGCCCCGTCGACGCGGAGCGCAGCAGCGTCTTCTTCTGGCGGTACCGGCGGGTGCAGGGGTGGGAGCGCGACAGCTGGAGGTTCCTCTACAAGCAGGTCATCGAGGAGCGTCACTGGGAGGTGCTGGAACAGGACCGCCTCATGCTGGAGGACATGCCGGCCGACGCCGACCAGCGCGAGAACCTCTACCAGCACGACCTCGGCGTCGTACGGCTGCGGAGGCTGTACCGCGCCGAGGCCGAGAAGCAGGCGGCCGCGCTCCACGCGGGATGAGCCGCCGCGGCCGGGGACGGGCGCCGGACACCGCGACGAGGGTGAACGAGGGGTGGCGGCGCACCGGTTCCGGCCGTCCGCGCGCCGGGCCGCGCCCGCGCACCGCACCGCGGGCGCGGCCCGGCGCGCGCCCGCGTCACTCCCCGGCCGTCTCCTCGCCCTCCTCCTCGTCCGCCTCCTGTGCCGCCGCCACCGAGCGCTCCAACTTGCCCAGTAGTTTGGCCAGTTGGCGGCACTCGGCGGGCGTCATGCCGGCGAGCATCCGGCGCTCGTTCTCCAGGTGCTCGTTGAAGAGCGCGTCGATCTGCTCGATCCCCTGCTCGCTCAGCCGGGAGTGGACGACGCGGCGGTCCTCCGGATCGCGCTCCCGGACGATGAGGCCGTCCTTCTCCAGACGGTCGATACGGAGCGTGACGCCTGCGGAGCTGATCAGGCCCGAGCGGGCCAGCTCGCCCGCGGTGCGGCTGTACGGGGCGCCGGCGCGGCGGAGCGCCGTGAGCACGTCGAAGCCGGCCATCGAGATGCCGTGCCCCTCCATGGGTTTCGAGATCTGCGACTGGTACCGGAGGAAGACGCGGTGCAGGCGGGCGAAGACCTCCAGCGGCGCGGTGTCCAGCTCGGGACGTTCCCGGTTCCAGTCCTCCACGAAGGACGCCACGGCGTCCTGTTCGTGGGCGGGCTTCCTCTGCGCCATCGAGGGCCTCCCCCTCCGTGTTCTTCCTGCGGCTCGGTCGAGTCTGCGCGCTGTGGAAATCTTAGCCCTGAGCGTTCCCTGCCCTGGCCCGCGGCGGGCAGGTGTGCCCGAAAGGCACGGGGCTCGGCCGGGGCCAACTCCGCGGCTGAGGTGGGGCGTTACCGGTCACCGCCGGTTCCCGCGCTTTCCCGCGGGGGCTGTTGGTCCCGGCGGAGGGCGGCCGGGAGGCTCGCCTCCGGTCGCGGAGGGCAACGGAGCGGCGGAACCGAGGTACGGTGCGTGACGACGAGGGCGCGGCCGGGGCGCGTGTCGTGGTCACTCTTGGTGATGGGTTAGCGCCGAGCGTGTACGTCTGATAATTTCACCGCCGTCACGCTGCACCGTCCGGCCAACTCTCCGACGATGCGCCGTAGTTCAGGTACCCCTGGGTGGGAGGTTCCGAAGTGAGCGAGCTGTCGGGCGGGCCCAGTACGCCCACGGTTCTGCGGATCATCCTGGCCAGACGGCTCCAGGAGATCCGGACGCAGCGCAAGGTCACGCTCAAGCAGGCCGCGAGGGCGCTGGGCACCTCCGAGCTGACCGTGCGGCGCATCGAGAACGCGCAGGTCGGACTCAAGGCGCTCTACGTAAGGGAGTTGCTGCGGCTCTACGAGGTCCCGCAGCCGGAGGTCGAGGAGTTCCTCTCCCTCGCGGAGACGGCGCGCGAGCCCGGCTGGTGGCACCCCTTTCGCCACGCGCTGCCCTCCTGGTTCGGCGCGTACGTCAGCCTGGAGACGGGCGCGGCGCTCATCCGCCTCTACGAACCGCACTACGTCACCGGGCTGTTGCAGACCCGCGAGTACGCCCGCGCCGTCATGCGCGCCGGCTTCCCCGGGGACACCGACGACGAGCTGGAGGAGCGCGTCGAGGTGCGGTTGCGGCGCCAGGCGATAATGGAGAAGGAGGAGGCGCCGTCGATCTGGGTGGTGCTGGAGGAGGCGGCGCTGCGCCGTGTCGTCGGCGGGCCCGAGGTGATGCGCGGCCAGATCGACCACCTGCTGGACTCCCTCGACCGCCCCGACCTCACACTCCGTGTCCTCCCGTTCTCCGCGGGCCCGCACCCCGGCGCGGGCGGCCACTTCACCTACTTCCGCTTCGAGGCCCCCGAGCTCCAGGACATCGTCTACACCGAGGGCCTCACCGGCGCCGCCTACCTCGACCAGCACGGCGACGTCACCACGCACCTCGAGGCGCACATGCGCATCTCGCGCCTCGCCCACCGCCGGATCCCCGACCTCCACTCCTACCTCCACCAGCTACGCAAGGAATACGAGGCGTGACCCGCACTTAGCCGCGACGACCGGAGGGCCGCGCATGCAGCCCGCAGACGAGCACCTCGACACGAGCCGCCCGCACCCGGCCCGGATGTACGACTACTGCCTCGGCGGCGAGGACTGGTGCGAGGCCGACCGCGCGATGGCGGAGAAGGGCCTCGCGGTCTTCCCCCGCTTCCGCACCCCCGCCCGCGAGAACCGCGCCTTCATGCAGCGCGCGACGCGGTACCCGGCGCGGGAGTACGGCGTGCGGCAGTTCCTCGACATCGGCTCCGGCATCCCGACGAAGCCGAACCTGCACCAGGTCGCGCAGGCCGAGGCGCCCGAGAGCCGCGTCGTCCACCGAGATCGAGCGCTTCTTCGACGGCCTCGACCTCCTCGACCCCGGTGTCGTCGTCGCCCACCGCTGGCGCCCCGAAGTCCCGCCGGAGCGCCGGGGCTCCGAGGCCGCCGTCTACGCCGGGGCGGCGCGCAAGCCCCGAGGTGCCTGCGCCCGCACGCCCGTACGCACGAGGAGGAGAAACCTTGTCATCCCCCGCTTCCCGCCCCGCCGACGGGATCGACACCAGCCGTCCGCACTCGGCCCGGATGTACGACTACTACCTGGGCGGCAAGGACTGGTTCGCCGCCGACCGGGAAGCGGCGGAACAGGTGCTCGCCTCCTTCCCCTTCATGCGGACCGTTGCCCGCCAGAACCGCGCCTTCATGCACCGCGCCGTACGCACCCTCGCCCGCGACGCGGGGCTGCGGCAGTTCCTCGACATCGGCACGGGCATCCCGACGGAGCCGAACCTGCACCAGGTGGTCCAGGAGGTCGACCCGGCCTGCCGCGTCGTCTACGTCGACAACGACCCGATGGTGCTGGAGTACGCCGACGTCCTGCTCAGCGGCGACCCCGCGGGGCGCACCGCGTACATAGAAGCCGACGTGCTGACGGACGCCGTCCTCGACGACCCCCGCGTCCACGAGGTCCTCGACCTCACGCAGCCCGTCGCCCTCTCCCTCGTCGCGATCCTGCACTTCGTCCCCGACGACGCCGACCCCGCCGGGCTCCTCGGCGGCCTCCTCGACCGGCTCCCCTCCGGCAGCCACCTGGTCCTCAGCCACGGCACCTCCGACTTCCTCCCGGAGGAGTCCCGGCGCAGCGAGGAGGTCTACCGCAAGGGCGGCACCTCGGCCCGCACCCGCTCGCACCCGGAGATCGCGCGTTTTCTCGACGGCCTGGACGTCCTCGACCCGGGCCTCGTCCTCGCACACCAATGGCGCCCCGAGGGGCCTGTGGAGTTGAGCGACGCCGAGGTGTCGCTGTACGGGGCGGTGGCGCGGAAGCGGTGAACCGCCCCCGCGCGCACGGGCGTTGGGACGGAGCGCGGCGGACGGTACGTCTCGCGCAGGATGCGGCTCGGCCGGGTGCCGTCCCGGCCCACGACCTCGGCAGCTTCACCGGCCTTCATCGTCGCGGCCCGGCGACGCAACTGGCCGCCGGCTCCGCGGCGTTTGACGGTCGGCGTTGCTCGCTTCCGCTTCATGAGCGCGGTTTCGCAGCCGGCGGCGGCCAACTCCCCGGCTCCCGGCCTCCCAGCTCGTACGCGAGGTGCGGCGTGTGACGGCTGTCGGACCCAACGGAAGATGCGCGGCCGATATGCGGGAGAGGCGTCCGGCGGGGACCAGGCTTCGGCGGTCCTCGCCTCAACAGTCGTACAAACGCTCTCCAGCAGCCTTGATATGCCGCGGCGGCCCTATGGGGCGGGGGGCGTGGGCCGCCGCGGCTGCGGGGTCCGACCGCCGCTCAACGGCAGACCCCGACATCCCGCACGCACCGGTCCCTGGCGGATGGGCCGGGGCGAGCGGTGGCTCGGGGCGTGAGGGGGGGCTGGCCGCCTGCCTTCTCCTTAGGCGGCACCCTCGCGCCCGCGAACGCCGCAACGTTGGCAGGGGCACGTATCAGTCCGGTATCGGGGGCATCACCGGCGGTTCGACCTGCGGAAGGCGGTCTCCTGCTATCGAAAGGCCCGGCGAAAACCCGTATACCGAGCCGCAGTTGAGGCGACTCCGCCACACCGGAGCGAGCGGACCGAGACCGCCCGCGTGCCGCGCCGCGGGGCCTGTTGACTGAACCTATTCACCCCATACAGTTACTGAATACCCCTCGTCGTTCTCAGAGAGGCAGGGCGCCATGGCAGCACCGCGGACCGTACGGGCGCCGCGCGGCACACGGTTGAGTGCGCACGGCTGGCCGCAGGAGGCCGCCCTGCGGATGCTCCAGAACAACCTCGACCCGGAGGTGGCCGAGCACCCCGACCGGCTCGTCGTCTACGGCGGCACGGGAAAGGCGGCGCGCGACTGGCGCTCCTACGACGCCATGGTGCGCACCCTCACCGAACTCAGGGGCGACGAGACGATGTTGGTCCAGTCGGGCCGCCCCGTCGGCGTGATGCAGACGCACGAGTGGGCGCCGAGGGTGCTGATCGCCAACTCCAACCTCGTGGGCGACTGGGCCAATTGGGAGGAGTTCCGCCGCCTGGAGCACCTCGGACTCACCATGTACGGGCAGATGACGGCCGGTTCGTGGATCTACATCGGGACGCAGGGCATCCTCCAGGGCACCTACGAGACCTTCGCCGCCGTCGCGGCGAAGCGGTTCGGCGGAACCCTCGCCGGCACCCTCACCCTCACCGCGGGGCTCGGCGGCATGGGCGGGGCCCAGCCGCTCGCCGTCACCATGAACGACGGCGTGGCCCTCTGCATCGACTGCGACCAGCGCGCCATCGACCGCCGCATCGCCCACGGCTACCTCGACGTCTCGGCCGACGACCCGGCGCACGCACTCCGCCTCGCCGAGGAGGCGCGGCGGGAGCGCCGACCGCTCTCCGTCGGAGTCCTCGGCAACGCGGCCGAGTTGGTGCCGCGGTACCTCGCCGAGGGCGCCCCCGTGGACATCGTCACCGACCAGACGTCGGCGCACGACCCGCTCAGCTACCTGCCGCTCGGCGTCGAGCAGGCGGACAGGGAGGAGTACGCGGCGGCAGAACCCGAGGACTTCACGCGGCGGGCGCGCGAATCCATGGCCCGCCACGTCGAGGCGATGGTCGGCTTCCAGGACGCGGGTGCCGAGGTGTTCGACTACGGCAACTCCCTGCGCGGCGAGGCCCGACTCGCCGGATACGAGCGGGCCTTCGCCTACCCCGGCTTCGTACCCGCGTACATCCGCCCGCTCTTCTGCGAGGGCAAGGGCCCGTTCCGCTGGGCGGCGCTCTCCGGCGACCCCGCCGACATCGCGGCGACCGACCGCGCCCTCCTCGAACTCTTCCCGGAGGACGCCTCGTTGGCCCGCTGGCTGAAGCTCGCCGGCGAACGCGTCTCCTTCCAGGGGCTGCCGGCGCGCATCTGCTGGCTCGGGTACGGGGAGCGCGCCGAGGCCGGGGAACGCTTCAACGACATGGTCTCCAACGGCGAGTTGCAAGCCCCCGTCGTCCTCGGCAGGGACCACCTCGACTGCGGCTCGGTCGCCTCCCCGTACCGGGAGACGGAGGACATGCTCGACGGCTCGGACGCGATCGCCGACTGGCCGCTCCTCAACGCCATGGTCAACGTCGCCTCGGGCGCCTCCTGGGTCTCCTTCCACCACGGCGGCGGCGTCGGCATGGGCCGCTCGCTCCACGCCGGCCAGGTCAGTGTCGCCGACGGCACCACGCTCGCCGGCGAGAAACTTCTCCGCGTCCTCACCAACGACCCGGGCATGGGCGTGATCCGGCACGTCGACGCGGGATACGAGCGGGCCGCCGAGGTCGCCTCCGAGCGCGGCGTCCACGTCCCGATGCCGGCCGAGGAACGGGCTGGGGAGCACGGCGCATGAGCCACCCGACGTTCGCCGGGGCCGGATACGCCCCGGGCCCCGGATTCGACGCCATGTGGCGCCAGTTGGAGCCGCTCGGCCGCTGCGGGGGGACGAGCGGCTACCGGCGCTTCGCCTGGACGTCCCAGGACGCCGACTGCCGCGCCTGGTTCCGCGCCCAGGCCGTGGCGAGAGGGCTGCACCACGAGATCGACGGCAACGGCAACCAGTGGGCGTGGCTGGGGGACCGCAGCGCGGGCGGCGCCGTCGCCACCGGTTCCCACCTCGACTCCGTACCCGACGGCGGCGCCTTCGACGGCCCCCTCGGCGTCGTCTCGGCCTTCGCCGCCCTCGACGAGCTTCACCGGCGCGGGGCGCGGCTCCAGCACCCGCTCGCCGTCGTCAACTTCACCGACGAGGAGGGCGCCCGCTTCGGCCTCTCCTGCGTCGGCTCCCGCCTCGCCACCGGGCTGCTCGACCGGGCGCAGGCCGCCGAACTCCGCGACGCGGACGGCACCGGGCTGCTGCACGCGATGGAACGCGCGGGCCACGACCCGGAGTTCGTGGGGCCCGACCCCGAACGCCTCGCGGCGCTGAGTGCGTTCGTCGAGCTCCACATCGAGCAGGGCAGGGCCCTCGCCGACACCGCGCACCCCGTCGGTGTCGCCTCCGCGATCTGGCCGCACGGCCGATGGCGGTTCGATTTCTCGGGCGAGGGCAACCACGCGGGCACGACACGCCTCGCCGACCGCCGCGACCCCATGCTCACCTATGCGGGCACCGTCCTCGCGGCCCGCGAGGAGGCCCGTCTCGCAGAAGCCCTCGCCACCTTCGGCAGGGTCGACGTCGAGCCGGGGGCCGTCAACGCGATCGCGTCCCGCGTCAGCGGCTGGCTCGACTCGCGCGCGGCGGATGAGGAGACCCTCGACCGTGTCGTCGCCGGTATCGAGCGCGCCGCGGTGGAGCGGGGCGGCCGCGACGGCGTCCAAGTCGCCGTGGTCCGCGAGTCGTTCACCTCGCGCGTGGTCTTCGCCGACGCGCTCCGCGACCGCCTCGCCCGGCGCCTCGCCGACGGCGCGGGCCCTGTCCCCGTCCTCCCCACCGGAGCCGGCCACGACGCCGGCATCCTCGCCGGCTCCGTCCCCACCGCGATGCTCTACGTGCGCAACCCCACCGGCGTCTCGCACGCGCCGGCGGAGTACGCCGCGGAGGAGGACTGCCTCGCCGGCGTCACCGCGCTCGCCGACGTGCTGGAGGAGCTGGCGTGCTGAGTTACTGGTGCCAACACGCCTGGATCGGCGGGGCGGTTGCCACGGGCGTCCTGCTGGAGTGCGAGGGCGGCGTCCTCACCTCCGTGGCCCGTGCCCCCTCGCCGCCCCGGGGCGCCGAAGTGCTCTGCGGCCTCACCCTCCCGGGCTTCGCCGACGCCCACTCGCACGCCTTCCACCGGGCCCTGCGCGGCACCGTCCAGCGCGACCGCGGCACCTTCTGGACCTGGCGCGAGACGATGTACGAGGTCGCGGCGGCGCTCGACCCCGACACCTACCTGGCGCTCGCCCGCGCCGCCTACGCCGAGATGGCCCTCGCGGGCGTCACCTGCGTCGGCGAGTTCCACTACCTCCACCACGGTCCTGACGGGCGCCGCTACTCGGACCCGAACGCCATGGGCGCGGCGCTCGTCGAGGCGGCGGCGGAGGCCGGAGTCCGGCTCACGCTGCTCGACACGGCCTACCTCTCGTCCGGCCCGACGCCCGACGGCGCGGGTGTCCCGCCCGAGGGCGTCCAACTCCGGTTCTCCGACGGCTCGGCCGCCGCGTGGGCCGAGCGCGCCGAGGCGCTGGCCGGGTCCCTCGCGACCTCCGCCACGGTCCGCTGCGGCGCCGCCGTGCACTCCGTACGGGCCGTGCCCGCACGGGAGTTGGCGACGGTCGCCGAGTGGGCTCGCCGCTCCTCGGCCCCGCTCCACGTGCACCTCTCGGAGCAGCCGGCCGAGAACACCGCCTGCGTCGAGGCGTACGGCCGCACGCCCGCACGGCTCCTCGCCGACCACGGCGTCCTCGGCCCGCTGACCACGGCCGTCCACGCGACGCACCTGACGCCCGAGGACATCGGCCTCCTCGGCGGCACCCGCACGGGCGCCTGCTTCTGCCCCACCACGGAACGCGACCTCGCGGACGGCATCGGCCCCGCGCCCCGACTCGCGGCCGAGGGCGTGCGGTTGTCGCTCGGAACCGACAGCCACGCCCGCGTCGACCTGCTCGCCGAGGCCCGCTCCCTCGAACTCGACCAGCGCCTCGCGACAGGCGTACGCGGCCACTTCACCGCCGCCGAACTCCTCGACGCGGCAACGTCCGCCGGACACGCGGCGCTCGGCTGGCCGGACGCCGGCGCACTCGAACCGGGCCGCCTCGCCGACTTCACCACCGTCGCGCTCGACACCGTGCGCACCGCGGGCCCGCCCGCCGAGACCGCCGCCGAGACCGCCGTGTTCGCCGCCACCGCGGCCGACGTCCGCCATACGGTGGTGGCCGGGAGGCACGTCGTGCGGGACGGCGTCCACCTGCGCGTGGGCGACGTGGGCGGCGCGCTCGCCGCCGCGGTCGGTGCCGTGACGCCGTGACCCGCCGCCCGCCGAACGCCCCACCGGGAGCCGCCAGATGACCGCAGCAGAACCCCGCACGCCGTCGACCGTCCTCACCGGCATCGGCACCCTCGCCACCAACGCGCCCGAGCTGGGCGAGGGCCCGCTCGGCCTCGTCCACGACGCGGCGCTCGTCCTCCAGGACGGCGAGGTCGCCTGGGTCGGCCCCGACGCGCAGGCGCCTCCCGCCGACGAGGAGTTCCGTGCCGACGGCCGCGCCGTCGTCCCCGGCTTCGTCGACTCGCACTCCCACCTGCTCTACGCGGGCGACCGCACGGCCGAGTTCAACGCCCGCATGTCCGGCGTGCGTTACTCGGCGGGCGGCATCCGCACCACCGTCGCCGCCACCCGCGAGGCCGACGACGAGAGCCTCGCGGCGACCCTCGCCGCCCACCTCGACGAGATGCTGCGGCAGGGCACCACCACCGTGGAGACCAAGTCGGGCTACGGGCTCACACCCCGGGACGAGTCCCGCGCGCTGCGCGTCGCGGCGCGCCACACGGACGAGACCACCTATCTCGGCGCGCACGTCGTCCCCGCCGAGTTCGCGGACGACCCGGCCGGCTACGTCGCGCTCGTCACCGGAGAGATGCTCGACTCCTGCGCTCCGTACGCGCGTTGGATCGACGTCTTCTGCGAGGAGGGAGCGTTCGACGGCGACCAGGCGCGGGCGGTCCTCACCGCGGGGCAGGCGCGCGGCCTGGGCGCACGCGTCCACGCCAACCAGCTCGGTGCGGGCCCGGGGGTGCGGCTCGCCGTCGAGCTCGACGCCGCGTCGGCCGACCACTGCACCCACCTCGCGCCCGCCGACGTCGAGGCGCTCGCCGAGGGCGACACGGTCGCCACGCTCCTGCCCGGCTGCGAGTTCTCCACCCGCTCCCGCTACCCCGACGCGCGTGCCCTGCTCGACGCGGGCGCGACGGTGGCCCTCTCCACCGACTGCAACCCGGGCTCTTCCTACACCTCTTCGATGCCGTTCTGCCTCGCGCTCGCCGTCCGGGAGATGCACATGACGCCAGACGAGGCGCTCTGGTCCGCCACCGCGGGCGGCGCCCGCGCCCTCCGCCGCACCGACGTGGGCACCCTGCGCCCCGGCGCCCGCGCCGACGCCGTCCTGCTCGACGCGCCCTCGCACGTCCACCTCGCCTATCGTCCGGGCGTCCCGCTGGTGGCGGCGGTCTGGGAGCGCGGGGTGCGGAGGGTCTGAACCGACTGCCGCCGGGCGCGGGGCAGTCGGGAACAACGCAGTGGGCCGCCCCGGTGTGCACCGGGACGGCCCACGCACGTACGCGTTCGGCGCGTCACTCCTCCAGGGTCAGCCCCGCACGCAGGCGGCGGAGGGTCCTGGAGAGGAGCCGGGAGACGTGCATCTGCGAGATGCCCAGCTCCTCGCCGATCTCCGACTGCGTCATCCCGGCGACGAAGCGGAGCGAGAGGATCTTGCGGTCGCGCGGCGGCAGTTCCGCGATGAGCGGCTTCAGCGACTCGATGTACTCGATGCCCTCGAGGCCGTGGTCCTCGTAGCCGATGCGGTCGGCGAGGGTCCCCTCGGTGTCGTCCTCCTCGGGCTGCGCGTCGAGCGAGCTCGCGGTGTACGCGTTGCTCGCCGCCATGCCCTCGACGACCTCCTCCGTGGAGATGCTGAGGCGCTCGGCGAGCTCGTCGACGGTGGGGGAGCGGTCGAGGCGCTGCGCCAGCTCGTCGCCCGCCTTGGCGAGGTCGAGCCGGAGCTCCTGGAGGCGCCGCGGTACGCGGACGGACCAGGAGGTGTCGCGGAAGAAGCGCTTGATCTCGCCGACGATCGTCGGCATCGCGAAGGTGGGGAACTCCACCCCGCGGCCCAGCTCGAAGCGGTCGATCGCCTTGATCAGGCCGATCGTGCCGACCTGGATGATGTCCTCCATCGGCTCGCTCCGGGAGCGGAACCTGGAGGCCGCGAACTTGACGAGCGCGAGGTTCAGTTCGACGAGGGTGTTCCGGACGTACGCGTACTCGTGCGTGCCTTCTTCGAGGTTCTCCAACCGACCGAAGAGGGTCTTGGAGAGAGCCCGTGCGTCAACGGGCCCCACCTGGTCGTACGGTGGGATCTCGGGTATCTGGAGCTGGTCGAGGATTTCCTCCACCGAGTCCGGGCTCGTGTGGTCCGCATCCCGTTCCGGGGCGTGGTCTTCCGGAACGGCCGGGTCGGTGAACTCCGATATCCCGTGGTCGAGCCGGGGTGACATGGTGTCCTCCATCTTTCTCGGCATATGGCTGCCGGAGCCGTGACGTGCACTACGAGGTGCGGCGCCTCCAAAGCCGACGTGTTCTACGGATGTCACTACTAGCCCTACCTGCTTCTGTGTGGCCCTGGCAAGCGCGTAATGTCCGCTTTGTTCAAGTCTGTTGGTTGTTCGGGTACCGGTCGTGCCCGGGAGGGCGTAGGGTTCTAACCGCTCGACGAGGGCGGAGGCGCCGCAGCGTCACGAAACCCTCACGCAACCAGAAGGGGTGTGCATGGACCGCGGAGTGCCCGGCAGCACGAGCCGGGGCCGACTGACGGTCGACGTACGGTACGCGGGCGCCAGTGCCGTGGTGACCCCCGAGGGTGAGCTCGATCACCATACCGCCGAGGCGCTGCGAGAGCCGCTGGAGCGCTGCGTCGAGGAGGGCAGGTCCCGCCTCGTGGTGGACTGCTCGCGGCTCGAGTTCTGCGATTCCACCGGGCTGAACGTGCTGCTGGGCGCGCGGCTGAAAGCCGAGTCCGCCGGAGGCGGGGTCCACCTCGCGGGGATGCTTCCCGTCGTCGCCAGAGTCTTCGAAATCACCGGAGCGACAGCGGTGTTCACCGTCCACGAGGACCTCGAATCCGCCCTTGCCGGAGCGCCGGAAGCATAACTTCCGCCCGCGCGGGGCGAGTTGGAACGTCGCAGGTCACGGGGGGCGATGTGTCGGCGGGGCCCCGGCAGGGGTATGCCGAACCGACATCCGCGCGTTACACGCATCACACCAGTCCGGCCGAATCCGTGGGTGTTCTCACGGTGCGGCAGGGCAGGAGACCTCTGAATCTGTCAGGCATTCGTTAACAGCGCGACCAGACTGGCGCCAGCAGACGAATCGGTAAACGGTGATCGGTGAGGTGAACCACTGATGAGCACCACCCGGCCCCAATCGGCCGGCGACGGCGGCCAGGAGCCCGAGAGCTTCCCTGCCGCCGCCGCGCCGGAGGCCGCGGCTGCTGACGGTGGTCTCCAGGAGCCGCCGATCGCCGGAGCCGGCGCTGCGGGCACCGAGGGAGGTGGCGGCACCGTGCGTAACGCCGCCGAGGGCGCCGCGGCAGCGTGCGGCGCAGCGCAACCGACCGGTGAGCCCGGCGGAACGTCCACGGCCACGACCCCCGTCCTGCGCCAGGTGCGCCGGCTCCGGCTCGCCGGGGCGGGGGGAGCGGTCGCGCGGGCCCGCGACTTCACCCGGCAGGCGCTCCACGACTGGAGCTGGCTCCCCGCCGCCACCGCCGACCAACGCGCCGCGGCCGAGGACGCGTTGCTCGTCGTCTCGGAACTGGTGACCAACGCCTGCCTGCACGCCGAAGGGCCGGAGGAGCTGCGGCTCGGGAACGGCGCCAAGGTGCTGCGGGTCGAGGTCGTCGACGCGGGGAGCGGCTCGCCCTCGCCGCGCACACCGCACCGCGTGGGCCGCCCGGGCGGGCACGGCATGTTCATCGTGCAGCGGCTCTGCCTCGACTGGGGCGTCGTCCGCAGTCCCCAGGGCACGGGCAAGACCGTCTGGGCCGAGCTCGCCGCCCCCAACTGACACCCGTACAGCCTCTGCGTACGCCTCGGCCCCGACCGGACAACTCCGGCCGGGGCCGAGGCGGACGGCGCGCCGCCCCCGCGCCCGGCGGGGGGCGGCGCGGGGCTCAGTCCGCGGTCTCCATCTGCGCCGCGATCTTCTTGCGGTACATGTACACCGCGAATCCGGCGAGCACCGCGAGGGTTGCCTCCATCGCGACGATGCCCCTGCCGCTGAGGTCGGCCCCGCCGATGGCGAGGAGCCCGGTGATGCTGTCGCCCGCGGTCACCGCGAGGAACCAGACGCCCATGAGCTGGCTCGCGTACTTCGCCGGTGCCAGCTTCGTCGTGACCGAGAGGCCGACGGGCGAGAGGCAGAGCTCGGCGATGGTGTGCAGCAGGAAGATGAGCACCAGCCACATCGGGCTCACCTTGCCGTCCTGGGCCATCGCCATGGGGACGAGGAACGCGAAGAACGACAGCCCCGTGACGACGAGCGCGAAGGAGAACTTCCCGGTCGTCGAGGGCTCCTTGCTGCGCCGGGCCAGCGCCACCCATATCGCGGCGAAGACCGGCGCGAGCAGGATGATGAGGAGCGGGTTGATCGACTGGAACCAGGTGGAGGGGAACGACCAGCCGAGGATCGAGGTGTCGGTCTTGGTGTCGCCGAACGCCTGGACCGTCGAGGCGCCCTGGTCGTAGATCATCCAGAAGATCGCGGCGGCGGCGAAGAACCAGATGTAGCCGCTCATCTTGCCCTGCTCGGCGCGCGAGAGGTCCCTGTCCCGCTTGATCCGCACCAGCATGCCGACGGGGAGCACCAGGCCGAGGACGGTGAGCGGCACCATCGCCCAGTTGAGCGTGAAGTGCCCGGTGCCCACGACGATGCCGTAGAAGACGGCCGCGGCCGCGAGCCAGATCAGCCCCTTGCGCACCACCGAGCTGCGCTCCTTGTCGCTCAGCGGCGACGGCACGAGGTTGCTGCGCTCGCCCAGGTGGCGCGAGCCGAGCAGGAACTGGACGAGGCCGAGCCCCATGCCGACGGCGGCGAGCGCGAAGCCCAGGTGCCAGTTGACGGTCTGGCCGACGGTGCCGATCACGAGCGGGGCGCAGAAGGAGCCGAGGTTGATCCCCATGTAGAAGACGGTGAACCCGCCGTCCCTGCGCGGGTCGTCGGGACCGTTGTAGAGGTCGCCGACCATCGCGGAGATGTTCGCCTTCAGCAGCCCCGAGCCGATCGCGACGAACGCGAGGCCGACGAAGAAGACGCTCTGGCCCGGCAGCGCGAGGCAGAGGTGGCCGGCCATGATGACGCCGGCGGCGACGGCGACGGTCTTGCGCGGGCCCCAGACCCGGTCGCCGAACCAGCCGCCGGGCATGGTCAGCAGATAGACCATGGCGTTGTAGACGGAGTAGATGGCCGTCGCCGTGGCGAGGTCCATCGCGAGGCCGCCGCCGACGGCGGACGAGTCCGCGTCGGGCCCGCCCGCGATGAGGTAGACGACGAGGAGGGCGCGCATGCCGTAGAAGCTGAAGCGCTCCCACATCTCCGTCATGAAGAGAGTGGCCAAGCCGCGTGGGTGGCCGAAGAAGGTCTTGCCCCCGGTGTCGCCGGCGGCTGCCTGCGTCGGGCTGGGCGCCATAGTGCGTATTCCTTGCTTTTTTCGGACTCTTCCGGAACGCGAAGCCCGCACTGCGCCGTACGAGAGGCGTGAACGCGTCCGGTGTGGGGGTGCGCGAGACCCGGCCCGCTGTGCACGCGGGGCTCACACGCAAAAGGACCCTGGCCATGTGGTGCTGGGTGGCCGAGAGTCCTTGACGTTGACTACGCCGACTTTCAACTACGCGAACGTCACTACAAGTAGTGCTCTCACCTTACGTCACCACCGCGAGGGGACGAAAAGGGTGTGCGAGACAGATCACACCAGTCCGAGGGTGTTCGTCCGGCCTCCGCAGCGAGTTGCTCACCCTCCGTGCATCCGTGGCGGGGGCGCGTCCGAACCTCGGTACCCGCGGCTACCGTCGGCGACGAGGATTACCATCGGGCCATGACCCGAGTACTGCTGGCCGAGGACGACGCCTCGATCTCGGAACCGCTCGCCCGCGCCCTCCGCCGGGAGGGCTACGAGGTCGAGGTGCGCGAGGACGGCCCCACGGCGCTCGACGCCGGACTCAGCGAGGGCATCGACCTCGTCGTCCTCGACCTCGGCCTCCCGGGGATCGACGGCCTGGAGGTCTGCCGCCGGCTGCGCACCGAGGGGCACACGTTCCCCGTCCTTGTCCTCACCGCCCGCGCCGACGAGGTGGACACCGTCGTCGGGCTCGACGCCGGCGCCGACGACTACGTCACCAAGCCCTTCCGCCTCGCCGAACTCCTCGCGCGGGTACGCGCGCTGCTGCGCCGCGGCATCCCGCAGGAACCCGCGGCGAGCCCCGCGACGCACGGCGTGCGGATCGACGTCGAGTCCCACCGCGCCTGGATGGGCGAGGACGAACTCCAGCTCACGGCGAAGGAGTTCGACCTCCTCAGGGTCCTCGTGCGGGACGCGGGCCGCGTCGTCACGAGGGACCAGCTCATGCGCGAGGTCTGGGACACCACCTGGTGGTCCTCGACCAAGACCCTGGACATGCACATCTCCTGGCTCCGCAAGAAGCTCGGCGACGACGCCGCCAACCCGAGGTACATCGCCACCGTCCGAGGGGTCGGCTTCCGCTTCGAGAAGAGCTGAAGGAACCGCCAGGAAGACCGAAAGAAGGGGCACGGACGCCCCGCGACCCGATCCAGGTGACCGGTGAGACGCCAACTCATCTCCTCCACGCTCTCCGTGGTCCTCGTCGTCGTCGCCGTCTTCGGGATCTCACTCGTGATCGTCGAGTCGAGGACGATCGAGGCGAGCGCGAAGGACGGCGTCCGCTCGGAGGCGGCGCGGCTCGTCGGCACCGTGGAGAGCCGGCTCGTGGCGGGGGAGCGGGTGACGCCGAAGTCGATCGGCATCACCGCGTCCGACGACCGCTACGTCCGCATCGACGTCCCCGGACGGAAGCCGATCGAGCTCGGCGAGGAGCCCTCCAGCGACGCGGTCACGGCGCGGGAGAAGGGGTCGCAGGGCGAGGAGGTCCTGGTCCAGGAGCCGCGCTCCGTCGTCCGCGCCGAGGTGGTGCGGACACTGATGATCATCCTCGCGGTTGCGCTCCTCGCGGTCGCCTCGGCGGCGATCCTCGCCGTGCGGCAGGCCCACCGGGTCGGGGCACCGCTCACCGACCTCGCCGAGACCGCAGAGCGCCTCGGCTCGGGCGACCCGCGTCCGCGCCACCGGCGCTACGGCGTACCGGAGTTGGACCGCGTCGCCGACGTCCTCGACTCCAGCGCCGACCGCATCGGCCGCATGCTCACCGCCGAGCGGCGCCTCGCCGCCGACGCCTCGCACCAGCTCCGCACTCCGCTCACGGCGCTCTCCATGCGCCTGGAGGAGATCATCGCGACCGCAGAGGCGGACACCCCCGAGGACCGCGCCCTCGTCAAGGAGGAGGCGACGATCGCGCTCGCCCAGGTGGAGCGCCTCACCGACGTCGTCCAACGGCTCCTCACCAACTCCCGTGACCCCAGGGACGGTTCGGCGATCACCTTCGACCTCGACGAGGTCGTCAAGCAGCAGATCGAGGAGTGGAAGCCGGCCTACCGCAGCGAGGGCAGGGCGCTCGTCCGCTCGGGGAAGCGGGGCCTGCACGCCGTCGGCACACCGGGGGCCGTCGCGCAGGTCCTGGCGACGCTCATCGAGAACTCGCTGATGCACGGCGAGGGCACGGTCGCGCTGCGTACCCGCGTCACCGGCAACCAGGCGGTGGTCGAGGTGAGCGACGAGGGCCCCGGCGTCGATCCGCAGCTCGGCTCCCGGGTCTTCGAGCGGAGCGTGAGCGGGCGCAACTCCACGGGGCTCGGGCTCGCCGTGGCCCGGGACTGGGCCGAGGCCGACGGCGGCCGACTGGAGCTGCTACAGCAACTGCCGCCCGTCTTCGGCCTGTTCCTCAGCCGCGAGACCGACCGCTCCTGACGCGGGCGCTCGCCGCCTGTCCCGGAAGACCCAGGTGCGGTACGACCAGAAGCGGAACGCGGTGCCGAGCCCCAGGCCGATCACGTTCTTCGCGACGTTGTCGGCGAGCGCCGAGGTGTAGCCGAGGCCGTAGTGCGAGAGCGCGAGGACGCCGTTCTCCAGCACCAGCGCGATGCCGCTGAAGAGGAAGAAGAGCGACGTCTCCCGCGGGACGCGGTGCTTGTCCGCGTGCCGGTAGGTCCAGTAGCGGTTGCCCACGTAGTTGGTGCCGATCGCCAGCGTCTGCGCGAGGATGCCGGAGCGGATCGGCGCGAGCTGGAAGCTGTGCATGCAGACGTTGAAGACGACGACGTTGACGAGGAACCCCACGGCCCCCACGGCGCCGAACTTGGCCGCCTCACGGACGAGTCCACGCAGCCTTCCGCCGACTCCGCGCCATTGAGCCATGGTCGTCGCTGCGCCCCGTCCTGCGGCCGCCCCTCGGGCGGCCCCCGTCCGCGACCGCCCGGGGGCGGACGCTCTGCCTGCCTTGGTCTGCCGGCCGTTCCCCGCCCCGCGGTTCGGCCGGGTCATGCTGACCAGCAGCCGTCGCCGCGCTGCGCGACCTCGCCGGCGGCGGGGCGCATGCCCCGCGGCCGTGCCGGCCGGGCCATGCTAACCAGCAGCCGCCGCGGCCGTGCGCGGCTACGCCGAAGCGCCGCCGGTTCGCCGCGTCGAAGCGCCGCCGCGCCGCCGCCTCGCTGCGCCGTGCAGACGGGGGCCGCAGGCCGGAGCGGGGTCGCGGGTTAGGCTGAAGTACGTGACGTATCCCCTGGTCGGTATGGTCGGCGGCGGTCAGCTCGCGCGTATGACGCACGAGGCTGGCATCCCGCTCGGCATCAGGTTCAGACTCCTCGCGGACACCCCGCAGGACTCGGCGGCGCAGGTCGTCAACGACGTCGTCGTGGGCGACTACCGCGATCTGCCGACGCTCCTCTCCTTCGCCCGCGGCTGCGACGTGGTCACCTTCGACCACGAGCACGTGCCGGCCGCGCACCTGCGCGCCCTGGAGGCGGAGGGCGTCGTGGTGCGCCCGGGGCCCGAGGCGCTCGCCCACGCCCAGGACAAGGGCGTGATGCGGAGCCGCCTCAGCGAACTCGGCATCCCCAGCCCGCGCCACCGGATCGTGCGCGACGAGGCGGACGTCGCCGCTTTCGCCGCCGAGGTCGGCGGCTTCCCCGTGGTCCTCAAGACGGTCCGCGGCGGGTACGACGGCAAGGGCGTCTGGGTGGTCCGCAGCACCGAGGAGGCCGCTGAACCGTTTCTCGCCGGGGTGCCGGTGCTCGGTGAGGAGAAGGTCCCCTTCGTCAGGGAACTCGCGGCCGACGTGGTGCGCTCGCCGCACGGCCAGGCCGTCGCCTACCCGGTGGTCGAGTCGATCCAGGTGAACGGCGTCTGCGACACGGTGATCGCGCCCGCGCCCGGCCTCGCCGAGGAAACGGCCGTGCAGGCGCAGGAGTTGGCGCTGCGGATCGCGAAGGATCTGGGTGTCGTCGGACACCTGGCGGTCGAGCTCTTCGAGACGGAGGACGGCCGCGTCCTCGTCAACGAGCTGGCGATGCGCCCGCACAACTCCGGCCACTGGACCCAGGACGGCGCCGTCACCTCCCAGTTCGCCAACCACCTCCGCGCCGTCCTCGACCTGCCGCTCGGCGACCCGCACCCGCGCGCTCCGTGGACCGTGATGGCGAACGTCCTCGGCGGCGACTACCCCGACATGTACGCGGCGTACCTCCACTGCATGGCGAGGGACCCGCAGTTGAAGATCCACATGTACGGCAAGGACGTGAAGCCGGGCCGCAAGGTCGGCCACGTCAACACCTTCGGCGACGACCTCGACGACGTACGGGAGCGCGCGGCGCACGCCGCCGGGTACCTCAGGGGTACCGTCACCGAGTGAGCGGCGGCCCCTCGCGGGCCGCGTCCGGGAGTGAGCACCGTCAGTCTGCGAGGAGCGCCGGTATGAGCAGTAAGCCCCAACACCCGTCCGTCGGCATCGTGATGGGCTCCGACTCGGACTGGCCCGTGCTGGAGGCGGCGGCCACCGCGCTCGACGAGTTCGACGTCGGCTACGAGGCCGACGTCGTCTCGGCGCACCGCATGCCGCGCGCGATGCTGGAGTACGGCGAGCGGGCGGCCGACCGCGGCCTGAAGGCGATCATCGCCGGCGCCGGCGGTGCCGCGCACCTTCCCGGCATGCTCGCCTCCGTGACGCCGCTCCCGGTGATCGGCGTCCCCGTCCCGCTCAAGCACCTCGACGGTATGGACTCGCTCCTCTCGATCGTGCAGATGCCGGCGGGCGTTCCCGTCGCCACCGTCTCGGTCGGCGGCGCACGCAACGCGGGGCTGCTCGCCGTACGCATCCTCGCCGCGGCCGACGAGCGGCTGCGGGAGCGGATGGTGCGGTTCCAGGGCGAGTTGGAGGAGCAGGCGGCGGAGAAGGGCCGGCGGCTGCGCGGCAAGGTCTCGGGCGAGACCGGCTTCGGATTCGGAGGCAAGTGATGACGACCGGCATGCGTCCCGCGCTGGAGCGCGCTCACGAGCTCCTCGCCGAACACCCCGTCGTCGACGGGCACAACGACCTCCCTTGGGCGCTGCGCGAGCAGGTCGGCTACGACCTCGACCGCCGCGACATCGCCGAGGACCAGCACGCCCACCTCCACACCGACCTGCCCCGGCTGCGGCAGGGCGGCGTCGGAGGGCAGTTCTGGTCGGTCTACGTCACGGCCGAGCTCGCGGGGGACCGCGCGGTCAGCGCCACGATGGAGCAGATCGACGTCGTGCGCAGGCTCGTCGACCGCTACCCCGACGTCCTCCGACTCGCCTTCACGGCGGAAGAGATGGAGGCGGCGCGGGCCGACGGCAGGATCGCCTCGCTCATGGGGGCCGAGGGCGGCCACTCGATCGACAACTCCCTCGCCACCCTCCGCGCGCTCCACCGCCTCGGCGTCCGCTACATGACGCTGACGCACAACGACAACCTCGCGTGGGCCGACTCCGCGACCGACGAACCCGTCCACGGCGGGCTCACCCGCTTCGGCGAGGAGGTCGTGCGCGAGATGAACCGCCTCGGCATGCTCGTCGACCTCTCGCACGTCTCGGCCGACACGATGCGCGACGCGCTGCGGGTCACCGAGGCGCCGGTGCTCTTCTCGCACTCCTCGGCGCGCGCCGTCTGCGACCACCCGCGGAACATCCCGGACGACGTGCTCGCCCAACTCCCCGCCAACGGCGGCGTGGCGATGGCGACCTTCGTGCCGAAGTTCATCCTCCCCGCCGCCGTCGAGTGGACGAGCCGTGCGGACGAGAACATGCGCGCGCACGGGCTCCGCCCGCTCGACCTCAGCGCGCGCGGCAAGCAGGTGCAGGCCGCGTTCGAGGAGGCGCATCCGCGCCCGTCGGCGACCGCCTCGACCGTCGCCGACCACCTCGACCACATGCGCGAGGTCGCCGGCATCGACCACCTCGGCATCGGCGGCGACTACGACGGCACCGCCTTCACCCCCACCGACCTCGCCGACGTCGCCGGCTACCCGAACCTCGTCGCCGAACTCCTCGACCGCCGCTGGTCCGAGGCCGACCTCGCCAAGCTCACCTGGGGCAACGCCGTCCGCGTCCTCCGCGACGCGGAGGCCGCCGCGCGCGACCTCCGCGCCCGTCGGGGCCCGTCGATCGCCACGATCGAGCAGCTCGACGGCTGAGCGGCCGGTGCCGCACGGCCGGGCGAACGGCCGTGCGGCACCTGGTCTCCGAGTCGCTGCTCCGCCGGGTCAGTTGAGTTTCAGCGTCGGCTCGTGGAGGTCGAACCAGACGGCGAGGTCGAGCGTGCGCTCCATCGCGGAGCGCTGCTCCTGGGTGACGGTGTCGCCCGTCGCCTCGGTGGCCGTGCGGAGCGCCGCGGGGTCGCAGAGGGCGAGCGCCGGGTGGTCGTCGGCGAGGAGTCCGGCGGTCTGCGACTGCACGGCGGCGAGGTAATCCGGGTCGAAGCTGCCCGGGTAGCCGCTCTTCTTCCGGTCGGCGACCGACTGCGGGAGCAGGTCGCGGGTGGCGGCGCGCAGCAGGCTCTTCTCGCGGCCGTCGAAGGTCTTCAGCGACCAGGGGGTGTCGAAGACGTACTCGACGAGCCGGTGGTCGCAGAAGGGGACGCGCACCTCCAGGCCGACGGCCATGCTCATCCGGTCCTTGCGGTCGAGGAGCGTCTGCACCATGCGGGTCAGGTGGAGGTAGCACACCTGCCGCATCCGCGCCTCCGCCGCGCTCTCGCCCTCCTTCGACGGCGTCTCCCGTACGGCGGACGCGTAGTGGTCGGCGACGTAGGCGTCGAGGTCGAGTTGGCGGGCGAGGCCTGGTTCGAGTGCGTTGCCGAAGAGGCGCATCCCGCCCGCGAGCCAGGGGAAGGTGTCGGTCCTTGCGCGCTCGTCGTGGAACCAGGGGTAGCCGCCGAAGACCTCGTCTGCCGATTCGCCCGAGAGCGCGACCGTCGACTCCTCGCGTACCGCCTTGAAGAGCAGGTAGAGCGAGTTGTCGCGGTCCCCGAGGCCCATGGGCAGGTCGCGGGCCTCGACGACGGCGCGCCTGACGGCCGGGTCCGAGAGCGAGGAGCCGTCGAGGACGATGTCCCGGTGGTCGCAGCGCACGTGCTCGGCGACCGCGTGCACGTACGGGGTGTCCTGGGTGGGGCTGACGTCGATGGCCCGGAAGTTCTCCGCCTGGTGCGGGAAGTCGACCGCGAAGCTGCGTACCGTCTCGCCCTTCTCCGCGAGTCGGCGCGCGGCGAGGGCGGTGAGTGCCGAGGAGTCGAGGCCCCCGGAGAGCAGGGTGCACCGGGGCACGTCGGCGACGAGCTGGCGCGCCGTGATGTCCTCCAGCAGCTCGCGGACGTGCGCCACGGCCGTCTCGCGGTCCGGCCTGGCGTCGGTGGTGCCCAGCCGCCAGTACGCCTGCTCGCGCACGCCGTTGCGGTCGGCCACGGCGAGGTGCCCGGGGCGCAGCTCCCGCATCCCCTCCCAGACGGCGTGGCCCGGCGTCTTCGCGAAGGAGAAGAGCTCGCGCAGGCCGTCGAGGCCGACCTCGGCGGGGCAGAGCGGGTTGGCGAGGATCGCCTTGGGCTCCGAGCCGAAGAGAACGCCGTCCTCGGTCTCGTAGAAGTAGAAGGGCTTGATGCCCATCCGGTCGCGGAGCATCAGCAGCTTCTCGGTGCGCGCGTCCCAGATCGCGAAGGAGTACATGCCGTTGAGCCGCTCGGCGAGCGCCTCGCCCCACTCCAGGTAGCCGCGGAGGACGACCTCGGTGTCCGAGTCGGTGGTGAACCGGTGGCCGCGGCTGCGGAGTTCGCCGCGCAGCTCGGTGTAGTTGTACGCCTCGCCGCTGTACACCATCGCCACCTCGCCGTCGTCGGTGGCGATCCGCATCGGCTGCGCCCCGCCCGGCAGGTCGATGACGGCGAGACGGCGGTGGCCCAGCGCCGCGTGCGGTGCGATCCAGGAACCGCGCGCGTCCGGACCACGGCACGCCATCGTCTCCGTCATGGCGTTCAGGGTCTGCTGGTGTTCGTTGAGGTCCCGACGGTACGAGACCCATCCGGTGATGCCGCACACAGGCGATCGACCTTCCCTCGCGAGCGGGTAGATGTATGCACCATG
>NZ_AJTQ01000373.1 GCF_000262345.1 Streptomyces xiaopingdaonensis | reverse complement strand
ACGTGTTTCGGTCCCTGCTCGTGGTGGGAAGCGGAAGGTTCCGTTCTCCGAACGTGCCACCGCTCGGTAGCCGATCAGAGGCGCGCTCCGGTCATGCTGATCGCTGCGTAGGCTGCTTCGGCTGCTCGGCCCGGAGCAGTTCCCTCAGGCGCGTGTTGCAGAAAGTCTCCGGTGTGGCCCGTGAAGACAATGCGGCCTTGGTCGAGGACGGTGACATGGTCTGCCTCGTCCGCGAGGTCGGCAACGTCATGCGTGGACAACAGCACCTGCATGCGCGGAGTCAGGATGGCCAGCAGCTCTCGGAACAGTCCGCGTTGCTGGGGGTCCATCCCCGCCGTGGGTTCGTCGAGGAGAAGGATCCGGCTTCCATGGACGAGCGCGGAGGCCACGCCGACGCGGCGTAGCTGCCCCCCGGAGAGATGCTTGGCCTTCTTGGATGCTTGGTCGCGGAGGTCCACTCGTGCGAGAGCTTCGAGAGCGCCGTCCCACGCCGCGCGTGTGCTCATGCCTTTCAACCAGCCGGCGTATGCAACCTGCTCGCGCGCCGTCAGACCGGACATGGCAACGATGTCTTGTGGCATCCAGGCCACGGCACGGCGGTACTCCCGTCGCGACGAGAGGATGGAGCCGTACGTGACGCTTCCTGTTTTCGGCTGCGTCACGCCGGCGGCCAAACGGAGCAGTGTCGACTTCGCGTAGGTGCAGTTGTCGAGTTGCAGTGTCATCACGTCAGGTCCGTATCGACGACAGGAACGGCTCGTTCGGGTTGGTCAGTTGAGCGACGAGGCCGGCGGCAAGCGCGACGGCAGCACCGGCGAGCGCGATCGGATCCTCCGGGATCCGCGGGATAACCGTCCAGAAGTAGGGGTGATGGGTCGCGTCGAATCCCAGAAGAACGACGACCAGTGTCCACATGACCGGTGCTATCACGCTCGAGTTTCCGACCAGGAGCCGGGCGCACAGCATGAGTCCGACGAGGAAGGCCGTGTTGCGGCCGACGCTGAGAGCCGTCGACGAACCGGTGAGCGCGTGGATGACAACGCCGACCACGGTGGCCCACATCACCACAGCGAGGCAGAGAGCAGCGTCCCAAAGAGCCGTCCTGCGTACGGCAGAATCCTCCACGCCCGCCAGACGGTTCTCCAGACAGACGGTCAACGTCGCGTACAGCGGAAGTGGAGCCAAGAGCATGGCCACGACCTGATTCGCGCCCGCACCGAGCAGCGACGGCAGCTGCGCCACGAAATCCTGCATGACCAGTACGAGGAGCAGGAAAACCAACATCGCGGTAAGGAGCAGGGTAGGAGCCCTCCGCGCTTTCAACCACCATTGCATCAGGAGCTCTCGTCCGCACAGGCGCGACGCCGTTCCGCCTGGTACCACGTTGCTTGTTCGCTCGGAGAATGGTGGCGCACGCGCTCCACGCGCGCTCGAATCGCTGTCAGCGCTTCGCTTCCGTTTTCGTACTGTGCCAACTCGGACCGTTGCCGGGACAGGTATTTTTTCCAGATCTGCTGTTTGTGCTGCCCACAGCGTTGCACTGCGTCCGTAGATCTGGTCTTGCGAAGCAGGGCACGGAAGTCTCACGGCTTCTTGAAACGCCACCCACCGCACGTTGTTGGATCGCGACGACGCTGTCAGCGGGATCCGCCAGTGAGATTTGGTCGAAGCTTTGGCCTCGTTTCCTTCGACCACGCTGTCGGTGACCTTCCGGGGGACGGAAGGCCGAGCATTCTTGTCCTGAAGGTCAACAAGAGGGACAAGTACCTCCTTTCGCGTCATCACCGGGTTCGCTCCTCCCGCTTCGGGTACACAGACGCGAGGATTTTCTCCGGCGCAGTTCATTCTTGCGTGACCGACGGACAGAGGCGGGGTGTGATTCCAGTCTTTGACCGAGAAAATTGAAATCGACACCGCGATCAATGCCGTGCAGGTTCCGATCACAGGAGTCGCACGACGGGTGAACGCGCTCTTCCGCGGAGTGAACAAGCACACGAAAATACCAGCGGCTACGCCCCCCGCGCACAATACGTGGGGATAGAGGGCATTCCACGTCAATTGGGTCCCGAAAGGGAGTACACCGTGGAACTCTCCGCTCAGGTGGCGAGGCCACATCTGTTCCCCCGAAGAAGCCGAAGCAGCCACGAGGTAGAAAACTCCGAGCGCCAGTGCCGGCGTGGCGATCAGGCGCGGGACGACGTTTCCGATCCCGAAGCCGATTACAGCATGCGCCAGGGAAACCGTAAGAGTCATTGCGAGTAGCGGGAAGCTGGCCGGGGTGAGCGCCACTCCTTCCTGCACTGAGCCCATGGTCACCGGAAGCAGCAGCATCAGCCATGAGACGCACACCACGGGCAGCAGCAGGCGAGAGGCGATGGCGACTCTGCTGCGCACGGGCGCTGCCTCCCACACCCGGTCGCGTTGGAGCCTCCCGGCCTCCCAGGCGGACATGCTGGATGCCGTGGCGTACGCGAGGGACGCGGCTGGATTGAGCGCGAAGGAGACGACCTCCGGGGAATACGGAATGATCCCGCGAGAAGCGGGGTAATCGTAAGAAAAACTTACGTGATAATAAAGTAGAGTGACGCCGATCGCCAGCGGCAATATCCATGTGGCGCTGCTGGTGCGCAGAATTGTGGTGAACTTCATTGCCCGCAATCAAGGGTGGGGCGGGGAGACCGTAACCGATGATCCCCCCGCCTCGGCCGGTATCAGCCGTCTGCCTTCGTGGTGTCGATGTAAACCTTTTGCACGCTCAAAGCTAGGCCGGCGCCGGCCCCATTGATCTTGTTGATCTGAAAGAAATGCTTGCCCTTGGCAAGGTTATGCCATTCCCCGTTGCTCTTGCCTGCGCTTCCCTTGAAGCACGCAGTGTATTTCTTTACCCCCCAGCTATTGTCTGGCTGAGCGGTACGGTCCCATCTCAGGTCCACGTGTGTGCTGGTTCCGCTGCTCGCTCCAGACACACGGCACTTCGTGAACCAGATCTGCGAGTACTGTTGATCGTTCCACCGTCTGGATTGAAACCCGGTCAGCACGTCATACATGCTGCTTTGCCAGTTTTTTAATTCGGGTCCCCCGGCGGGTGCCCCCGGGTCTGCAGCGGAAGCGGCAGGCATGGTTCCCAAGAGGCTAGCCGCCACGATCCCACTGATGGCCGCTATCCGAGCTCTTGCAAGTTGCGAATTCACGACTCAACTACCCCCAAGTGCGTTGGTGTGTGCATGCACGGTGAACTTTAGATGGAGTAACCGTGTAGGGGTAATGAGTAGTGCATGGCGCGGTGAAATGTCCGAAAATTGGCACCTGGTCGTTCCACCCGTGCCATACTTCTTTGCAACGCGGTGAAGGGTTCTTATCGGAGGACCTTTACGTCCACTGACCAGCGCGGGAACCAGGGTGGGGCGACTCCGTGGCGTACGGAAGTCCTGGCGGGCGAGCGGAGCCGCGGATAACACCGTCGCTGAGCACCTGACGTCCGCGAGGGGGCCGTCCGCACATGTGGCCTGCCAGCGCCTGGTGTTTCATGCCCAGTCACCTCGCCCACCAGCCGTCAACTGCC
>NZ_AJTQ01000372.1 GCF_000262345.1 Streptomyces xiaopingdaonensis | reverse complement strand
ACGTGTTTCGGTCCCTGCTCGTGGTGGGAAGCGGAAGGTTCCGTTCTTCTGCTGCTCCTCCCCAACCCGCGCCTTTCCGCGCGGAGTTGGCGATGTGGTTGGCTGTCGGCCATGGAAGCGGTTGCAGCGAGCGTCATCGCCGTCGTCGGCACCCTGCTGGGCGCCGGCACCACCCACTTCTTCCAACTCCGCGCCGCCCGGCGGGCCGAGCGCTTCGCCCGCGTCGAGCGGCTGCGCGACGAACGCATCGACGCGTACTCCGCATTCGCCGGCGCCCTCGCCGACTACCGCCGCGGACGCATGGACCACTGGTTCGCGCGCAACGACGACCGCGGCGCCACCCCGGCGGAGATCCACGAGATGCGCCGCGAGGCCCAACGCCTCCGCGCCACCGCCATGGAGGCCATGTTCCGCGCCGAACTCCTCACCGACTCCCCGCACTTGGCCGAGACCGGCCGCCGCGCCCTCAAGGCGGTCGACGCCCTCGGCTCCGTCGCCGCCGCTCCCACCTCGCGGAACTGCGCACGGTCTCGCGCAAGGCCGTCTACGAGTACGTGGCGGCGGCGCGGGTGCATGTGCCGGGGGTGGGGGAGGCGGGGTGAGGCGAGCGCAGACGGACGCGCGGGCAGCAGCGAGCGCGTCGCTTTGTCGCCCGTCCGATCGCAGAGTTGGGGGTCCGACGACACGTGCCGGTGCGGCAGCCCCCTGCGCCCGGCTGCCTCTCTCCATAATCTTTATGCGAGTACGGGCATAGTCGCGTTCCCGCATAGACGGTTGCCGCTCGCCCTCGTACGGTCGTGACCAGTCGGCCCAGTGAGGGCCAGCAGCGAGGGATTTGCAACCATGGCTCGTGAGGAACTGACCCGGCTCACCGGCAACGGAAACGGCACCTGCGGTGAGGAGGACTGCCCGAACGTCTACCGGACCGCGACCGGCTCATTCGTCGTCCAAGGAAGCGTTTCCGAGACGTTCGCCCCGCCGTCTGGTGAGGCCCTGGTGGAAATCCCGGAAGCAGTGCTGAGGGAGGCAGTCCGTGCTCTTGGATGGTGACGAGTGGCGCCGCCGTTTCGCGGAGATCAAATGGGAGGCGTGGCGGCTGGAGACGCTCCCGCAGTACCTTATGCCGCACGAGGCGGAACAGTTCGCAGCGTTTCGCGATGGACGGCCACTGAGCCCGCCCGGAGCCTCAGCGTATACGGAGCGCGTCTCGCGTCAGCATGCCGACGGAAAGCATAATGGTCGGGTGCATGTCGTGACCCGACCCCTCTCCGACTATCTGCGGTTCGAGTTCAGCCGCTACTACGAGCCGCATGCGCGGGCAGGCGACGAGATCCGAATCCTCGACGTGACCAATCGCCCCAACCCCCTTGCGGGAGTTCAGGACTTCTGGATGTTCGACCGCGCGGAAGTCGTCCTCATGAACTATGAGGCGGACGGCAGGCAGATAAATCGCGAGGTCTTCGAGGGTGATGCGGCCCCGTTCATTGAATACCAGAGAATCGCGGTAACCGAGTCGGTCCCGTTCGAGGAGTACGTGAACGGTGGCCATCGAGCCTGATCAGTTGGACCAGTCCCGTCTAGAGCTGGCCGCCATGCTCAAGCATCTCCGCAAACAAGCCGGACTCTCGGGAGTCCGGCTTGCTGCGCGTTGCAATATGTCTCAGTCCAAGATCAGCCGTATTGAGGGGAGCAAACTGCGCCCGTCCTTGGTGGACGTTGAGCAGATCCTCAGAGGAGTTAGTGCCTCTCCTGCTGTTGCGGCCGAAGTTATGGCTATGGCCCGAATCGCTCAGACGGAGTGGCAGGACCGTAAGGCCCTGCACCGGAAGGGCCTGGACAAGAAGCAGCTAGAACTAGCGGGGCTGGAGTCGGCCACCACAGAATTCCGGTACTTCCTGCTGTCCATGACCACGGGGTTGTTGGCAACGCCGGAGTACATCAGGGAGAGCATCGTGCACGCTCCGTCAGCTCAACAAGCCAAGGCCGTCGGCATGAAGCTTGAACGCCAGGTCGTTCTGCTCGACCGATCCAAGCGCTTCACGTTCCTACTCACCGAACAAGCCGTCAGATACCCGCTGGTTTCTCCTGACGCCATGGCCATGCAAGTTGATCACTTGGCATCGCTCTCCCTTCAGGCGAACATCCGAATCGGTGTGCTACCGATCGGAGTGAAGTTCAGCAACGTTCCGCTGAGCACGTTCACCATTTACGATGATCGGCTCGCGACCATCGAGACGGATCTCGGTGCAGCCGTATTTCGAGACCCGAAAGATATTGGTTCACTCATCGACCGGTTTACGCTCTACGAAACGCATGCCGCTTTCGATGACGACGCGCGAGAGCTGCTGGCTGAGTGGGCTTGGTCGTTCCGTTCATGATCTTTAGTCGACAACGCGAATAATTCGAGGAACCCACTCCGTTCCAGGGGATCATCGAATCTCACGGATTGCGAGGAGGTTGCCTGAATGGTGAACGACACGAGTTCCACGGAAGGGAACTGGCTTCCGGCGAGCATGGACCTTGACCCCGCACCGGTTCCCGGCTGTGCCGGTTGTACGGAGCTGGTGAACGTGCGGGATCGGGCGCGTGCCGTTGGCGACTGGACCACGGTGTCGGATTGCAACGGCTTCCTGCGGCGGCACCCGGAGGGGCACTGATGGTCACGGTCGAACAGGAAGGAACGGGTGAGAATGGGTAAGAAGGACGAGGACGACTGGGACCCGCATGCCAATCGGGATCAGGTGACCGATCCCGGTACCCGTGTGTCCCAGAACGCGGACGTGCACAGCAGCATGGCTGATGACGAGGACCGCGAAGGGAAGTAACGCCCGTTGATCCACGGCGAGAACCTGGCGAAGGACTTGCGACGTGATCACGGTTTCGTTCACGTCGGACGCACCAGGGACGGTAACGCCGTGGTCATGCGCCGAAGCGACAAGTGGACCGTCGTCCCCCTTCGCTGGCTCACCGAGGAGGCCGTGGACACCATCAAGGCTCAGGCCGGAATCAGCCCCGTCTGAGTCGTCAGGGATCAGGCGCAACGGCCCCCGGCATCGTGCCGGAGGCCGTTGTGTTCGTGCAGAGGCCCGAACGGACCGGAAGCCGAGCAGAGTTGGCGAGCCGGTCTGACCCGCGAAATCCTGCTACGGCAGGTTCCGCGCCATCACGATGCGCTGGACCTGGTTGGTCCCCTCGTAGATCTGCGTGATCTTCGCGTCCCGCATCATGCGCTCGACCGGGTAGTCGCGGGTGTAGCCGTAGCCGCCGAGGAGTTGGACGGCGTCGGTGGTGATCTCCATCGCGGCGTCGGAGGCGAACGCCTTGGCTGCGGCGCCGTGGAAGGTGAGGTCCTCCTTGTCGGCGGTGCTGCCGAGGGAGACGCGCTCGGAGCGGGCGGCGGCCGAGTAGGTGAGCTGCCGCGCGGCCTCCACCTTCATCGCCATGTCGGCGAGCATGAACTGCACGCCCTGGAAGTCGCCGATCGGCTTGCCGAACTGCTTGCGCTCCTGCACGTAGCCCTTGGCGTAGTCGAGGGCGCCCTGGGCGATGCCGAGCGCCTGGGCCGCGATGGTGATCCGGGTGTGGTCGAGGGTCTTCATCGCGGTCGCGAACCCCGTGCCCTCGTCGCCGATCATGCGGTCGGCGGGGAGGCGGACGTTGTCGAGGTAGACCTCGCGCGTCGGGGAGCCCTTGATACCGAGCTTCTTCTCCGGGGCGCCGAAGGAGACACCCTCGTCGTCCTTGTGCACGACGAACGCCGAGATGCCCTTGGTCCGCTTCTCCGGGTCCGTGACGGCCATCACCGTGTAGTAGTCGGAGACGCCCGCGTTGGTGATCCAGCGCTTGACGCCGTCGAGCACCCACGTGTCGCCGTCCCGGACCGCCTTCGTCTTCATGCCGCCCGCGTCCGAGCCGGCATCCGGCTCGGAGAGGCAGTAGGAGAACATCGACTCGCCCTTGGCGAGCGGCGCGAGGTACTTCTTCTTCAGCTCCTCGCTGCCGGAGAGGATCACCGGGAGCGAGCCGAGCTTGTTGACGGCCGGGATCAGCGAGGACGAGCCGCAGACCCGTGCGACCTCCTCGATGACGATCACGGTGGCGAGCGCGTCGGCGCCCGCGCCGCCGTACGCCTCGGGGACGTGCACCGCGTGCAGGTCGTTGGCGACGAGCGCGTCGAGTGCCTCCTGGGGGAAGCGGGATTCCTCGTCGACCGCGGCGGCGTGCGGGGCGATCTTCGCCTCCGCGAGCGCGCGTACGGACTCCCGGAGCATCTCGTGCTCCTCCGCCGGGCGGTAGAGGTCGAACTCCCCTGCTCCGCTTCCTGCTGACGTACCCGCTGACGCCAAGGTGGCTCACTCCTCCGAGCAGTGCTTCAGATTACTGGCAAGTAACCGAATTTTACTGGTCGCTCCCCGGCCGCCGATACGTGAGGTTGGCGACAGCGGGCGCCCCGTTATGCTGCGCGGGCAGCGGTCCGCCCACACCCGTAGGGTGCGTCCGCCCCCAGTGAAGCGCACTAAGGAGTACCCGATGGCTTCGCCCAAGGTCACCGTGATCGGTCTCGGCTACCTCGGCGCCACCCACGCCGCGGCCATGGCCGAGCTCGGTTTCGAGGTGCTCGGCCTCGACGTGGTCCCGGAGAAGATCGAGCAGCTCCGGCAGGGGCTCCCGCCCATGTACGAGCCCGGCCTCGGCGACCTGCTCCGCACCCACGTCGCCGGCGTCGAGGGCGCCAGTGGGCGGCTGCGGTTCACCGACTCCTGGGAGGAGCTCGCCGACTTCGGCGACGTCCACTTCCTCTGCGTCAACACCCCGCAGAAGCACGGCGAGTACGCCTGCGACATGTCGTACGTCGACGCCGCGCTCGACTCCCTAGCGCCGCACCTGGACCGCCCCGCGCTCGTCGTCGGCAAGTCCACCGTGCCGGTCGGCAGCGCGGAGCGCCTCGCCGAGCGCCTCGCCGAACTCGCCCCGGCCGGACGGCAGGCCAAGCTCGCCTGGAACCCGGAGTTCCTCCGCGAGGGGTTCGCCGTCCACGACACCCTCCACCCCGACCGGCTCGTCGCGGGCGTCCGGAGCGAGTGGGCCGAGGAGCTGCTGCGCGAGGTCTACGCCCGGCCGATCGCCGAGGGCTCCCCCTTCGTCGTCACCGACTACCCCACCGCCGAGTTGGTGAAGACCTCGGCCAACTCCTTCCTCGCGACGAAGATCTCGTTCATCAACGCGATGGCCGAGGTCTGCGAGACGGCAGGCGGCGACGTCGTCAAGCTCGCCGAGGCGATCGGCCACGACGAGCGGATCGGCCGGAAGTTCCTCCGCGCCGGCATCGGCTTCGGCGGCGGCTGCCTGCCGAAGGACATCCGCGCCTTCATGGCCCGCGCCGGCGAACTCGGCGCCTCCGAGGCGCTGACCTTCCTCCGCGAGGTCGACTCGATCAACATGCGGCGCCGCGGGCAGATGGTGGAGCTCACCCGGCAGGCCGTCGGCGGCACCCTCCTCGGCAAGCGGATCGGCGTCCTCGGCGCCACCTTCAAGCCCGACAGCGACGACGTCCGGGACTCGCCCGCGCTCAACGTCGCCGGCCAACTCCAGCTCCAGGGCGCCCAGGTGACGGTCTACGACCCCAAAGGCATGGAGAACGCGCGCGCCCTCTTCCCCACCCTCGGTTACGCCCCGACGGCGGTCGACGCGGCCCGCGGCGCCGACGTGCTCCTCCACCTCACCGAGTGGCGCGACTTCAAGGAGCTCGACCCGGCGGAACTCGGCGAGGTCGTCTCCGTACGCAGCCTCCTCGACGGCCGCAACACCCTCGACCACGAGCTGTGGCGCAAGGCCGGCTGGACGTTCCGCGCCCTCGGCCGCCCGACCCTCTGACACGGAAGCGGGCCGGGGGAAAAATCCTGCCGCGGAGGTCCTCAGCAGGGCATACTCCAACGGCCCGCTCCGCCGCACACGAGAGGAACCCGCCATGGCCGTCGCAACGATGGGCGTCACCGTGCTCGACTGCCCCGACCCGCTCCGCCTGGCCGAGTTCTACGCGGCGGTCCTCGGCTGGGAAGTCAAGGAGCGCGACGAGGACGACTGGGTCGAGGTGCACGCCCCCGAGGGCCGCCGCCTCGCGTTCCAGGAGTCCCCCGGTTTCATCCCGCCACAGTGGCCGAGCCTGGAGCACGCGCAGCAGTTCCACCTCGATCTCGACGTCCCCCGCGCCGAGTTGGAGTCGGCCGAGCGCGAGGTCCTCCGCCTCGGCGCGACGCTCGTCGAAGGCGACTTCGGCGGCACCCGCGACTTCCGCGTCTACCTCGACCCGGCGGGCCACCCCTTCTGCCTCTGCGTCCGCTGAAGCGGACGCGCGTGGGGCCCGCCGACCCCTTGAACCCAAGCGGACCGGCGGGCCCCACGTCGTACGGGCCGGCTCACTGGTCGGAGCTGACCGTCACCTTCTCGTCGTTCTTGAGCTGCTCCATGAGCTTCTTCGACTTCTCCTTGTCCCACTGGAGCGACCCCTGCGGCGCCGGGCCGCTGATCGGCATGTTCATCGACTTGCCGTCGCCGCTGTTGACGCCCTTCATCGCGAAGAACATCGAACCGAGGTTCCAGAGCTTCATGTCCTTGTCGACGACGAGCGAGTCGAGCCCCGCGCCGGCCGTCGGGTAGAGCGTGAACGGGTTGAGGACGGTCGAAGGCGTGGCGACCTGGTTGGCGATCGCCGCGAGGAACTTCTGCTGGTTCTTCGTACGGTCCAGGTCGCTGCCGGGGAGCGCGTAGCGGGTGCGGACGAAGGCGAGCGCCTGCTGCCCGTCGAGGGTCTGCTTCCCCTTCTTCAGGTCGGCGCCGGACTTCTCGTCCTTGATGTCCCGCGGGATGTCCATCTCGACGCCGCCGACCGCGTCCACGATCTTCGCGAAGCCGCCGAAGCCGATCTCCGCGTAGTGGTCGATCGGCAACCCCGTGTTGTGCTCGACGGTGCGCACCAGCAGCTCGGGGCCGTCCTCGGCGTAGGTGGCGTTGAGCTTGGTGAGCTTGGAGGACTCGTAGTGCTTCCCGGACTCCGAGCCGGTGAACGGCGGGCGTTCGACCCAGGAGTCGCGGGGGAGCGAGACCATCGTGTTCCCGTTGTCGCCGACGTGCAGGATCATCATCGAGTCGGTCCGCTTGCCCTCGGCCGAACCGGTGTGGAGGTCCTTCTTCTCCTGATCCGACATCCCCTCGCGGCTGTCGGAGCCGACGATGAGGTAGTTGGTGCCCTTGCCGTCGTCGGGACGGTCCTCGACGATGCCGAGGTCCACCTCGCGGCGCAGCTTGGAGTCGGCCCAGAAGTAGGTGGCCACCGACCAGACGAGCACCACCGCGATCAGTACGATGAGCCCGACCTTGATCCGGCGGCCCCAGTTGGCCGGGGGCTTGCCGTACGGATCGTCGTACGGGCCGCCGCCGCGGCCGCCCCCGCCTCCGCCGTAGACCTGCCCCTCGCTGTACCCGGACTCGTTCCATCCGGCACCCTGGCCTCTGGACTGAGGCGGGACTCCCGGTCCGTTGGTGTGGGGCATGACACGTGTGGGGTCCGGGTTGGGGGAGTTGCTTCCGCTTCCGTACCGGTACCCCTGGCCGCCGTTCCGACCGTCGGGCCACTGATTCATGCAGGAGAGTGTGCCCTTTACGCCCCGCCGCCTTACAGGGCGGGTACCGCTTCAGGGCACGCCTGTAGCAGTTCTGATGCAAAGTGCTCGGCTCGGTGACGAATCGTTCCCCGCATATGGTGGCCACATGACGCACCACGCCCCCGACTCGGCCCCCGAGCCCGAGGAACCCCTCCCCGGCAAGCCGACCGCCGCCTCCCGCACCACGCTCTCGCACATCATGACGGGCAACGAGACCAACCTCTACGGCACGGTCCACGGCGGCGTGATCATGAAGCTCGCCGACGACGCCGCCGGCGCGGTCGCGGGCAGGCACTCCGGCGGAGCCGCGGTGACCGCGTCCATGGACGAGATGGCGTTCCTCGAACCCGCCCGCGTCGGCGATCTTGTCCACGTCCACGCGCAGTGCAACTGGACAGGGCGCACGTCGATGGAGATAGGCGTCCGCGTCATGGCCGAGCGCTGGAACGAGTCGACGCCCGCGCAGCAAGTCGGTTCCGCCTACCTCGTCTTCACCGCGATCGACGAGAGCGGCAGGCCGCGCAGCGTCCCTCCGGTCCTCCCCGAGACGGAGAAGGACCGCAGGCGCTTCCAGGAGGCGCAGATCCGCCGCACCCATCGCCTCGCGAGGCGCCGCGCCATCAAGGAGCTCCGCGACCGCCCGGCGGAGCAGCGGGCCGAACCCGGCGCCGCCTAGGTTCTGCAGGGAGCCGTGAGCACAGGACCGGACGAAGTCCGGAGGAACGGGAACGTTCCGGCGGGACGTTGCGTTGCAACTGAGCCCATCCGTGTCGCTGCCCCTGGGGGTATCGTGCCCGCAACCTCTGCTCTTCTCCCCGCACTCCCGGCCCTGAGCGCGCAGGCCGAGCGACTCATCGAGCTCGGGGTGCACGAGCCGGCGGGGCTCTCTGCCGTCGAGCTTCGTACCTTCGCCGCAGCCGCCGAGGCCCCTGCGGGCGGCGACGGCGCCCTGCTCGCAGTGCACCCGGACCACGTCCCGGCCTCCGCCCTGGCGCCGCTGCTCCGCCGTGGCGACAAACCGGGTTTCGTCGTCACTGACATGCCAGATGTCGACCTCTTCGCGCCCCTCGACACGGTCGCGGTGCCCGACGCTCCGCTCTACCTCCTCACCGACCTCGACCGCGGCGACCACATGGCCAACTGGAGCCCGAACGAGGCGCTGCCCGCCCTCACCGCGGAGGCCCGAGCCCCGTTGCTGCTCACCGAGGGCATCCACTGGGTGCTGCAGCAGTCCGCCGTCCTGGAGCGCAACCACTGCTTCATGACCGTCGGCTCTCGGCTGCGCAAAGCCGACGGCGTCCTCGACGCCCGCACGCCGGCGCTGTGGATCAGCAACGGCACCGGGCGCGATGGCCGCGAGCGCCGCAACGCCGCCAAGGTCGGTTGGTGCTGGGCGGGTAACCGCCACACCTGGCTGGGCTTCGCCTCCGCCGGGGGCCGCCGGGGTCAGGGCTTGCAGGGAGCCTGATCAGGCGGGGCGGCTGCCCAACCGGACGACCGTGCCCCGGAGTTGCGGTGGGCGGCCAGCTCCCTCCAGTTCTTGATCTTGTCGATGCGCCGAGCGGACGACCGGAAGAAGGGGCCGAGAGCGTCCGAGGGCCGCCGCCTTCAACCGGGCCGGCCCTCGGCGCTCCGGCCCGGTGTCTCCGCCTCGCCCCGCGCTTGCGTTCCTTCCGCGTCCCCGTCGCAACCGAAGCCGCTGCCGCCGGAGCCGGCCGCCTAGTCGCAGCCGACGGAGTCACCCGTGGTGGCGCGGAGCCGCTTCGCGCCGCTCGACGGATCGTCCGCGACGACCTTGCGCACCGTGTGGTGTTCCTCGCCGAGGAGGACGTGCATCTGGGGCCCGCGCCCCTCGTCCTTCTTCAACTCGGCGCCCGGCAGGGCCGCGGCGAGGGAGCGGGCCGAGCGGTCCCAGCGCGGGTCGTAGGCGATCGTCGTCCGCTTCTGCTCGCCGTCGCCCGGAGCGGTGCGCGGCGCCCCGGTGGTGGCGAAGCCACTCCTGCGCAGTGCCGCGTCGATCCGCATGCCGAGGCCCTGCTCCGAGGTGCCGTTCTCGACCTGGACGCGAATCTGGCTCGGCGGGACCTCCGCGGACGCGGGAGCCTTGCCGCTCTTCTCCCCGCCGCCGGCCTCCCCGCCGCCGGCCTCCGCGTCCCTCGCCCCGGACCCGTCCTCGGTGACGGAGGCGAGCGGGCGGTCGTCGCGGAGCGCGGAGAAGAGGCGGTCGGCCTTCTGCTCGTTCCACACGACGGTGGAGCCGAGTCCCGGCGCCCGGTGGTCGGGGTCGGAGAGCGGGATCGAGGCGAACTCGGCCGAAGCAGGCGTGAATCCGCGCAGCGCGCGCCCGAGCGCGACCATCTCGTCGGGGCCGAATCCGCGGTCCGCGCTGACGGAGTCGAGGACGGTCGAGGCGACCTTGTTGAACTTCACCGGGTTCATCAGCACGCCGCTGTCGGTCGCCTTGGCGACGAGCGCCCCGAGGAACCGCTGCTGCCGCTGGATGCGGGCGAGGTCGGAGCCCCCGTCGACGTGCCTGGCGCGCACGTACTGGAGCGCCTCGCCGCCTCCGAGACTCGTCGTCCCCTTGGGGAGGTCGAGGCCCGAGTGGCTGTCCCGCAGCCGGCGGTCGGTGCAGACGGGGACGCCGCCGAGGACGTCGACGGTCCGCATGAAGCTGGTGAAGTCGACCTCCATGTAGTGGTCGATGTGCACCTTCGTGAGCTGCTCCACGGTGCGCACCGTGAGGTTCGGACCCCCGGCCGTGTACGCGGAGTTGAGCTTGGCCCGGGTGGCGCCCTTCTCCTCGCCCGTGTGCTTGTCCTTGTGCGCGGGGAGGTCGGCGAGCGTGTCCCTGGGCAGGCTGACGACGCTCGCCCGCTCGCCCCCGGCCGAGAGGTGGACGAGCATCAGGGTGTCCGTGCAGTCGCAGCCGGCCCCGCCGAGGTTGTACTTCTTCTTCTGCTCCGCGGTGATCTTCTCGCGACCGTCGGTGCCGACGACGAGGAAGTTGAGGCCGTCGGTGTTGTCGGGCCTGTCGGTGAGCCCCCTGAAGGGGTCGACCCGGTGCACCTGGGCGTCGAGGTCGCTGACGACGGCGTGACCCACGCCGCTGGTGACGAGCACGAGCGCGGACGCACCGGTGGCGAGGCGCAGACCCCAACGGGGCCGGCGCCTGCTGCGGGCTGCGTCGTTGCGGGAGGGGCGCGGGGAGTTGGCGCGTGCGGGCAAGGGGGGACCTTCTCCGGTCGCGGGCGGTGCGGGGGATCGGGGTCGTCGTGGAGCGGTGGCGGCCCGCCGGTCGCTGCGGGCCTCCGGCGGGGATACCAGCCGGAAG
>NZ_AJTQ01000371.1 GCF_000262345.1 Streptomyces xiaopingdaonensis | reverse complement strand
GGGGCGGTGGCGGCCCGCCGGTCGCTGCGGGCCTCCGGCGGGTATACCAGCCGGAAGGCGGGCAACGGCGGTATTTCTGCCAAGGTATGGCGGTACGATCTCCGGCTCTGATGCACACGCCGCCCCCGCCGGTTCCGGGCACTCGGCTGGCGTGCGGGCCCGTCCCCCGATCGCGGTAACGTGGCGCCGTGACTCAACGTGCTGCCCGAGACCCCGAACTGCCCGCAGTCTCCGTGATCATGCCGGTCCTCAACGAGGAGCGGTACCTGCGTACCTCGGTCGAGAAGATCCTGGCGCAGGAGTACGCGGGCGAGCTGGAGATCGTGATCGCGCTCGGCCCGTCCCACGACCGCACCGACGAGATCGCCGCCGAGCTCGTCGCGGAGAACGCGGGCGGCAGCCGAAGCGTGGCGACCGTCCCCAACCCGACGGGGCGCACCCCGGCCGCCCTCAACGCGGCGATCGCGGCCTCGCGGCACCCCGTCGTGGTGCGCGTCGACGGCCACGGCATGCTCTCGCCCGGGTACATCGCCACCGCCGTGCGGCTGTTGGACGAGACCGGCGCGGCGAACGTGGGCGGGATCATGCACGCGGTCGGAGAGACCGACTGGGAGCGCGCCGTCGCCGCCGCGATGACGTCCAGGATCGGCGTCGGCAACGCCGCCTTCCACACGGGCGGCGAAGCCGGTGAGGCAGACACGGTCTATCTCGGCGTCTTCCGCCGGGAGGTGCTGGAGCAACAGGGCGGCTACAACGAGGAGTTCATCCGCGCGCAGGACTGGGAGCTGAACTACCGCATCCGCAGTGCGGGCGGCCTCGTCTGGTTCTCGCCCGAGCTGAAGGTCTCGTACGGCCCCCGTCCGAGCGTCCGCTCGCTCGCCACTCAGTACAAGAACTACGGCCGTTGGCGCCACGTCGTCACGCGCTACCACGCGGGCTCGATCAACCTGCGGTACCTCGCGCCGCCCGTCGCGCTTTGCGCCGTCGCCGCGGGGATCGTCGCGGGCGCGGCCCTGACGCCGTGGGCGCTGGTGGTGCCCGGCGGCTACCTCGCCGCGATAGTCGCCGGCTCGCTGCCCGCGGGCAAGGGGCTGCCGGCCGGCGCGCGGGTGCGCATCCCGCTGGCGCTGGCGACGATGCACATGTGCTGGGGCTGGGGGTTCCTCACCAGCCCGAAGAAGCTCGCCCGCAGGGTGATCGCCAGCCGCAGGGAGCCGGTCCGCGCCGAGGCGTGACGGCGGTCGGACGAAGGGGCGCCCGCACACCGGGCGCCCCTTTTCGTCAACCCGCCGCCCGGGTCACGTAGTTGGGGTTGACGTTCATGCACTGGTCCTCGTCGTCGCCCCGGAGCGCGTCGGCGCTGTCGGGGGCCTCCTGCTCCTTCTCATCGTCCCCGCCCTTGTCGTCGCCCGGCCGGGTGTCCTCCGGGTACGCGTTGCCCTCGCGCCAGTCGGTGCCGACGACGAGAGCGATCCCCTGGACTGCGGAGGAGTGCTTCACCAGGCGCTCGGGGATGCCGAGCGACTTCGCGACGCCGAGTGCGTTGCCCTTGTCGTCCTCCGTCGGGTAGCTGATCGTCGTGTCGGCCTGGGACTTGGGCGTCCGGTCGGCGACCGCCTGCGAGTAGCCCTTCCCCGTGAGGATCCCGGCGATCGCGCCGGCGCGGCCCGTGACCGGGGCCTGGAGCGCGGTGCCCGTGCCGTTCATCACCCGTACGGGGATGTCGGCCTTGGGCGAGGACGAGGGGGTCGGGTCGGGTGAGGCGGTCGCTGCGGGCTTCTTCTTGCCGTCCTTCTTGTCCTTGCCGTCAAGCGCGACGTCGTTGCGGACGAGGGAGAAGACGCGGTCCGCGTCGCCCGGCTTGGGGAGCACATAGCCGTTGGGCCCGTACTTCCACGGCATCGTCGCCATGGTGATCCGCTTGGTGGGGACGCGCTTGAGGTCGTTGCCGAGGTCGTAGAGCTTCTTGACGGAGCCGAGGCCGTCGTCGACCGTGAGCGCCTCCGTCGCCGCCTCGGCGAGCGCGCGCAGCTTGCCGGGGTCGGTGAGCTTCGTGCCGGCCTTGAGCTGCCGCACCATCGCGCTCATGTACATGTGCTGGGCCTTCGCCCGCCCTATGTCGGTGCCGTCGCCGAAGCCGTGGCGGGTGCGCAGCCAGCTCAGCGCCTGCTCGCCCTTGATCGTCGAATTGCCCTTGCTGAGGCGGAGCTTGGACTGCGGGTCGTGGACGTTGTTGTCGACGCAGACGGGGACGCCGCCCACCGCGTCGGCCATCGAGACGACGCCGGAGAAGTCGATCATCATGAAGTGGTCGATCGGTACGCCGGTGAGCTCTTCCCAGGTCGCGACGGTGCAGCCCGGGCCGCCGTGCTGGAGGCTGGTGTTGATCTTGTCGGTCGTCTCCTGGAAGACGTCGTCGTTCTTCGGGTCGGTGCACCTGGGGATCGTCGCCTTGGTGTCCCGCGGTATCGAGACCACCGACATGTTGCTGCGGTCGGCCGAGACGTGCACCAGCATCTGGACGTCGGCGAGCGGCGGCCGGTCGCGGTCGCCCTTGGAGCCGCCGAGCTCGACGTTCTCGTCCGACTCGCGCGAGTCGGAGCCGAGCAGAAGGATGTTGAGCGGCGTCTGCCCCGCGGCGTTGGGGTTGGAGCGGTCGAGCTTGTTGTCCCCGAGGTTGAGCGAGTCCTTGCCCAGGTTGCCGTTGAGGTGCTGGTAGTAGAGGTAGCCCGCGCCTGCGGTGCCGAGTATCAGTACGGCGAGGACGAGGACGAACCAGCGGAGGAACCGCCGCTTCTTCTTCGGCGGTTCCTCGCCCGTGCCGTCGTGGTGGCCCACGCCGTACGGGTCGTCGGTGTCGGGCGGTGCGGTGCCGGTGGCCGAGCCGCCGGCGTTCCCCCGGGCGGCCCGTGCCTCCCCCCGTGACTGGTCATGGTCCGGGTACATGGAGTCGTCCCATCCCCGTTCCGCGGCTGTCGGCGCCGGTCTGGGCGCACGCCTGCCGGGGACGCCTTTCTGCTGCACGGGACCTCCGTGTCGTATCCGGTTGTGCCGACCCGGGCGGCTTGGTCAGGGCGCCCGGGCGTCGTGCCTTACTTTGCACAGATGTCCTTGTCGTCCGCGTTCACCCGCTGCACGCCGTCCGGCGCCTTGTCGGGGGCGGAGACGGGCTCGCCGGGGGCGGTGAAGTCCCGGCCCAGGGTGAGTTGGACGCCGTCGCCGCCGTCGCCCGCGACCTCCTTCATCGCCGACTTCGGCAGTTTCAGCATTTTCACCAACGCGGCTGCCTCGCCCTCGAGTTCGGGTGCGTGCTCGATGCGGGTCTTGGCGACCTGCTTCGGCGCGTTGCCGCCGTTCTCGGCGCGGGCCACGCCCTGCTCGTTGAGGAGCCACACCGCCGTGCGCTGCGCGGAGCCCGCGGGGCCGCCGCCGTTGGTCACGCTGACGTTCACCTCGGACGGAGGAGAGGGCTTCGCCTTGTCGCTGCCGGCCTCCTCCTGCTTCTTCTTCTTGTTCTTCGTCAGCGACTTGTCGTCGCGGACCATCTTGAAGAGCGGCTTCGCCTTCTGCTCGTCGAGTATGACGGTCGCCGGGTCCTCCGGGTTGTCGAGGACCGGGACCGTGGCGAAGGTGATGTTGCTGGTGTTGACGCGCTTCAAGTCCTGTGCGAGGTCGGTGAGTTTCTTGACGCTGCCGATCCCGGTGTCGACGGTGAGCGCCTTGGTCGCGGCGTTGCCGAGCTTGTAGAGCTTCGACGGGTCGGTGAGCGTGTCACCGGACTTGATCTTGCGGATCATCGAACTGAGGAACTGCTGCTGGAGTTCGATGCGGCTCAGGTCGCTGCCGAAGCCGACGGTGTGCCTCGTCCGCACGAACGCCAGCGCCTGCTCGCCCTCGACGGTATGCTTCCCCGCCTTCAACTTCAGGTGCGACTTGGGGTCGTCGATGTCCTTGGCGGCGCAGACCTCGACGCCGCCGACCGCCGTCGACAGCTCCTTGACGGCGTTGAAGTCGGCCATCATGAAGTGGTTGATCTTCACGCCGGTGAGCTTCTCCACCGTCCGCCAGGTGCAGCCGGGATCCCTCTCGCTCTGCCCGAGGCTGGTGTTGAAGCGGACGTCCTGCTGGCCCGGGACGTTCTTGGTCGAGCCGTCCTCCTGCTTCGTCGGGCAGTCGGGGATGTCCGTGATGATGTCGCGCGGGATGGAGAGCGCCGTCGCGTTGGAGCGGTCCTCGGAGACGTGGAAGAGGAAGGTGGTGTCCGCGTGGCCGACGCTTCCGTTGTCGCCGTAGCCGGTGTTCCCCTTGCCCGAGCGGGCGTCGGTCCCGATGACGAGGATGTTGACCGGGCCGTCCGTGACGGCGGCGTTGTCTATCCCGACGTCGACCTTGTTGATGTTCCCGTTGAACTGCTCGTAGAGGTAATAGCCTCCTGCGCAGCCGACGACGACGAGCACCCCGACGGAACCCGCCGTCCAGCGCAGCGCTTTCTGCTTGCCGCTCAGCCCCGCTTTCCGTTTCCGACGTCCGCGCCCTCCCGAGCGGTGGCTGCTCGCACCGTCCGAACTGCTGCGCTGCGCCGGTACTTTGGCGTCCTCACCACCGGAATCCCGGGAACTTCCCTGCGGATCGCGGCCCTGTTCGGAACGCGGCTCGGTGGGTGAGGACGCGGAGCGGCGCGGATTTCTGCGGCCCGGCCCGGAAGAGCCACCGTCACCGTACGAATGCGGAGAGTCGTCGGCTACGGGATTCAGGCGCAGTTGGTAGCTGCCGGTGTTCGGGTCGAACACCCACTGATCCGCGGGGTCGATATCCCCCGCCTGCCCACGGCCTTGCGCGTCCACGATTGCGTAAGTCCTCCATTTACCGGCTGCTGTTGCCGCTCCGGGCCAGACCGGAGCGTTCACACTATCCGGCGGGTTCGGCGGCGAGCGACGCTCGTGACACATTCCACTGGCGCGGAAACGGTCAATTCGCCTCATTCACCGCGTCATTCGCCGAGCAGACGTCGTGCGCTGCGGTCGTGCCACGGTACGACGGCCCCTCGGCCTCCTCACTGTCCCCGTCACCTCCCTCGTGCTGCGGAGAGCCCGCAGGATCAGGGGTTCCAGCGGGATCGCCCGGCCTCCGCACCGTCGAATCCTTCGCTGAATCTCCTCCGTTTCCTTGCGCGTTCCCCGTCTCCGAAGAGTCGGAGCGCGCAGGGGGCTCGGAGAGTTCCGACGGATCCAACGAAGCCGGCGGTTCCGATGACTCCTCGCCTTCTTCCTTTCCGCCCTCCGACTCCCCTGTCACCCGCACCGGTTGGTCCTCGTCGAGCTGTGCGAAGAGGCGGTCGGCAGCGGGCCGCGAGAGTTCGTCGCGGTTGGGGTCGGGCCCGTACGGTTGCCGGGGCACCGTCAGGAACCGGACCTCGGAGGCGGGTAGGGACTGCACGTCGCGGGCGAGGCCGTAGAGGTCCCCGAGTGAGTCGAGGCCGTCGTCCGCTGTGAGGGACGAGGTCGCGGCGTCGAGGAGCGGATAGAGGCGCGTCGGGTTGAGCAGCACCTCGCTGCTGCGGATCTTCTTCACCAGCGAGCCGAGGAAGACCTGTTGGCGCGCCATCCGCTCGGTGTCGCTGCCGTCGCCGATGCCGTGGCGGGCGCGTACGTAGCCGAGCGCGTCCTCCCCTTCGAGGGTCTGCCGCCCTTCCGGGAGGTCGAGCCGTGCGTCGGTGTCGTGCACCGGTTCCGCGAGGCAGATCTCGACACCGCCCACGGCGTCCACCAGGCCCTTGAACCCCTGGAAGTCGACGACGGCGTGGTGGTCGACGCGCATGCCGGTGAGCTTCTCGACGGTGCGGATCGTGCAGGCCGGGCCGCCGTACTGGAACGCCCAGTTGAACTGCGCGAACTGCGCCCGCGTCGCGGAGCCGTCGGGGCCCGTGCAGGCCGGGATGTCGACCACGAGGTCGCGCGGGAGCGAGACGCCCGTCGCGCTCTTCCGGTCGCCGGCTATGTGGAGCAGGATCGTGGTGTCGGCGCGCGCGGCGCCCTCGTCCCTGCCGTAGTCGCCGTTGTCGCCGGCGCGACTGTCACTGCCGAGGAGGAGGATGTTCAGCGCGGGCCCCGGTCGGGGCTCCGGGCGCTCCTCCTCGTGCTCGGCGAGCTCCCGTGCGGTGTCCGTGTCGGTGCGGATGTTGCCGTCGAGCCGGCGGTAGAAGGTCCAGCCGGTGGCGGCAGCGGCGAGCAGCAGGAGCGAGAGGCCGATGGCGGTGCGACGCAGCCAGCGGCGGCGCTTCGGGGGCGGCTCGGCCTGGTTCTGCGCGCCGTCGGGCGGGTGTTCCTCGTCGGCCGTGGCGGGTGGACTCGCATGTCGTGGGAGGGAGTTGGCGTCGGGCGCCGGTTCGGACTCCGGTGGCTCGGGCTCCGGGGAGTCGGGTTCCGGTTCGTCGGCGGGAGGTGCGTCCTCCGCTTCCGGGGCCGCGGACTCCTCGCCCGGGACGTCGTCCCGCTCCTTACCCTCGGCGCCCGTCGGCTGCCCGTCCCCGGCCGCGACTCCGCCGTCCTCGGCGGTGTCTGCCGAGGACGGGGCGACTCCCGGTATGTCGCCGGGTGTTGCGGCGTCGTGCGGGCCGGGTTCGGTCACGTCTGATGCTTCCTCACGTCGCGGCGCGGGGGGGGCGTACACGCCGTCGTGCGCGCCGGTTAAGTACGCAGACGCGCCTGACCCGTCGAGGGTTGTACGTGAGGTTGATCTTGGCTGCGGTATGACCCCCCGCCCACCGTCAGACGGTGACCGAGGTCCGCTCGCTCTCCTGCCGTGCCGCCAGTGCCTCGGTGTCGAGAAGGTCGACCCGCGGGCAGAGCACCACGGAGGCCCCGGCGGCGAGCGGCGCGTAGAGCCCGGCCGACAACCCGGGCCATCCGCCGTACGAACCCGAGGTGAGCACCCGCGAACCCGGGCCGAGCGCCAGCTCCTCCGCGTCGGCGACGGCCCGCTGCACCACCTGGCCGCCGGTGAACTCCTCGCCGTCGGCGAGTACGAGCGCCGCTGCGCCGGGCGCGACGGGCGCGTGCCGTGCGTACGCGTCGGGCTGGCTCGGCGCCTCCACCGCGTAGTCGAGGAAGCCGGACGGCTGCTCGGCGAACCGCGCGCCGAGCGGGCGCAGGCTCAGCGCCACGCGCTCACCGCGGCAGGCGCGCGCCTCCTCCAGCGTCTCCGGGCCGCTGACGACGAGGTCGGCGCGCGCCGGGTCTCCTCCCACCTGCGCGACGACGCCCGTCGCCGCGCAGGCGAGCAGCCAGACGGCGGTCTGCCAGTGCGTCGGCAGCAGGACGGCGAGACGGTCGCCGGGCTCGGCCGAGAGCTCCGACTCCAGCAGGTTCGCCGTCTTGGCCACCCAATTGGCGAGGGTCGTCGCGGAGAGCTCGACGCGCTCGCCCGTGGCGTCGTCGTAGTAGGTCATCAGCGGCCCTGACGGGTCCGTCGAAAGGGCGGTGCGCAGCAGGTCGTCCGGGGTGCGTTCGATGGCGTTCATCGGAGCAAGGGTACGGAAGCGCGCGGCCGCCGGAGTGCCAGGGAGCTGTACCGGACGACTCCTCCGACCGATGGCCCGTCAAGTGACGAATAGACACTTCTGTGTACATATGCCCAAGATCGCTCTATGCGTGCACCTCTGTCTTCTCTCAGCGCCGTAGGCGCAGCAGCCCTCCTGCTCCCCCTCCTCCCCGCGGCCACCGCTGCCGCCGTACCCGACCCGGGCCCGCAGGACGCGCCGCGAGGCAAGCCGGCCGGCGCCACCAGGTCGCTCCCCCTCTCGCCCGACCGGGGCAGGGGCGCGGAGCGCGGCGCGAGCGGCCTCCCCGCGCGGACGGTCGAGCCGTTCTCGCTCGTCGGGGTCGTCTGGGACGACGCGGACGAGCCGCTCGCCGGACGCGTACAGGTCCGCACCCGTGCCGTCGACGACGGCGCCTGGAGCGGCTGGCGCACCCTCGACGTCCACCCCGGCGCCTCGCCCGACGAACGCGCGGGGGAGCGCACGACCGGTCAACTCCCGGGCGCCACCGCACCGTTGTGGACGGGCCCGGCGGACGGCGTGCAGGTGAGAGTCGTCCCCGAAGGGCCGTCGCCGCGCACCGGCGGAGGCACGGCGCCGGCCCGGCCCGGACTCCCCGACGGCCTCCGCGTCGAGCTGGTCGACCCGGGCCGCTCGGACGAGGCAGAAGAGGGCCGCACCGCCGAGGGGCGCGGCCCGGCCGAACCCCGCACCGACGACACCTTCCTGCCCGCGCTCAGCAGCGAGCAGACCCAGGCCGAGTACCCGGACGGCGGCGGGCACGCGGGCCCGCGCCCGCGGATCACGACACGGAAGGGATGGGGCGCGGACGAGCGGCTCAGGGAACCCGATGCGGCCTTCACCGGGGCGACGAAAGCCGCCTTCGTCCACCACACCGTGACGGGCAACGGGTACGCGTGCAGCCAGGTGCCGTCGATCCTCCGAAGCATCTACCGCTACCACGTGAAGAGCCTCGAGTGGCGCGACGTCGGCTACAACTTCTTCGTCGACAAGTGCGGAAACATCTACGAGGGCCGTGCCGGCGGTGTGGCCAAGCCCGTGATGGGCGCCCACACTTACGGCTTCAACACCGACACGACGGGTGTCGCCGTCCTCGGCACCTACACCAGCGACCGACCGTCGCCGGAGGCCGTCGGCGCCCTCGCCCGGCTGACGGCGTGGAAGCTCGGCATCAACGGCGTCCATGCGGGCGGCACGACGACTCTGGTGTCCGAGGGAGAGAAGTACCCGCAGGGGGAGAAGGTCAAGTTCCGTACGGTCTCGGGTCATCGGGACGGGTACAACACCGAGTGCCCGGGGGCGAAGCTCTACGCAAAGCTAGGAGACGTGCGCACCGCGGCAGCGAAGTTGCAGCGCCGCTGACTCCGCTGGTGAACTGCCGGGGCCCGACGGCCGGATCCCGCGCGGAACCGGCGGTCCGAAGGCCCGCGCCGGCGTGCGCGGGGATGCATACACTGGCCGCCGGCCGTCAGGCCAGGCCCCGGCAGGAAGCGGAGACGACAGGTGACGGAAGCGATCCTTCTTGTCGGAGGCAAAGGAACCCGGCTGCGTCCGCTGACCGTGAACACCCCCAAGCCGATGGTCCCGGCCGCCGGTGTGCCGTTCCTCACCCACCAGTTGGCGCGCGCCCGTGCGGCCGGCGTCGACCACGTGGTGATGGCTACCTCCTATCTCGCGGAGGTCTTCGAGCCGTACTTCGGCGACGGCTCCCACCTCGGCCTCCACCTCGAGTACGTCACCGAGCGAGAGCCCCTCGGCACCGGCGGCGCGATCCGCAACGTGGCCGACCGCCTCCACTCGGCGCCCGACGAGCCCGTCCTCATCTTCAACGGCGACATACTTACGGGCGTCGACATCCGCAGCCTCGTCGAGGAGCACACCGGCTCGGGCGCCGACGTCACCCTCCACCTCACCCGGGTCACCGACCCCCGCGCCTTCGGCCTCGTGCCGACCGACGCCGACGGACGGGTCACGGCGTTCCTCGAGAAGCCGCAGACGCCGGAAGAGATCGTCACCGACCAGATCAACGCCGGCGCCTACGTCTTCAACCGCTCGGTGATCGACACCATCCCGCTCGGCCGACCCGTCTCCGTCGAGCGCGAGACCTTCCCCGGCCTCCTCGACGCCGGCGCCCACCTCCACGGACTCGTCGACTCCACCTACTGGCTCGACCTCGGCACCCCGCAGGCGTTCGTCCGCGGCTCCGCCGACCTCGTACTCGGCCGGGCCCCCTCGCCCGCCGTCCCCGGGCGGTGCGGCGAGCGGCTGATCCTGGAGACGGCCGAGGTCGCGGGGGACGCCAAGCTGACGGGCGGTACCGTCGCCGGCGCGCGCTCCGCGATCGGCGCCGGCGCACGGATCGAGGGCAGCACCCTCCTCGACGGCGTCCGCATCGCCCCCGGCGCGCGGATCCGCGACTCGCTCGTCGGCGCCGGCGCCTCGATCGGGGCGCACACCGTGCTCGACGGCGCCGTGGTCGGCGACGGTGCCGTGATCGGCGAGGGGAACGAACTGCGCAGCGGCATCCGCGTCTGGTGCGATGCGCGGATCCCGGCCGGCGCCGTGCGCTTCTCCTCCGACCAGTAGGCCGGGGCGAGTCGGCGCCGGAGCTTCGTCCGCTTCCGGCCGGTACGCCCCCGTCGGTCCTGGTGTCAGTGGGTCCGCCTACGCTTTTCCCGTGCACCTCACCCGTACCTGGACGCCACCCGGCGCCTACGACCTGCCGGGCAGCCTCGCCGTGCTCGCGCGCGGCCCGTACGACCCGACCTTCCAGGTGCACGCCGGCTCCGTCTGGCGCACCACCCGCCTGCGGAGCGGCCCGGCCACCCTGCGGCTCACCCCTGCTTCGGGCCGGGTGCGCGCCGAGGCGTGGGGCGCCGGCGCGCAGGAGGTGCTCGACGGGCTGCCCGCGCTGCTCGGCGAGGGAGACGCGCCCGAGGAGTTCGTGCCGCGCCACCGCGTCGTCGCCGAGTCGCACCGCAGGCACCCCGGTCTCCGGCTGACGCGTACGGGCCGTGTCCTGGAGTCGCTCGTCCCCGCGATACTGGAGCAGAAGATCACCTCGATCGAGGCGTACCGCTCCTGGCGGCACCTCGTCCGCAAGTTCGGCGAGCCGGCGCCCGGACCGCACCCCTCGCTCCACGTCGTCCCCGAGCCGCGCACCTGGGTGCGCATCCCCTCCTGGGAGTGGCACCGCGCCAACGTCGACAGCAAGCGCTCCGACGCCATCGTCCGTGCGGCACAACGGAGTTCACGGATGGAGGAGGCCGCCGCGATGGCGCTGCCCGAGGCCCTCGCCAGGCTCCAGGCGATCCCCGGCGTCGGCCCGTGGACGGCCGCCGAAGCCCTCCAGCGCAGCAACGGCGCCGCCGACGCGGTCACCGTCGGCGACCTCCACCTCCCCCGCACCGTCGGCTACGCCCTCACCGGCGAGCGGAACACCGACGACGCCGGCATGCTCGCCCTGCTCGAGCCCTACCGCGGCCAACGCCACCGCGCGGCCCGCCTCCTCACCCTCACCGGGCTCCACCCACCTCGCCGACGGCCCCGCCGGCAGCCGGGCGACATCACCCGCCTGTGATCAGCGCACGACGGTGAACTCCCCACCGTCGCGCGGCGGTCGGGGCCGCGGCTCGCCCGCCGGGCGGCCGACGGCGACGGCGCCCATCGGGTCCCACTCCGCCGGCAGCCGCAGCACCTCGCGCACGACGTCGCGGCAGAACATCGTCGAGGAGACCCACGCCGAGCCGAGCTGCTCCGCCGCGAGGGCGACGAGGAAGTTCTGGATGCCGGCGCCCACGGCGACGGTGAACATCTCCCGCTCGGCCGCTGACCTGCGTGCGTCGGGATAGTCGTGCGCGCCCTCGGCGACGAGGCACGGCACCACCAGATACGGCGCGTTCCGCAGCACGTCGCCCCGGCGCACGCGGCGCGCGATCGACTCCTCGCTCTTCCCGTCGGCGCGCAGGTCCGCGATCCACGCCTCCTGCATCGCGTCGAGCAGCAGGGTCCGCGTCTCGGCCGTCTCCAGCAGGACGAACCGCCACGGCGTCGTGTGATGCGGCGCGGGCGCGGTGACGGCTGCGTCGACGGCGCGGCGCACCGAGCCCGGGTCCACCTCGCGCCCGTCGAACTCGCGCACGGTGCGGCGCATCGCGACGGCCTCGCGCACGGCTTCCGAAGTCCCCAGCCGGAACATGTCGTCGGCCGCCTCGCGCACCAACTGCCGTGCGGAGCCTTCCTCTTCACCGCCGACGTGCCGGCCGAGCCCGCGCACCACGGCGACGGGGAGGCCGTTCGCCTTCCCCTTCACCAGCTCGCCGGCCGCGGCGAGTTCGTCGCCCACGGCGGTGACGGTGACGCCCAGCGGGTTGCCGTGCGTGTCGGCCCCGCCGCGCAGGTCCTCCAGGACCTGCACGCCGGCCGCGCCCACGGCCACGTCGGTCTGGCCCTCCCGCCACGGGCGTCCGAAGGTGTCGGTGACGACGACGCCCACGTCGACCCCGAGCGCCTCGCGCAGCCCCTCCCTGAGCCGCCGCGCCGAGGCGTCCGGGTCCTCGGGGAGCAACAGCACCGTGCCCTTCGGGGTGTTGGAGGCGTCGACACCGGCAGCGGCCATCACGAACCCGTGCCGCGACTCCACGATGCGCGCGGGCCCGCGCCGTGCGACGAGCCGCACGCTCTCCGCCTCGATCGCGGCCTCGCGGTCGTCGGCTCGGAGCACCCGGCCCTCGGCCTTGCTGACGATCTTCGACGTGACGACGAGCACGTCGCCGTCGACGAGCCCCCCGCCCCCGGCCGCCTCCGCGACCAGCGCCACCAGGTCGTCGCCCGGGCTCACTTCGGGGATGCCGGGCAGCGCCCAGACGCGGTAGCCGGCTGCCTCCGTCATGCCGACACCTCCTCGGCGAGCGCCAGCGCCTCGCGTGCCATCGCCGCGGTCGCCTCGTCGTCGGTCATCATCAGCGGCACGGCGCGGCAGCGGATGCCGGCCTCCTCGACCTCGTCCACGGCGGACGCGTCGGCCGTGTCGACGAGCCAGCCGTCGAGCATCCCGGAACCGTAGTGCCTGGCGACGGCCGCGGCCGTCGTCTCGACGCCGACCGCGGCGAGGACCTTGTCCGCCATGCCGCGCACGGGCGCGCCCCCGACGATCGGCGACAGCCCGACCACCGGGACCCCCGCCTCGGCGATCGCCTCCCTTATCCCGGGGACGGCGAGGATGGTCCCGACGCTCACCACGGGGTTCGACGGCGGGAAGAGCACCACGTCGGCGTGGGCCACCGCGTCGAGCACACCGGGCGCCGGCTTCGCCGACTCGGCGCCGACGGGGACGACGGCGTGCGCGTCGGCACCGGCGCGCATCCGCACCCAGTACTCCTGGAAGTGCACGGCCTTGCGGCCCTCGCCCTCCGGATCGTCGACGAGCACATGGGTCTCGACCCTGTCGTCGGTCATCGGCAGCAGCCGGACGCCCGGCTCCCACCTGCTGCACAGGGCCTGCGTGACGTCGCTGAGCGGGTACCCGGCGGAGATCATCTGAGTGCGCACGATGTGTGTCGCGAAGTCCCGGTCCCCGAGCCCGAACCACTGCGGGCCGACGCCGTACGCGCCCAACTCCTCCTTCACCGCGAAGGTTTCGCCGGTTCGGCCCCAGCCCTGTTCCTCGTTGATGCCGCCGCCGAGGGTGTACATCACGGTGTCGAGGTCGGGGCAGACCTTGAGTCCGAAGAGGTGGATGTCGTCGCCGGTGTTGCCGACGACGGTGATCTCCGCTTCCGGCGCGGCGACCTTGAGGCCCCGCAGGAAGCGGGCACCGCCGATGCCCCCGGCCAGTACCACGATGCGCTGCATGCGCCCCAGTCTTGCAGCCCGAGCGGCTCCCCGGTCAGGCGCCCGTCGGGAGCCGTGCGGGCTCGGCGCGGCCCGGCGCGGAGGAGCAGCGCATCCGCATACCGGTGAGTGCCGGATAGTAGACGTGTGCGCTGACGGCGGGCGTCAGCGCGCTGTTGACCACGTCGTGCACGTATCCGGGGGCGAACGCGCGGAGCGTGCCGGGCCGCAGCACGCGGCTCTCCTCGCCTCCGTCGCCGCGGCGCACCGAGCGCTCGGTGAGTTCGCCCTCGAGCACGGTGCAGAGCCCGCGGGAAACGCCGTGGTCGTGCCGCCCGCTGCCCTGCCCGGGCAGCCAACTCGACAGCCACAGCTCGTATCCCGGTCTTTGGTCGAGCCGGTGGTACCAGCGCAGCGTCGCGTCGTAGCGGACGAGCGGACGCCAGCGCTCCGGCTCGTCGGCGAGCGTGCGCACCAGCGCGGCGAACGCGGAGAGCGTCGCCGGGTGCTTCGGAGGAGCAGGCAGCAGGTGCGGGAGTGCCAGGGCGTCGCCCGCGATTTCGACGTCGTTGTTCACGTGGGGTGCCTTCGGGAAGGTGTGGGCGCGCCGCTCGGGGGCTCGGGTACCCGTCAGCGGTCGCCACGGCGCGCGCGGACCCGTCGCACCGGTGGCGAACACGCGGGCGCACTAGGACGACTGGCGCGCTGCGCGGCGAACACCACGGCGCGAAAAGGGAGTTGAACGGGCGCGGTCGACTGTGCGGAGGTCAGAGCACCGGACAGGACCGCGGGCTACAGCGACAGGAACAGCTCTCCACCGCGTCCGGCCGGGCGCCGAAGGGCCGGCGGGCATGCGCCGGGTGGAGTGGACGGGTCGCTGGCATGCGGACAAGGAGAGCCCTCAACTCCCTTGCCTGTCAACAGGATGTCCCCTTTGGGGCTAATGATTCACTGCATCCGGTTGCGACCACCAGTGAAAGGTTTGTTCCTCCATCGCCGGTGAAATGGGCCAGCAGTCACTCGGCGAAACGTCGTTGCCATTCCGTGATCCCACCGTGATCAGGGTCGGTTCGACGGGCGCCGCGTGGCGCGATCGGGAAGTGCGGAACGCGTGGTTCTGTGAGGCTTGAAGCAGTTCGAATGAGATTCGACTGAGTTCAACATGGACCGGATTGCGACCTTGTCGGTCGTTAGGCGCGCATCTTTGAGTGATTTGTACACTTACTCAGCCGCCTTGGTTCCGCAGAGTGAATAACGGGCCCAATAGCAGATCTCGGCTTGACTGGCCCGGATGGCCACACTTGTAATCTCACCCGTGTTGTTCGTGACCCGGGGCGCCGGATAGGGCGTCGATCGGTAACGGCAGCATCACGGGGACGCAAAGGACAGACGAGGGGCGCGCGAATGACCGAGCTGTTCCAGCAACTGCTGGTCGAAGAGGCGGACGAAGAGCTCGGCTGGCAGGAGCGCGCGTTGTGCGCGCAGACCGACCCGGAATCGTTCTTCCCGGAGAAGGGCGGCTCTACTCGCGAGGCGAAGAAGGTCTGCCTCGCATGCGAAGTCCGGTCCGAGTGCCTGGAGTACGCACTCGCCAACGACGAACGGTTCGGCATCTGGGGCGGCCTGTCGGAACGTGAACGACGCCGCTTGAAGAAGGCCGCGATCTGATTGGTGCCTTCCGTTCCTGACGGAAGGCGCTTTGGTTTCCCGCTCGTTCGTGTGTGTCGACGAGTGGTACGTGCCGAGGGGCGACCGCCCGTCGACCGCCGGGCAGGCTGCGGGGAGACGTGTCCGTCGTCGGGAGGCGGACCTCCGTGGTGCACCGAGCCGTTAGTGTGGGGCCGTCCGAGGCGCACCCCCAGCACACGGGACCCGTGCGTTCACCGAAGTCCACCACAGCGTCTTCCGGTGCTGCGGGCTCAGCGGCTTCGCCGGGCCCCGTACCCGGGGAGGGCCCGTACCCCGATGTCCCTGCACAGCCAAGCGGCCGGCCAACACCAGGCGGCCACACCCGAGTTCCCCAGGCACGTGGTCACCGCGGTGCTCGTCTCGCACGACGGCGCCAGGTGGCTGCCGGAGGTGCTGTCGGGGCTCCTCGGCCAGGAGCGTCCGGTGCAGAACGTCATCGCGGCCGACACCGGCAGCGGGGACGACTCCGCCGGAATCCTCACCGAGTCCCTCGGCGCCGAGCGGGTGCTCCACCTAGCCCGGCGGTCCGGATTCGGTACCGCCGTCGACGAGGCGGCGCGCACGGCCGGCGTCCTCACCCCCGACGACCTGCCGTACCTCAAGCGCCCCAGCGGCTGGGACCCCGTCACGCGGACCTGGCACGACGAGGCGTACGAGATGCCCGAACTCCCCCACGGGGAGCCGGTGCAGTGGCTCTGGCTGCTCCACGACGACTCCGCGCCCGAGCCCGACGCCCTCGCACACCTCCTCCGCGTCGTCGACTCCGACCCGGGCATCACCGTCGCGGGCCCGAAGCTGCGCAGCTGGTACGACCGCAGGCAACTGCTGGAGACGGGCGTCTCGATCGCCAACAGCGGACGCCGTTGGACGGGCGTCGAGCGGCGCGAGCAGGACCAGGGGCAGCACGACCAGGTGCGTCCCGTGCTCTCCGTCTCCACCGCCGGGATGCTCATCAGGCGGGACGTCTTCGAGGAGTTGGGCGGCTTTGACCGGAACGTGCCGCTCATGCGGGACGACGTCGACCTCTGCTGGCGGGCGCAGACTGCGGGGCACCGCGTCTTCGTCGTGCCCGACGCCGTGCTCCGGCACGCCGAGGCTGCCTCGCGGGAGCGGCGTCCCGTCGACTGCGTGGGGCGGGCAGGACGCGGAGGCGCGAGCCCGCACCGCGTGGACAAGTCGGGTGCCGTCTTCACGCTGCTCGCCAACGCGCCCGGCCGGAAGCTTCCCTGGGTCGCGCTGCGGCTGGTGCTCGGCACCCTGCTGCGGACGCTCGCCTACCTCGTCGGCAAGGTGCCGAAGCAGGCGCTCGACGAAGTCGCGGGGCTCGCGTCCGTGTTGCTGCGCCCGGGCCGGCTGTCCGCGGCCAGGCGCAGGCGCGGGCGTCCCCAGGTGCCGCACCAGGAACTGCGTCCGCTCTTCCCGCCGCCCGGCGCGACGGTGCGGGCCACCGTCGAGCAGGTGGTCAGCAACTTCGGCGGACGCGCGGCGCCCGAGGCGTCGGCCGGCGGTCGGCACGGCGCCGTCGAGTCGGGCCCCGGGGACGAGGACGCCGACTTCCTGGAGGTCGAGCAGTTCGCGCGGCTGAAGCGGGTGGCGCGGAAGCCGGCGCCCGTGCTCTTCGCCGTGCTGCTGCTCGTCTCGCTCGTCGCCTGCCGCGCGCTGCTCGGCGGCGGAGCGCTCGCCGGAGGCGCACTGCTCCCCGCGCCGGAGAGCGTGGGCGAACTCTGGGGCCGCTACCTCGACGGCTGGCACCCGGTCGGTGTCGGCGGCACCCAGGAGGCGCCGCCCTACCTCGCACTCGTCGCCGCCGTCGCGACCCTCTTCTTCGGGAGCACCGGGTTCGCCCTGACGCTCCTCCTCGTCTGCTCCGTCCCGCTCGCCGGACTGACGGCGTACTTCGCCTCGCGTCCGCTCGTCGGATCGCGGCTCATCCGCGCCTGGGGCAGCGTCGCCTACGCCTTCCTGCCTGCCGCGACGGGCGCGCTCGCCGGCGGGCGCATCGGTACGGCCGTACTCGCCGTGCTGCTCCCGCTGTTGGCGAGGGCGGCGGTCGCGGCGAGCGGGCTCCGGGGGCGTGCGAGCTGGCGTGCGGCGTGGGCGTACGCGCTGCTGCTGACGCTCGTCACCGCGTTCACGCCCGTGGTGTGGCCGATCGCGCTGGTGCTCTCGGTCGTCCTCATGGTGGTGCGGTGGCGTACGGGCCCGGGGCTCGGCGCGGCCCTCTCGCGGTGCGCCGTCTGGCTGCTGACGCCCATGGTGGTGCTGGCGCCCTGGTCGCTCTCGCTCCTCGGTGACCCGGCCCGCTTCCTCGACGAGGCAGGGCTCGACCACGGCGCCGGCTCCGCCTCCGCGCTCGACCTCCTCACGCTCAGCCCCGGCGGCCCCGGCACCACCGGCGCGGTCGTCCTCGTCGGCATCGTGCTCGCCGCGCTCGCCGCGCTGCTTCGCAGCGAGCGGCAGCCGACGGTACGCGCGGCCTGGGTCGTCGCCCTCGCGGGGCTGCTCTTCGCGGGCCTCGCCAACGGCTCCGGCTGGGCCGGCCCCGCAACTCTCGTCTACGGCATCGCGCTGCTCACCGCCGCCGCGATCGGCGCGGAAGGGGCGCGTTCGCGGGTCGCCGCGCAGAGCTTCGGCTGGCGGCAGCCGGCCGCCGTGCTCGTCGCGGCCGCGGCCGCGGCCGGGCCGGTGGTCTCGGCCGTCGGCTGGATGGTCGGCGGCGCCGACGGACCGCTCTCGCGGCGGGACCCGGTGCAGGTGCCGGCGTTCGTCGCGGAGGAGAGCAACACCCGGGACCAGGCACGGACGTTGGTGCTCGCCGGGCACGGCGAGGGTGTCTCGTACACCCTCGTACGCGGTTCGGGGGCCCGTCTCGGGGACGCGGAGCTCGCCGAGTCCGGCGGCGGCCAGAGCCGCCTCGACCGCGTCGTCTCCCACCTCGTCGCGGGCTCGGGCGCCGACCAGAGCGACCAGCTCGGCGACTACGCGGTGCGCTACCTCCTCGTACGCGAGGGCGCGCCGCGGGAGATGCGCCGCGTCCTCGACACGACGCCCGGGCTCACGCGGCTCAGCCAGGAGGACGGCAGCGCGCTCTGGCGCGTCGAGCGCGAGGTCTCGCGCGCGGTGATCGTCCCGGGGGAGGGGAAGGGCGCGGTCGCCGCGCCGGTCGCGGTGGCCGCCGGCCCCGTCGAGGCGCACACGCAGATCCCCGCAGGGCCCGACGGCCGGGTGCTGCGTCTCGCCGACACCGCAGCAGCGGGCTGGTCGGCGACGCTCGACGGCAAGCCCCTCGCCCCGACCACCGTCGACGACTGGGCGCAGGGCTTCCAACTCCCGGCTTCCGGCGGCCGGTTGGACCTCACATACGAGACGCCGCTGATGCACAAGGCATGGGTCGGCGCGCAGGGCTTCCTCTTCCTCCTCGTCCTCGTCCTCGCGCTGCCCGGCGGCCGCAGGACCGTCGACGACGACCTGCCGGAGGCGCCCGCCGTGCCCGAGCCAGCGCAGGGCGAGGGCCGCAGGGCGCGGCGGCTCCGCGCTGCCGCCGCCTCCGACGAGGCGCCCCCGGCCGGCGACATGCCGCCGCCACCGGAACCGGCGCCCGTGCCCCAGCAGCCGCAGTACCCGCAGGAAGAGCCGCAGTACACGCAGGAGTACGCCACCGGCTACCCCGACGAGTACGCGCACCAGGGCTACCCGCCCCCGGCGTACGACCCCCAGCAGTACCCCGACCCGGCCCAGCCGCAGTACGCGCCGCAGACCGACCCGTACTACGGGCAGGGCTACGGCACCGGAACATACGGAGACCACGGCGGAGCGGGTGTCCCGTACCCCGGCTACCGCGACGGGAGTGAGCAGTGAACCGCACGATCCTGACCGTCGGCGGCGCCGTCGTCGCGCTCGCCGCCGTGACCGGCGTCGCCGCCGTCGCGGCGCCCGGCGAAGGCGGCGACGAGGGCGGTTCCGTCGCACGGAAGTCCGTCGAGCGCACGACGCTGGTGTGCCCGCGCCCCAGCGACTCCGAGGTGGCGGAGTCGGCGTACACGGCCTACTCGCCGGAGGGCGCGGACAGCCGCAAGGGCACGGCCGAGCTCCGTCCGCTCGCGCTCGCCGAACTCGACGGCAGCGAGGACGGCAAGGGCAAGAAGAAGGACGACAACGACGACAACGACGACAACAAGGAGAAGGGGAAGGACGCCGACAAGCCGGTCCTCCCGCTCACCTCGCCGGGCACCCCCGTCACCTCGTCGACCGAGCGGAGCGACGCTCCCGCCCTCGCCGGCAACGCGGAGGGCCGCTTCGCGCCCGGGTGGACGGTGCAGCAGACGACCGTCGTCAGTGCGGGCGCCGGGCGCGGGCTCCACGGGCTCGCGTGCACCGCGCCCGACACCTCCTTCTGGTTCCCGGGCGTCAGCACTTCCGACGAGCGCCAGGACTACGTCCACCTCACCAACCCCGACGACACCGGCGCCGTCGTCGACGTGGAGCCGTACGGCAAGGACGGCCGCGAGTCGGCAACGGGCGGCGAGGGCATCAACGTCCCGCCGCGCACCACCGTCCCCGTGCTGCTCTCCGCCCTCACCGGCGGCCCCGTCACCAACGTCGCGCTCCACGTGGTCTCCCGCACGGGCAGGGTCGCCGCCCAGGTGCAGGCGGACGACGAGAAGGCCGGCGGCGACTGGCTCCCGCCGGCAGGCGACGCGGCGCCCCAGGCGGTGCTGCCGGGGATCCCGGGCGACGCGACCTCCGTGCGCCTCGTCGTCTTCGCACCGGGCGAGGAGGACGCCGACCTCAAGGTCCGCCTCGCCGGACCCTCCGGCACGATCACCCCTGCCGGCTTCGAGACCCTGCACGTCAAGGGAGGCATGACGACGGCGGTCGATCTCAAGGACCTCACCAAGGGTGAGACGGGCTCGCTCGTGCTCTCGCCCTCGGGCGAGGGCGGCGAGACCCCGGTCGTCGCTGCCGCCCGGGTCACCAGGGGGAAGGGCGCGAAGCAGGAGACCGCCTTCATCCCCTCGACCCCGCGGATCACCGAGCGCGCGACGGCGGCGGACAACCGCTCGTCCGGCTCGCCCTTCGCCTCGTCCCTCTCGCTGACCGCGCCGGGGAAGGGCGCGAAGGTCAAGGTGACGGCGTCGAAGGGGAGCGGGGGAGGGGAGCCGCGCAGCACCACGGTGCAGATCAAGGGCGGCACCACCAAGACGGTCACGCCGCCGCGCCCCGAGGGCGGCTCGGGCGCCTACGCGGTCACGGTCGAACGCGTCTCGGGCGGAGAGGTGTTCGGCGCGCGGACGCTCTCCAAGAAGGCGAAGAAGGGCGAGGTGCCGATGTTCACGGTGCAGACCCTGCCGGACGACCGTGGCACGGTACGCGTGCCGGAGTCGGGAGAGGACCTCTCCGTCCTCACGGGCGACTGATCCCGCGCACCCGGGAGGCGTTCCGGCTCTAGTCCTCCCCGTAGCGCGGGTCGACCGACTCCGGCGCGAGGCCGAGGAGTTCGGCGACCTGCTCCACGACGACCTCGTGGACGAGCAGCGCCCGCTCGTCGAGGCTGCGCGTGCGGATCTCCACCGGGCGCCGGTAGACGACGACGCGGTCGGGCCGGCCGTCCCGCCCAGGCACCGACTGCCCGAGCGGAACGGCCTCCACGCCCTCGTCGAGCTCGCCGTGATCGCCCCTCGGTACCTCCTGGACGGCGAACTCCACGCTCGCGAGCTGCGGCCAGTGCCGTTCGAGACGGTTGACGGAGTCGCGGACCAGGTCGTCGAAGGCGTCGGAGCGGGTCACCGAGAGCGGCACCTGGGGTGGGGCGATCGGCCCGCGCATCCCGCGGCCGTGGCGGTCCCTGCTGTGCGGGCGGGGTGCGCGCGGGCCTTCGGCCTGGGGCTGCGAGGGGCTGTCCATCGAGTCGAGCCTAGCCCTCCCGGCGCCCTCGCCGCTGGCTGTCGGTGCTGGTGCGCAAGGCTGCGGCGGGGGCTTCGTCACCGAATGGTTATGCGAGGGCGCCGCTCCCCAGCCCCGGCGTTCCGGGCGGCCGCGCTCTCCCGAAACCTCCCGGTGAGGCGCGGGGTGCCGGTCCTGGAACGCCGTGCTTCCCGCCCTGTCGGGGCCCGTACGACAGACCGGGGCGTACCGGATGAAGGGGGGCGACACGGCCGGGTGGACGTCCGGTGGAGTCGTCGCAGCCCGCTGGGGAGTGCGGTACGGTCCAACACCGTGAGTCCCGTACGTCGCTGTTCGCGCACCGCATGCGGCCGTCCCGCCGTTGCGACGCTGACGTACGTCTACGCGGATTCCACCGCCGTCCTCGGCCCGTTGGCCACCTACGCGGAACCGCACTGCTACGACCTCTGCTCCGAGCACTCGGAGCGCCTTACCGCCCCTCGTGGCTGGGAGGTCGTCCGCCTCTCCATCGACACGGCCGCCGCGCGCCCCAGCAGCGACGACCTCGAAGCACTCGCCGACGCCGTCCGCGAGGCCGCGCGCACCCCCCGGCGGGAACAGGCGGCCCAGGCCGGCGAGCACGCCGCCGGCCCGCGCGGCAGCGACGCCGACCCGATGGAGGTCGCCCGCCGCGGCCACCTCCGGGTGCTCCGCTCGCCCGACTCCTGAACGGGCGGGCCTCGATTCCGCGCCGCGCCAACTCCCCTGACTGCGCGGCAGCTCTCCCCGCCCTGCGCGTGCCTCTCCCACCCGACGGGTAGATTTGGTCCCCCGCCGATCCTCCCGGGCCCCGCCGGCGCCGCCGGCGCACGCACGGGCAACGGCAACCCGAGTACACAGGAGAGGGCTGACGTGGCTGACCTGTCGGAGATCGTGAAGGCGTACGACGTGCGCGGCGTTGTGCCCGACCAGTGGGACGAGGCGCTCGCCGAACTCTTCGGGGCAGCGTTCGTGCAGGTCACCGACGCGACCTCGATCGTCATCGGACACGACATGCGCACCTCCTCGCCCGGCCTCTCGCGCGCCTTCGGGCGGGGCGCCGCCGCCCGCGGGGCGGACGTCACCGAGATCGGCCTCTGCTCCACCGACGAGCTCTACTTCGCCAGCGGCTACCTCGACCTGCCGGGAGCGATGTTCACCGCGAGCCACAACCCCGCGCAGTACAACGGCATCAAGATGTGCCGCGCCGGCGCGGCCCCCGTGGGCCAGGAGACGGGGCTCGCGGAGATCCGGGCGCTCGTCGAGGAGTGGTCCGAGGGCACGCCGATGCCGCCGGCCGAGAGCGGCGAGGGCACCATCACGGAGCGGCAGCTCCTCGCCGACTACGCGCGCTACCTCCGCTCCCTCGTCGACCTCGAGGCCATCCGGCCGTTGAAGGTCGTCGTCGACGCCGGCAACGGCATGGGCGGTTACACGGTCCCCACGGTCTTCGAGGGCCTCCCGCTCGAACTCGACGCGCTCTACTTCGAGCTCGACGGCAGCTTCCCGAACCACGAGGCGAACCCGCTCGACCCGAAGAACATCGTCGACCTCCAGCAGCGCGTACGCGACACCGACGCCGACATCGGCCTCGCCTTCGACGGCGACGCCGACCGCTGCTTCGTCGTGGACGAGCGGGGCGAGCCCGTCTCGCCGTCGGCCGTCGCCGCCCTCGTGACCGCGCGCGAACTCGCCAAGTCCCCCGGCTCCACGGTGATCCACAACCTCATCACCTCGCAGTCCGTGCCCGAGGTCGTCAAGGAGAACGGCGGGACGCCCGTACGCACCCGCGTCGGCCATTCGTTCATCAAGCAGCAGATGGCCGAGACCGGGGCCGTCTTCGGGGGCGAGCACTCGGCGCACTACTACTTCCGCGACTTCTGGAACGCGGACACCGGCATGCTCGCCGCCCTCCACGTACTCGCCGCGCTCGGCGAGCAGCAGCGCCCGCTCTCCGAACTCGTCCGCGAGTACGACCGTTACCCCGCCTCCGGCGAGATCAACAGCACCGTCGCCGACCAGGAGGGACGCACGGCAGCGGTGAAGGAAGCGTTCGCCGGCCGTGAGGGCGTCACCCTCGACGAGCTCGACGGCCTCACCGTCCTCGGCAACGGATGGTGGTTCAACCTCCGCCCCTCCAACACGGAGCCGCTTCTCCGGCTCAACGTCGAGGCGCAGGACACCCCCACGGTGGAGCGGATCAGGGACGAGGTCCTCGACCTCGTGCGGGCCTGACCTCCGCCGCACCGCTGGGCACCGCCGGCCGCGACCGCAGGGGACTGGCCCCCTGCCCCGCCGCGGCCGGCGGTACGCTGACGGCACTGCACGCTGCCCGAAGTTGGAGGGAACATGCCGCTCGAAGCCGGCCTCCTGGAGATCCTCGCCTGCCCCGCCTGCCATGCACCACTGCGCGAGGAGGCAGACGAACTCCACTGCACCGGCAGCGCGTGCGGCCTGGTCTACCCGATCCGCGACGGCATCCCCGTGCTCCTCGTCGACGAGGCCCGTCGTCCGGAGTGAGGGCGGTGGGGCCGCAGAACCAGCGCCGGCCCCCGCACGATCGCACCACATCCACCGCGCCGCCGATCGGAGCCAGCGACCATGCTCGACGAGTTCCTCCTCGACTCGGCGGAGGCGCTCGCGGAGGCGGACGCGGCCGAGCTGCTGCCGAGCACGGCGGGCGCCGGAGGCCGCGTACGGAGCGCGGTGCGCGCCTCCGAGGAGGCCGGGGTGCTCGCCCTGCGCCCCGAAGGCAGGCCGCGCACCCTCCTCTTGGCCGGGCCGCCCGGAACGGCCGCCGCGCTCGCCCGGTTCCTCGACGCGCTCGGTAACGGCTCCGCGCCGGTCATCCGCCTCGCCGCCGGAAGCGAGACGGCGGACCCCGCGTCGTTCCACTGGGCCCTGCCCGGCTGGGCCGGGCCCGTCGACCTGCTCGTCCTCGCCACGCCCAACGGCACCGAGCCGGGCCTCTGCGGCCTCGCCGAGCAGGCGTACCGCCGCGGCTGCACCGTCGTAGCCGTCGCGCCCGAACACAGCCCGCTCGCCGACGTGTTGGGCGACCGGGGGCTGTTCGTCCCGTACGTCTCCGCCCCCGGAACCGCGCCCGCCGCGCTCCGAAGCCCTGCCGAACAGGCCCCGGAGCCGGACGCCGGCAAGGCGGCGCCCGGCACCCTGTGGGCGCTCGCCGCCCCGCTGTTCCTCCTCGCCGACCGCCTCGGCCTCGCGGCGGCGCCGCCCTCCGCGGTCGAGTCCCTCGCCGAGCGACTCGACACCGTGGCCGGCACCTGCGGCCCTGCCGTGCCCCAGCACGACAACCCGGCGAAGACCTTCGCTCTCGAACTCGACGGCACCGTCCCCCTGTTGTGGAGCCACGGCCCCGCAGCCGACGCGGCTGCCGCCCACTGGACGCAGAGCCTCGCCGCCCTCCCCGGCGTCCCCTCGCTCACCGGGAGGCTTCCGGAGTCCCTCGCCTCCCAGTCGCCCGTACTGCGGAGCGCCTCCACCTCCGAGGACGACTTCTTCCGGGACCGCGTCACCGAACCGGAGCCGGTACGCAGCAGATTGGTGTTGCTTCACGAGGTCGGCGAGACGGCGGCCGGCCCACCTCCGGTTCTCCTGGCCGCGCGTCAACTCGCCATCGAGCGGGGAACGTCCGTGAGCGAGCTGGCGCCCACGGCGAACCTCGGCCCGTTGCAGACCCTGGGGGAACTGATCGCCACCGCGGACTTCACCACCGTCTACCTCACGCTCGCCGGCGGTAGTGCACCATAGAGCCGCCGGTGGGCCCACCGCGCTGCCCGACAGGCCGCGACGGAGCCCCGGCGCCCACCCGGAATCCTTGGCTCCACCCTTCCGCGCCACGTACGCCAAGAAACGGAACTGCACATGGACCGCCTCGCGAACACCATCCGGCCCTACCCCTGGGGTTCGACCACCGCGCTCCCGGAACTCCTCGGGACCGAGCCGACCGGCGAACCGCAGGCCGAACTCTGGCTCGGTGCCCATCCGGGCGCCCCGTCCCGCCTCGCCGACGGGAGCGGCGAGCCCCCGCTCCCCGACGTCATCGCGTCCGCTCCGGAAGCGGAGCTCGGTGCCGGGACGGTGGCGTCCTTCGGCCCCCGGCTGCCCTTCCTCCTCAAGGTCCTCGCCGCCGCTTCCCCGCTCTCGCTCCAGGTCCACCCCGACCGGGAGCAGGCGCGCAGCGGCTTCGAGGCGGAGGAGGCCGACGGCGTCCCCCGCGACGCGCCGTACCGGAACTACAAGGACGCCGACCACAAACCCGAACTCCTCTGCGCGCTCTCGCCGTTCGAGGGTCTGTGCGGTTTCCGGCACCCTGCAGGGGCTGCCGACCTCCTCGCCGAACTCGGCGTCGACAGCCTCCAGCCCTACACCGACATCCTCCGCGCCAGCCCCGAGGAGGACGCCCTCCGCGAGGTCTTCACCGCGGTCCTCACCGCCGACCGCGAGGCCATCGCCGCCACCGTGGACGAGGCGTCGGCCGGCGCCGCCCGCCTCGCCACCGAAGGAGGCCCCCGCGCCGACGAGTTCGCCGCCTACGCGGACATCGCGCGGCACCACCCGGGCGACCCCGGCGTCATCGCCGCAATGCTCCTCCACTACGTGCGGCTCCAGCCGGGGGAGGCGCTCTACCTCGGAGCCGGCGTGCCGCACTGCTACCTCTCCGGCCTCGGCGTCGAGTTGATGGCCAACTCCGACAACGTCCTTCGCTGCGGGCTCACTTCCAAGCACGTCGACGTCGCGGAGCTGCTCCGGATCGTCCGGTTCGCCCCCGCGGACCCCGCCGTGCTCCGCCCCGAAGCGTCGCCGGACGGCGAGGAGGTGTACGAGACGCCGGCGGACGAGTTCCGACTGAGCCGGCACCTGCTCGCCCCCGGCGCGGCTGCGCGTCAACTCACCACCGAAGCCGCGCAGATCGTCCTCTGCACCTCCGGAACCGCCCTGCTCTCCGGCCGTACCAGGGAGGGCGACCCCACCGAACTGCCCCTGCGATGCGGACAGTCTGTGTACGTTCCCGCGACCGAACCGGTGACGGCCGTCGGTGACGGTACGCTCTTCCGCGCCACGGTGGCCCGCTGACGGGGCGGGCCTTTTCCCGGCCGCAGCCTGACCGCGGCGGGCAGAGAACGGAAGAGAGACGTCCCCAGCGTGAGTGCATCCGGCGGTACCAGAGCCATCATGGCCGCTCTCGGCGCCAACCTGGCCATTGCGGCGAGCAAGTTCGTCGCCTTCGCCTTCAGCGGTTCCTCGTCCATGCTCGCCGAGGGAGTCCACTCCCTCGCCGACTCGGGCAACCAAGGACTCCTCCTTCTCGGCGGGAAGAAGGCGAAGAAGGAGGCGAACGAGGAGCACCCCTTCGGGTACGGCCGTGAGCGCTACATCTACGGCTTCCTCGTCTCGATCGTCCTCTTCACGGTCGGCGGCGTCTTCGCGCTCTACGAGGGTTACGAGAAGATCCAGCACCCGCACGAGCTGGAGCACTGGTACTGGCCGGTCGGCGTGCTGGTTTTCGCCATAGTCGCGGAGAGCTTCTCCTTCCGTACGGCGATAAAGGAATCCAACCAAGTACGAGGAAAGCTGGGTTGGGGCCAGTTCGTCCGCCGCGCGAAGGCGCCGGAACTGCCGGTTGTCCTGCTGGAGGACCTGGGAGCCCTCGTCGGCCTCGTCCTCGCGCTCGGCGGCGTCGGGCTCGCGCTCCTGACGGGGAACGGCGTCTGGGACGGCGTCGGCACTCTCTGTATCGGCACGTTGCTCGTCCTGATCGCGCTGCTCCTCGCAGCCGAGACGAAGTCCCTGCTGCTGGGCGAGTCCGCCGACCCGGCGGAGCGGCAGAAGATCCACGCGGCCCTCGTCGACGGCGAGACCGTCACCGAGGTGATCCACATGCGCACCCTCCACCTCGGTCCCGAGGAGCTTCTCGTGGCGGCCAAGGTCGCCGTGCAGCACGACGACACCGCCGTCGAGATCGCTCGTGCCATCGACGCGGCGGAGCAGCGCATCCGCGAGACCGTCCCGATCGCACGCGTCATCTACCTGGAGCCGGACATCCTTCGCGAAGCGACCGCGGCGCAGGCGAGGACGGAGCACTAGGGGCGCAGACGGTCGCACCCGCACACCGGTGGGACTGGTCACGTACTCCCCGGAACCGTAAAGCCCTCCTTTGTCCCTATATTTTCCGCGACTTGGCCGTCGACCGAAGTGCACGCGCGGCCGAAAACCATCGGCAGTGCGGTCTTGATGGCCCCCGGGGCAATCCGTTCGACTGGACGAGCGGTGTAGATTCGTAGAGCGCAGTCGTCGCTGCTGATGGCGGTCGGCCGGCCCGAGGAAGGGCCACCGAGGGAGAGAGGGCCTCCGACGGACTGAGCTGCGAGCAGGGGAGCAGTGTGCCCGGAGCCCGGGTACGCCGTGCGCTTCGCGCACCCCGGCCACCCCCGCGCCGCAGCAAGGACCAGCCACGTACCTCGACATCGAGGAGTAGCTCGCATGACCACTGACGGCCAGGACTTCAAGGTCGCTGACCTCTCCCTGGCGGCCTTCGGCCGCAAGGAGATCACGCTCGCTGAGCACGAGATGCCCGGCCTCATGGCGATCCGCAAGGAGTACGCCGCAAAGCAGCCGCTCAAGGGCGCTCGCGTCACCGGCTCGCTGCACATGACGGTGCAGACCGCCGTACTGATCGAGACCCTGGTGGCGCTCGGCGCCGAGGTCCGCTGGGCGTCCTGCAACATCTTCTCGACCCAGGACCACGCGGCCGCCGCCGTGGCCGTGGGCCCGAAGGGCACCCCCGAGAAGCCCAGCGGCATCCCGGTCTTCGCCTGGAAGGGCGAGACGCTCACCGAGTACTGGTGGTGCACCCAGCAGGCACTCACCTGGACCGACGCCCCGACCGGCGGCCCGAACATGATCCTCGACGACGGCGGGGACGCCACGCTCCTCGTCCACAAGGGCGTCGAGTACGAGAAGGCCGGCAAGGTCCCCGCTCCGGACACTGCGGAGAACGAGGAAGAGCGCGTCGTCCTCGAGCTCCTCGGCCGCACCGTTGCCGAGGCCCCGCAGAAGTGGACGCAGCTCGCCTCCGACATCCGCGGCGTCACGGAGGAGACGACCACCGGCGTCCACCGCCTCTACGAGATGCAGCAGGAAGGCGCGCTGCTCTTCCCGGCGATCAACGTCAACGACGCCGTGACGAAGTCGAAGTTCGACAACAAGTACGGCTGCCGCCACTCGCTCGTCGACGGCATCAACCGTGCGACCGACGTCCTCATCGGCGGCAAGACCGCCGTGATCTTCGGCTACGGCGACGTCGGCAAGGGCTGCGCCGAGTCCCTCCGCGGCCAGGGCGCCCGCGTCATGGTCACGGAGATCGACCCGATCTGCGCGCTCCAGGCGGCGATGGACGGCTACCAGGTCGTCAGGCTCGAGGACGTCGTCGAGACGGCCGACATCTTCATCACCACGACCGGCAACAAGGACATCATCATGGCCTCCGACATGGCCAAGATGAAGCACCAGGCCATCGTCGGAAACATCGGCCACTTCGACAACGAGATCGACATGGCCGGCCTGGAGTCCATCAAGGGCGTGGTGAAGGACGAGATCAAGCCCCAGGTTCACACCTACACGTGGTCCGACGGCAAGGCGATCATCGTTCTCTCCGAGGGTCGTCTGCTGAACCTGGGCAACGCGACGGGCCACCCGTCCTTCGTGATGTCCAACAGCTTCGCGGACCAGACGATCGCCCAGATCGAACTCTTCACCAAGCCCGAGGAGTACCCGACCGGCGTCTACGTCCTCCCGAAGCACCTCGACGAGAAGGTGGCCCGCCTCCACTTGGACGCGCTCGGTGCGAAGCTGACCGAGCTCCGCCCGGACCAGGCCTCGTACATCGGCGTCCCTGTCGAGGGCCCGTACAAGCCGGACCACTACCGGTACTGAGCCGGCCGACGGCCGGCCGCCCGACCCGCACCGGCGGGACCGCGACCGACCGACTGCCGGATCTGCCGACAGGCCCCCGTCCCTCAGGGCGGGGGCCTGCCCCGTCCCCGCACCCTCCGGACACCACAGATGCCCCGCGGCCGTTACTCGCTCCACGACATCCACGACAGAACCCCCCTGGGCGACGAACACTTCCAGTGCGCGGCGGGACCGACGGGCTGGCGGTACTTCTCGCAGACCACCGCCACAACGGGAGAACATCTGGGCTCGACCGATCTCACCGTGGACGCGCTGGGCCGCCCCGTCCGCCTCCAACTGCGGTACGGCGACTGGCAGGTGAGGGGTGCGGCTCTCGAAGGCGTCACCTGGGTCCGCTCAGGCCCGGCAGGCACGGACGCCACCGAGCACAACGTCCCGGCCCACGCCTTCGGCGGGCCCTCACCGGCCTTCCTCGTGGCCCTCACCCGACTTCTGCGTCCGGTCCCCGAAGCCGGCGCCACCCGCGTACGCCTTGTCACGTTCACGACCCCCGTCCTCGCCCCCCGTACACACGACCAGTCCTGGGCGATGCTGAAGAGCGAATCACACGCCACTGACAACGGCCCCCTGATCGTGGACACCTACCGTGCGGCGGACCTCGAGACGGGCGAGCAGCACACGGTGCATCTCGCAGGGGACGTCGTCCTCGCCGCCCCGGGCATCGAGCTGGAGGACCTGGAGACGCCTCCCTCGGTCTTCACGAACGACTGATGCCGTGCGAGGCGACGACCATGGGGGTGGGTGCGTGGCGCCCCTCTCCGACTGGTACTGTTCCATCCGCCTCGAAAAAGCGTTGACGCGCGATTTCGGGGCTCGTAGATTCGAGCAGTTGCCCGGTTGGACAGACCGAGACCCAACAGCTAGTCTCTACTCCGCTTCGCAGGGAATTCGCTCAGCCGAAGACCCCGAGAAGCCCCCGGAAATCCGCCGGAAATCTTCTGGTAGAGTCTGGGACACCGAGAGGGAAGCGCCCGGAGGGCCCTGGGAGGGGTTCGATG
>NZ_AJTQ01000370.1 GCF_000262345.1 Streptomyces xiaopingdaonensis | reverse complement strand
TCCCCACCGTCGGCCGATACTCCCCCAACCACGCATCCAACCACTCCCACACCTTCGCCTCGCTCACGGCGCGGCGCTTGGGGAGCAGCCACAGGCCCAGGTAGCACGCGCTGCCGAGGGAGAGGAGCAGCGTGCAGCCGACGCCGAGATACCCCCAAGTCTCGGCCGAGAGCCCGGCGGAGAGCACGACGCCGATGGTGCCGGGCACCGAGAACCTCAGCAGGCGGCGGCTCGGCTGCCGCAGCAGCAGGCGGGGCGGCGCCTTGGTGAGCCGCAGCGCGGAGGTGTCGATGTTCCGCGTCACGATCGGCAACGTCCGGGTGCGCCGTACGAGTTGGGCGACGGCCTGGCACAGGAAGTGCGCGGCGTAGGCGACGAGGAGGAGCAGCGTCAGCGGTCGCTCGACGCCGGGCGGCACCTCCGGGATGCGGACGAGGCCGATCACCACGAGCATGTCGCGCAGCAGTTGGCGGGTGGTGACGTCGAACCTCACCTTGCCGAGCAGCGCGAGCAGGCCGGGCTGCCGGTGCGTGAGGTACAGGTCGAGCGCCAGGCCGGCGAGCGAGGCGGCGATGAAGACCGGCACGTTCGGCAGCAGGGCGCCCGCGAGCTGCGCGGCGTAGAACACCGCCAGCGCGAGCAGCGCCGCCAGTTGGACGACGCGTCGGGATGAGAGTCCGGCAGAGGGCACGGGCTGGGCTCCTGGCAGGAGAATCGAGAGTTTTCTGGCTGAATTCGAGTTGTTCTGTGTGGTTTCTGCGGATATATGTCGAGCCCGTCCACAGGAGCGGGCCGAGAGGACCTGACCGTATGACGCGGGCAGCCCCAGTGACAATCTTCCCCCGCCCCGCGCCCGCTCTGTGCCGCGGTCGAGGCGGCGCAAAGGTAACGATGCTCACCTCTTCGTCACCCGAAATCGATGCGCATCCGCGACCTGCACTGACGTAGATTGCCGGAGGGATTGCGCGAGGACGGCGAGGAGGAGGACCCGCCGCAGCGCGGTCCGCATCCACCACGGCGGGAGCACCGACGAGAGTGACAGGCGCAACACACAGTGACAGCAGCACGGACGCGGTGGCAGGTCTGCGGCAGGAGGTGGCAGACGCGCGGCGGATCGTCGTCAAGGTCGGCTCCTCCTCGCTCACCACGGCCGCCGGCGGCCTCGACGCGGACAGGGTGGACGCCCTGGTCGACGCGCTCGCGGGCCGCGCCCTCGCGGAGGGCAAGGAGACGGTCCTCGTCTCCTCGGGCGCCATCGCCGCGGGGCTCGCACCGCTCGGCCTCGCCAAGCGCCCGCGCGACCTCTCCCGTCAGCAGGCGGCGGCGAGCGTCGGGCAGGGGCTGCTCGTCGCGCGGTACACCGCCTCGTTCGCGCGGTACGGGCGTCGCGTCGGCCAGGTGCTCCTGACGGCGGACGACACCAGCCGCCGCTCCCACTACCGCAACGCCTACCGCACCCTGGAGCAACTGCTGTCGATGGGCGCGGTCCCGATCGTCAACGAGAACGACACCGTCGCCACCGCCGAGATCCGCTTCGGCGACAACGACCGGCTGGCGGCCCTCGTCGCCCACCTCGTCCGCGCCGACCTCCTCGTTCTCCTCTCCGACATCGACGGCCTCTACGACGGCGACCCGGCCAGGCCGGACTCGCGCCGCATCGCCGAGGTGGCGGGCGCCGCCGAGCTCGCCGGGGTCGAGGTCGGCGGCGTCGGACGGTCCGGCGTCGGCACCGGGGGGATGGCGACGAAGGTGGAGGCCGCCAGGATCGCGGCGGCGGCAGCCGTGCCCGTCGTCCTCACCTCGGCCGCGCAGGCGGCCGACGCGCTGGCGGGCCGTCCCACCGGCACCTGGTTCCACCCCACGGGCCGCCGCGCGGCCGGCCGCCTCCTCTGGCTCGCGCACGCCTCCACCCCGCTGGGTGCGCTGACGCTCGACGCCGGTGCCGTGGAGGCCGTCGTCGAGCGGCACACCTCGCTCCTCGCCGCGGGGATCGCGTCGGTGCACGGCGCCTTCTCGGCCGGCGACCCGGTGGAGCTGCGGGACGAGGCGGGCCGTCCGGTGGCCAGGGGGCTGGTGAACTTCGACGCCAAGGAGCTGCCGCAGCTTCTCGGCCGCTCCACGGGCGAGTTGGCGAGAGAGCTGGGCCCGGAGTACGAGCGGGAGGTCGTCCACCGGGACGACCTCGTGCTGCTCGCTTCGTAGCACTGCGGGGCGCTCGGGTACGTAGCGACCGTGCGCTCGGGCGCGCCCCCGGGCGCACGCCGGCGGTCGGGTGCGAGTGCTCGGTGCAGGGACTGGTGTTCAGGCTGGTGCGCCAACCTCCGCACGAGACCGGTCAAAGAGCGGCGTTTCCGCGGACACCTTCAGGAAAACCGCCCCACGGGGGCGCTCGGGCTGGTCAACTTTGAGGTGGAGCCGCCCGAGCGTGCGGCGGCTGCGGAACCAGGAGCGTGCCGCCCGCAGGGCGCAGCGCCTCCCCACCCCCTTCGCACCATTCTCAGGAGGCCGCCGGTGAGACGACTGGCCAGCGTCGAGATGGGGTCCTCCCGGCCGGAGGAGAGCACCGTGCCGCAGCCTCGGCCGGAGCCCCGGCTGTGGCACATCACGCTCAGCGTCGCCGGTGCCGACGCACCGCTCAAGGAGGTCAGACGCGCGCTTGAGCAGCTCGCGCACGACCATCCCTTCCTCCTCACCAGCCGATACGCCAACGACCATGCGGAGATCAGGTATTGGGAGGAGGCCCGCGACCTCCACGACGCGGCTGCCGTGGCGCTGCGGCTGTGGGGCGAGCACCGTGCCTCGGCGAAGCTTCCGCCGTGGGAGATCGTCGGCCTGGAGGTGATCGGCCGGGAGACCTACCACCAGCGGGTCGCCGAGGGGTACGGACCGCCGCCGGCCGTGCCGGTGGGCGTCCACCCGTTCTGACGCTCCGCGTTCGCCCGTGCCCGCGCGCCGAGTCGGCGTCGACGTCCGGTCGCCGGCCCCGTCTCGGGAAGCGGACGCGCGGCCGGACGCCCGCACCGGCCTGGCTACGCTGGGGACATGACCGCCACGCAGCAGCCGTCGCCCGTGCTCGCCACCGCCCGCCGTGCCAAGGAGGCAGCAGCCGAGCTGGCGCCGCTGCCCCGCAGCGTGCGGGACGCGGCCCTGGAGGCGGTCGCGGAGGCCCTCGTCGCGCGGACGCCGAGGATCACCGCGGCGAACGCGGAGGACGTCGCGAAGGCCGAGGCCGCCGGCACCGAGCCCTCGCTCCTCGACCGGCTCACGCTCACCCCCGAGCGCCTCGCCGGCATCGCCGCCGACGTACGCCGCGTCGTGGGCCTCCCCGACCCGGTCGGCGAGGTGCTGCGCGGCTCGACCCTCCCCAACGGCCTGGAGCTGCGGCAGGTCCGGGTGCCGCTCGGCGTCGTCGGCATCGTCTACGAGGCGCGGCCCAACGTCACGGTCGACGCGGCAGCGCTGTGCCTGAAGTCCGGCAACGCCGTTCTGCTCCGCGGCTCGTCCTCGGCGTACGCCTCGAACAGTGCGCTCGTCGAGGTGCTCAGGGAGGCGGTCGCGTCGGCAGGCGTCCCGGCCGACGCGGTGCAGCTCGTCCCCGGGGAGAGCCGGGAGAGCGTCGAGGAGCTGATGCGCGCCCGCGGCCTCGTCGACGTCCTCATCCCGCGCGGCGGTGCCTCGCTGATCCGCACCGTCGTCGAGGGGTCCACGGTGCCCGTGATCGAGACGGGCGTCGGCAACTGCCACGTCTACGTCGACGCCTCGGCAGACGTCGAGACGGCCGTCGGCATCGTCGTCAACTCCAAGGCGCAGCGCCCCAGCGTCTGCAACGCGGCGGAGACGGTCCTCGTCCACGAGGAGATCGCCGACGCGTTCCTGCCGCGCGCGGCCGAGGCGCTCGGCAAGGCCGGCGTCACCGTCCACGGCGACGAGCGCTGGCAGCGCGCCGACCCGGCCGTCGTCCCCGCCACGCCCGAGGACTGGTCGACGGAGTACCTCTCCTACGACCTCGCCGCCGCCGTCGTCCCCTCGCTGGACGCGGCCGTCGAGCACATCCGCGCCCACACCTCGGGCCACACCGAGGCGATCGTCGCCCGCGACACCGCGGCCACCCGCCGCTTCACCGCCCTCGTCGACGCCACCGCCGTGATGGTCAACGCCTCGACCCGCTTCACCGACGGGAGCGAGTTCGGCTTCGGCGCCGAGATCGGCATCTCGACGCAGAAGCTCCACGCCAGGGGGCCCATGGGCCTCCCCGAGCTGACGTCGACCAAGTACGTCGTCACGGGCGACGGCCACATCCGCGGTTGAATTCCTGCGCTCACTGCCCAAATTGACCGTATAGGTCTACGCTGGATCCCGTGCCGGACGACGTGGGGGGCAGGCCGTTCCCGGACGGCGAGGAGCCCGAGTACCGCCACCACGGGAATGCGGACGAAGAGTTCGCCACCGTGGTCTTCGACGAGGACTTCGTGCGTGCCGCCGAGGTCCACGAGCCGACGGCCGCCGAGCGCATGCTCACCTCGGCGCAGCCGCACCAGGACCCGGAGGAGCCCCGCTATCCGTGGGAGGACCCCCCGGGTTACGACGACTACGACGCCCTGGCCGACGGCGAGGAGCCCGACCCGGAGGCAGAGCGCCAAGTCCGCTTCGCGCGCCCGGAGAACTTCGGCCCCGGCTTCCACCCGGACCTGCGCTCCGGCCTCCCGCCGGACCTGGAGGCGTACGAGCACGGCGCCGACTACGGCTACGGCCGCCCGTCCGCCTCCGGCCCACCGGCGTCGGCCCGCCCGTACCGCGGTCACGGCCGCTGGCAGCGCCCCGTGGCGTGGGTGCTGGCCGTCGTGATGGGCATCGGCGTGGTCGCCCTGGCGTTCAGTGCCGTCTACCGGGGCGCCGCCGCCCAGCGCGACGACCCCGAACCCCCGCCCGCGACAGCCGACATCGAGTCCTCCGAGGACCTGCCGGGCAACCTCCACTCGACCCGGCCCGAGGAGGCGCCGGCCACGGCGGAGCCAGGACACGGATAGCGCGAATCGGTGAATCCGCTCCTCGCGGTCCCCGCGTCGGAGCGGACCCTCGCACTCCGCCCCGGTCGTACGCCCCTTGCCGCCTGCGGGAAAGGTGCGGCTCGCCACGTCCGGTACCGAAAAGATCCGTGATTTCCGCAAGTTGTCCACAGCCGGCCGGTCACGACGCGTGCACCGGACCTACTCTGTTCTTATGTCCGGGCGCGAAGATCCGCCCGATGGGGCGCCGGAGAGCGGGGGCCCCACAGGCGGTGACGAAGAGTACGGAGCGCTCGTCTTCGACGAGTCGTTCGTGCAGGCTGCACGGCTCCAGGAGTACTCCGCACAGGAGCGGATCGCCGACGACTCGCACGCAGCGGTGCGCAGCCGTCCGGCCGCTGAGCGGAAGACGGGGCTCACCTTCTCCAAGCAGGGCGTCCTGCTCTGCCTGCTCATCGCGATGGCCTTCGGCACCGCCATCTACATGGGCATCCGCAACCCGTACCACTCGCCCCCGCAGCCGGCGGCCGAGCCGATGCGTATCTCGCTGCTGCCGCTCGCGCCCCGCGACGCGGTCCCGGGGGCCGAGGCCGAGGACCTCTTCGCGAACAGCCCCGCCGCCGAGTTCCGCTCGGGCGCCGACGGCGTGACGCTGCCGCCGGCCCGGCGCAGCGAGCACTTCTCGGAGAGCGAGGTCCTCACGGCGCTCACCAGCGCCAAGGACTACGTCGTCGAGAGCTCCCTCGACCCGGAGGTCCTCACGGGAGGCGCGGCCCGCCCCGTGCGGCTGCTCCTCGACCCGGGCCAGCAGCGGCAGTTCGACGAGAGCCTGGAGAGCCCCCGCAACGACGGCAGCTACGCGGCCACCGGCTGGATGGTCCGGTTCGACCCGGAGAAGACCGCCCTCGCCGATCCCCGGGTACGGGTCGACGGCACGCTCGACGTGAAGGAGGCGGGTCCCGCCGCGCTGGAGGTCACCGCAGACCACGTCTTCGCCTACGCCGTACGCCCCGCCGGCGACGGTGCGGAGGAGGCGGCGTCGCTCTTCACCGTGCGCCGCGAGGTCCGCTTCCACTTCACCCGCGAGGATCTCCGGGACCACCAACTCAGCGTGCGCCAGGTCTCGATGCGCGCGGGCCCGCTGCCGTGCTCCGCCGACCCCTCCGACACCCTCGTCCCGCTCCTCGCCGGCGAGAAGGCGAAGGAGGACGGCCCCGCGGGGACCAACCCGTACGCCGACGGACGCTCGGCCGTCCCTACGTGCGGAGCGCTCGCGGCCAACGCCCAGCCGAGCCCTAGGAACCCTTCCCCGTAGTGCCGCCGTCCGCCTCGCCCTTGCCGCCGCCCCGCCCCGTGAAGGTGTCGCGGAGCTTGCCGCCGAGGTCGCCGGCGCCGCCCGCGATGTCCTTCACGAGGCCCAGCAGCGGGTCCTTGCTGTTCCGCACCGTCTCGGAGTAGTGCTCCGCGCTCTGGCGGAAGGAGTCGGAGAAGGAGGCCTCCGCGTCGTCGGCGCGGCGGTCGTAGTGGCCGTCCATGAGCCGCTGGTAGTCCCGGCTCTTGGCCCACTTCCGCAGCTCGGCGGCGCGCACGGTGGTGAAGGGGTGGCTGCGCGGCAGCACGTTGAGGACCTTGAGGACGGAGTCCCGCACATCGCCGCCGGCCTCGTACTCGTCGGCCTGGGCGAGGAACGCGTCGACGTTCATCCGGTGCAGGTGGTTGCCGCCCGCGAGCTTCATCAGGCCGCGCATCGAGGCGTCGAGGTCCTGCCCCACGAGGAGTCCGGCGCGGTCGGCCGACAGCTCCGACTTGCGGAACCACTCGCGCAGCGCCGTGACGATCGCCATCACGGCCACGTTGCCCAGCGGGATCCAGGCGATCTTGAGCGCGAAGCTGGTGAGGAAGAGAAGTATCGTGCGGTAGACCGCGTGGCCCGAGAGGGCGTGCCCCACCTCGTGGCCCACGACGGCGCGCATCTCCTCCTCGTCGAGGAGCTCGACGAGCCCGGTGGTGAGCACGATCACCGGCTCGTCCATCCCGACGCACATGGCGTTGGGCTTCGGGTCCTGGGTGACGTACATCGCGGGGGCCTTCTCAAGGTCCAGGATGTAGCAGGCGTCCCTGAGCATGACGTCGAGGTGCGCGAACTGCTCGGGCGAGACGCGGACCGAGTCCGAGAGGTAGAGCAGGCGCATGCTGCGCTCGGGCAGCAGGCCGCTCAGCGACTTGAAGACGGAGTCGAACCCCGTGAGCTTCCGGAGCGCCACGAGCGCCGAGCGGTCCGCCGGGTGCTCGTACGCACGCGAGGAGATGCCGGGGAACCTCCGGCGCTCCCGGCCGGGGAGGCGCTCGGGATTCTCCTCGGAACCTCCGCCAGGCGTGCTGTCGCTGTGCTGCGTCATGTGATGTCCCCTCCGCGTCGGCCGTCCACGTTAGGTGCAGACGCCCTGCTGTGCCGAGGAGTTGCACCTTCCCGGCCGTCTTCGCACAACGGCCGCGGCGGTACGGGCGTTCCCGCCGCCCCGCCCTCCGGCCCGATGAACTGAGTCGGCGTGAGCCGGCCGAGGGGCCACGCTTACCATGAGCCTGCGCGGTCGTAACCGGCCGCGCTGCCGTACGACCTGCGCACGCCCCTACGAGACTTGGATGGGTCCGCGACGATGACTCTGCCCAGCACCGCACACGACGCCCTCACCGTGCTCGCCTCCGAGGGGCACGGCGGTGAGCACGAGAGCCTCAACCCGCTTCTCACCGGTTTCGGCGCCCTGTTCGCGCTGCTCCTGCTGCTGTGGATCACCACGCGCTTCAACCGGGACCGCTGAGCCCCCGGACCGTCCTGCCGGGCCGGTCGCCCGGCCGTGCGGCCGTGCTGTGAGGGAGGGCCGCGCTGACCGAAGACAGGATAGGGTCGGCACGCATGGGAGAGCACATAGTGCCCGGGACCGCGAAGCGGCGGCTCGGTGTGATGGGCGGGACCTTCGACCCCATCCACCACGGGCACCTCGTCGCAGCGAGTGAGGTGGCAGCCCGCTTCCACCTCGATGAGGTCGTCTTCGTCCCGGCGGGCATGCCGTGGCAGAAGACCCACAAGCGGGTCTCGCCCGCCGAGGACCGCTACCTGATGACGGTCATCGCCACCGTCGGCAACCCGCAGTTCTCGGTGAGCCGGATCGACATCGACCGCGGCGGCCGGACGTACACGATAGACACGCTCAGGGAGCTGCGGGAGCTCGATCCCGACACCGACCTGTTCTTCATCACCGGCGCCGACGCCCTTTCACAGATCCTCAGTTGGCGGAACACCGAGGAGCTCTTCTCTCTCGCCCACTTCATCGGGGTCACCCGTCCGGGGCACGCGCTCACCGACCCGGGGCTGCCGCACGGCGGCGTCTCCCTCGTGGAGGTGCCGGCGCTCGCGATCTCGTCGACGGACTGCCGCGCCAGAGTCGAGCGGGGCGACCCCATCTGGTACCTCGTGCCCGACGGCATCGTGCGGTACATCATGAAACGCGGGCTGTACCGCGAGGTCGTCGAGACGGTCGAGGACGAGGAGTCGGGGGGAGCGCAGGAGTGAGCGACGGCTACGGGTACGACCCGTACGGTCGGCAGCCGGAGATCCTCGGCTACGACGAGTACGGCCGCCCCATCTACGCGAGCGCGCCCCAGTCCCAGCAGACGTACCAGGGCTACGACCCCTCGGCGCAGCATCCCGGCTATCCGTCGTACGACTCCTACGCCGACCCCTACGCGCAGCAGCCCCAGGGGCACGGCCGGCCGTACGCGGGGGAGCAGGCCGGGTACGACCCGTACGCCTACTCCCCCGACTCGCCGCAGCAGCAGCCCGATCCGTACGCGCCGCAGCAGCCGCCCCTCCCGCACCAGGCACAGCCGCCGCAGGAAGGCCCGGCCGCCGACGCCGGGCCCGACTACCGTACGGAGCAGTTCTCCTTCGTCGAGGAGCCGGCCGAAGAGTCCGAGGACGTCATCGACTGGCTGAAGTTCAGCGAGAGCCGCACCGAGCGCCGTGAGGAGGCGAAGCGCCGCGGGCGGAACCGGATCGTCGCGCTCGTCGTCGCCGCCGTCGTCCTCGTGGCGGGCGGCCTCGGCTACCTCTGGTACGCCGGGATGCTGCCCGGGCTCGACGGGTCGAAGGAGGAGGCCGCGGCCACGGGCGAGCAGCGGCGCGACGTGATCGTCGTCCACCTGCGCTCGACCGACGGCGGAGACACCTCGACGGCCCTCCTCGTCGACAACGAGAGCGCGGGCAAGGGCAGAACCCTCCTCCTCCCCAACTCCCTCGCGGTCACGGCCGAGGAGGGCACGACGACGACCCTCGGCAAGGCCGTCGAGGGCGAAGGCGCCTCCCCGACGAGGGACGCGCTCGGCACGCTCCTCGGTGCCGACATCAAGGGGACCTGGCGGCTGGACACCCCGTACCTGGAGAACCTCGTCGAGCTCGTCGGCGGCATCACGATCGACGCCGACGCGACGATCCCCGCGAAGAAGAAGGGCGAGAGCCCCCTCGTCCGCAGCGGCGCCGACCGCGACCTCGACGGTCGTGCAGCCGTCGCCTACGCCACGCACCGCGCACCGGCCGAGGCGGAGGCCAAGCAGCTCAACCGCTTCGGCCAGGTGCTGCACGCCTCGCTCCGCAAGCTCTCCAGCGAGCCGGCCGCGGCCGGCCGCACCGTCGAGTCGCTCGGCCAGATCCCCGACCCGTCGCTGAGCGAGAAGCAGTTGGGCGCCTCCCTCGCCAAGCTCGCCGAGCAGGCGAAGAACGGCTCCTACGACACCCGCGTCCTGCCGGTGCGGGCCAACGGGACGCTGAGCCAGGCCACGAGCGAGGGCATGGTCAAGCAGATCCTCGGCGGTACCGTGAAGAACTCCGACACCGACGGAGTGCTGCGCGTCGGCGTCGAGAACGCGACGGGCGCACGCGGACGGGACGACGCCGCCTCGGTCGCGCTCGTCAACAGCGGGTACACCGTGGTGAAGGGCGGAGCCGCGGCCTCGGCCCGGGCCCGCTCGGCCGTCACCTATGTGGACGCGGGGGACAAGGCCAAGGCCGTCGAGGTCGCGAAGACCCTCGGGCTCCGGGAGAGCGCCGCCCGCAAGGGTGAGGTGTCCGGCAACGCGGACGTCTCCGTCGTGCTCGGCGCCGACTACAAGGGTTGAGCCGGCCGGGTCCCTTCACCGGCGTGAGACCCTGGAAACCTGCGTGTGTCCGAATCCAGACAATCGAGCCGAAAGCATCACCTGTGACCGCCACACCCCGCGCCATCGAGCTGACCACCGTCGCCGCCCAGGCGGCGGCCGACAAGCTCGCCCACGACATCGTCGCCTACGACGTGAGCGACGTCCTCGCCCTCACCGACTCCTTCCTCCTCGCCTCGGCCCCCAACGACCGCCAGGTCAAGGGCATCGTCGACGAGGTCGAGGAGCGCCTGCGCGAGGAGTGCGACGCGCGCCCGGCCCGCCGCGAGGGCGAGCGTGACGGCCGCTGGGTGCTGCTCGACTTCGTCGACATCGTGGTGCACGTGCAGCACTCCGAGGAGCGCGTCTACTACGCGCTGGAGCGGCTCTGGAAGGACTGCCCGCAGGTGGAGCTCCCCGCCGACGCGCAGGCGACCGCGGGCGAGGGCGAGCGCCACCGGCAGTCCCAGGACGGTGCACTCGACGGGGAGCGGAGCTGAGCGCGCAGGGCGCCGGGCCCGGCGGACGCAAGATCGTCCTCTGGCGGCACGGGCAGACACTGTGGAACCTCGAACGCCGCTTCCAGGGCACCACGGACATCGCACTCACCGAGGCCGGCATCCAGCAGGCCCGGCGGGCGGCCCGGCTTCTCGCGGGCCTCGGCCCGCACGCGATCGTCGCCTCCGACCTGCGCCGCACCGCGGCCACGGCGGCCGAACTCGCCGCGCTCACGGGCCTGGAGGTCACCTACGACGAGGGGCTGCGCGAGACGTACGCCGGGTCCTGGCAGGGCCTGACGCACGAGGAGATCCTGGAGCGCTACCCGGAGCAGTACACGGCGTGGAAGCGCGGCGAGCCGGTCCGCCGCGGAGGCGGTGAGCTGGAGGCCGAGGTGGCGGACCGTGCGGCGCCCGTGGTGGAGCGGAGCGTGGAGAAGCTCCCGGCCGGGGGCACGTTGGTGGTGGTCAGCCACGGAGGCACGATCCGGACGACGATCGGCCGGCTGCTGGGCCTCGCGCCCGGGACCTGGGAGGCGCTCGGCGGCCTCTCCAACTGCTGCTGGTCGGTGCTGGGCGAGGGCGTACGCGGATGGCGCCTCATGGAGCACAACGCGGGCAGCCTTCCGGAGCCGGTCCTCGGCGACGACGACTGAGCGGGCGACCGGCCAACGACCGTGCGGGGACCGCCTGTTGGTAGCCGTGTCGGCAGCGGGTGCAGCGGATTTCTCATTCGGGCTGGTCACCGGTTAAGCTTCTACCCGTTCCCGGCACTCGTCGCAGGAACGCGGGGCTATAGCTCAGTTGGTAGAGCGCTTGCATGGCATGCAAGAGGTCAGGAGTTCGATTCTCCTTAGCTCCACAGTTCCGCACAGGGGCGGCCCGCGAGCACGGGCCGCCCTTTTTGCGCTCTCTTCCTCGCGATGTGGACGCCCGGTACGGGCCCTCAGGGCGTGCGGTACCCTGACGCCATGCGTGCTGAACGCCTTCTGCTTAGCCAGCCGCGCTGACCATGTCCGGGCTCCCGAGGCCCGGAGTCCGCGCGGCTTCCCCTCCTGTGCGAGGGGATTTTTCATTTCTCGACCTAGGCAGATGACGACCGATGGAGCTTTGAGGACGATGAGCGAGCAGACGAACGCCGCACCCGCAGCGGCCCCCCATCGCTACACGGCGGCACTCGCCGCCGACATCGAGGCACGCTGGCAGGACTTCTGGGAGAAGCACGGCACCTACGAGGCCCCCAACCCGGGCGACGGCGACCTCGGCGGCGATCCCCGGGAGACGGCGAAGCCGAAGAAGTTCATCATGGACATGTTCCCGTACCCCTCGGGCGCCGGCCTGCACGTCGGCCACCCGCTGGGGTACATCGCCACCGACGTCTACGCCCGCTACCAGCGGATGACCGGACACAACGTCCTGCACACGCTCGGCTTCGACGCGTTCGGCCTGCCCGCCGAGCAGTACGCGGTGCAGACGGGCACGCACCCCAGGCACTCCACCGAGGCGAACATGGCGCAGATGCAGAGCCAGCTGCGCCAACTCGGCCTGGGACACGACGCCCGCAGGTCCTTCGCCACGATCGACCCCGAGTACTACAAGTGGACGCAGTGGATCTTCCTCCAGATCTTCAACTCCTGGTACGACACCGGGGCGCAGCGCGCACGCCCGATCTCGGAGCTGGTCGCGCAGTTCGAGTCGGGCACCCGCGACACCCCCGGTGACTTCGGCCCCTGGGCGGACCTCACCGAGCCGCAGCGCGCCGAGGTGCTCAGCGAGTACCGCCTCGCCTACGCCTCCGACGCGCCCGTCAACTGGAGCCCGGGCCTCGGCACCGTCCTCGCCAACGAGGAGGTGACGGCCGACGGCCGCTCCGAGCGCGGCAACTTCCCGGTCTTCAAGGCGAATCTGCGGCAGTGGAACATGCGCATCACCGCGTACGCGGACCGCCTCATCGACGACCTGGACACCCTCGACTGGCCCGAGGCGATCAAGCTCCAGCAGCGCAACTGGATCGGCCGCAGCGAGGGCGCCCGCATCGAGTTCGCCGTCGGCGAGGAGCGGATCGAGGTCTTCTCGACGCGCCAGGACACCCTCTTCGGCGCCACGTACATGGTGCTGGCGCCCGAGCACCCGCTCGTCGACCGCATCGCGTCGGAGAACTGGCCCGAGGGGACGCACCGGGCCTGGACGGGTGGCCACGCGACCCCCCGCGAGGCGATCGCGGCGTACCGCGCGCAGACCGAGGCCAAGTCCGAGCTGGAACGGCAGACGGAGGCGAAGGAGAAGACCGGCGTCTTCACCGGCGCCTTCGCGCACAACCCCGTGACGGGGCAGCCGATCCCGGTCTTCGTCGCCGACTACGTGCTGCTCGGGTACGGCACGGGCGCCGTCATGGCCGTCCCGGCGCACGACCACCGCGACTTCGAGTTCGCCCGCGTCTTCGAGCTCCCGATGCGCTGCGTCGTCGAGCCGTCCGACGGCCGCGGGCTCTCACCCGAGGAGTGGGAGGACGCCTTCGTCTCCTACGACGCGAAGATCGTCAACTCCTCCTCGGAGGAGGTCTCGCTCGACGGCCTCCAGGTCGCGGAGGCGAAGCACCGGATCACCGAGTGGCTCCAGGAGCGCGGGGTCGGCGCGGGGACCGTCAACTACCGTCTGCGCGACTGGCTCTTCAGCCGCCAGCGGTACTGGGGCGAGCCCTTCCCGATCGTCTACGACGAGCAGGGCGTCGCGCACCCGCTGCCCGAGTCGATGCTGCCGCTCGAACTGCCCGAGGTGGACGACTACTCTCCGCGCACCTTCGACCCGGACGACTTCGAGGCGCAGCCGGAGACCCCGCTCTCCCGCAACGAGGAGTGGGTCAACGTCACCCTCGACCTGGGGGACGGGAAGGGCCCGCGCAGGTTCCGCCGCGAGACCAACACCATGCCCAACTGGGCCGGCTCCTGCTGGTACGAGCTGCGCTACCTCGACCCGCACAACACCCGGGCCCCCGTCGACCCGGAGGTCGAGCGGTACTGGATGGGCCCGCGCAAGGGCCGGTCGACCGGCGGCGTCGACCTCTACGTCGGCGGCGCCGAGCACGCGGTGCTGCACCTGCTCTACGCCCGCTTCTGGTCGAAGGTCCTCTACGACCTGGGCCACATCTCCTCGGCCGAGCCGTTCCACAAGCTGTACAACCAGGGCATGATCCAGGCGTACGTCTACCGCGACGCACGTGGCATCGCCGTGCCGGCGGCCGAGGTCGAGGAGCGCGCGGACGGTTACTACTACCAGGGCGAGAAGGTGACGCGGCTCCTCGGCAAGATGGGCAAGTCGCTGAAGAACGCCGTCACGCCCGACGAGATCGTCGCCGAGTACGGCGCCGACACACTGCGGCTCTACGAGATGGCGATGGGGCCGCTCGACGTCTCGCGTCCGTGGGACACCCGTGCCGTCGTCGGGCAGTACAGGCTGCTCCAGCGGCTGTGGCGGAACGTCGTCGACGAGGAGACGGGGGAGGTCTCCGTCGTCGAGTCCGAGCCCGACGAGGAGACGCTGCGCGTGCTCCACAAGGCGGTCGACGGCTTCGCCCAGGACATGGAGGCGATGCGCTTCAACACGGCGATCGCCAAGCTGACGGAGCTCAACAACCACGTCACCAAGGTGCGTGGCGTGCCGCGGTCGGTCGCCGAGACGATGGTGCTGCTCGTCGCGCCGCTGGCGCCGCACGTCGCGGAGGAGCTGTGGCGGAGGCTCGGGCACGAGGAGTCGGTCGTCCATCACGACTTCCCCGCGGCCGACCCCGCGTACCTCGTGGACGAGGCCGTCACCTGCGTCGTGCAGGTCAAGGGCAAGGTGCGTGCGCGGCTGGAGGTGCCGCCCTCGATCGGCGAGGAGGAGCTGCGGGAGCAGGCGCTCGCCGAACCTGCGATCGTCTCGGCGCTGGACGGCGCCGACGTGCGCAAGGTGATCGTCAAGGCGCCGAAGCTCGTCAACATCGTGCCTGCCTGAGCTGGTTCCGAGGGGCCCGGCCCCTCGGAAGCTTCCCCTCCGGGCCGCCTCGGGGCGGTTCCGGGTTCGAACCCGTCCTGAACGCCTGGCTCTCCGCTTACGCTGGAGGGTGTCGCTGTGCGCGTACGGACGGAGAAGCAGGTGGAGTTGGTCGTGACGGTCCTGGTGCTGCTCTTCGTCTCGTGCGTCGTCGTCGGGGGTGTGGTGGCGTTCCGGGTCGCGCGGGCGGTGAGCAGGGGCGTGGAGCGTACGGGTGTGCAGTTGCGGCGCGGGGTCGAGGAAGCCGGGCTGAAGGCGAAGGCGGCGCAGCCGGGTGCCGTCGGACAGGTGGCGCGGGTCCGCCTGGAGCTCCGCTCCTCGATCGACGGGACTCGCAGGTACCTCGAGGCGAGCGTTGCGCGTGACCCTGGACTGCGGGAGTCGCTCGGCCTCCTCGACCGGCTCCACTCGCATGCGCGTCAACTCGACGGCGAGCTGCAGATGTTGGCCGACGGCGCGAGCAGGGCCCGCGTCGCCGAACGGCTGCCGGAGGTCCAGGCGAGGGCCGAGCGGGTCGTCCGGTCCGCCGAGTCGCTCCGCAGCGCGGCGGCGGACCGCGCCCAGCGGTTCGACGCCGAGGGGCTCGACTCCCTCCACTCGCAGATCGAGATGGAGTCCGGCGCGCTCCGGCATTGGGAGCAGGGCACCGGGCAGAGCCGTCCGGAGGAGAGCGAACTGCCGGAAGGCGGCGAGCACCGCGGGCTTCCCGGGGACGGCCGGCGGCGCTGGCAGCGGAAGTAGGACGCGGGTCCTGCGCTGCTCTTCCTGCTGCTCGTCGGCGGTTCGGCGTCCGGGCCGGGGCGCTGCTCGGCGGTCCGGGCAGATAGCCTCGGGCGCATGTCCCGCCATGTCGCGATCGTCACGGACTCCACGGCCTATCTACCGACGGAGGCGCTGCTCCGGCACCGTATCCGTGCCGTCCCGCTGATGGTCGTCGTCGACGGCGAGGTACTGGAGGAGGGCACGGAGATCTCGGCGCCCGCGCTCGCCGCCGCGCTCAAGGAGCACCGACCCGTCACGACGTCGCGGCCGGGGCCCGAGCAGTTCGCCGCCGTCTACCGGGAGGCGGCCGAGGCCGGTGCGGAGGGCGTCGTCTCGCTCCACCTCTCGGCCGAGTTCTCCGGTACCTACGATGCGGCGGTCGTCGCAGGCAGGGAGGCGCCCCTGCCGGTCCACGTCGTCGACACGGGGGGCGTGGCGATGGCGCTCGGCTTCTGCGCGCTCGCGGCTGCCGACGCCGCCGAGTCGGGCGCGGGCGCGGAAGAGGCAGTGGCAGCGGCGCGGAAGCAGGCGGAGCGGACGCAGGCGTACTTCTACGTCGACACCCTCGACTACCTGCGCAGGGGAGGGCGGATCGGTGCTGCGCAGGCGCTGCTCGGCTCGGCTCTCGCGGTCAAGCCGCTGCTGCGGCTGAGCGAGGGTGGAATCGGGCTCCTGGAGAAGGTCAGGACGGCCGGGAAGGGGCTCCTTCGTCTTGAGGAGATCGCCCTGGAGGCTGCCGGAGCGGGGAGCGTCGACCTGGCGGTGCACCACCTCGCCGCACCGGAGCGTGCCGAGCGGCTCGCGGAGAGCCTCGCCGAACGGGTGCCGGGTGTGGGGGAGATGCACGTCAGCGAGGTGGGCGCGGTGATCGGGGCGCACACGGGGCCCGGGCTCGTCGGTGTGGTCGTCGCGCCGAAGTGAGCGCGGTTTTTCACTCTCGAGGATGAGTGAGTTCTCCCCAACTCGCGGGTTTTCCACAGAAACAGAGCAAGATCCACTTTTCTGTCGCGGCGTCTTTAGCGTCTGTCGGCATGAACTCCAGGACACATCACCGCCGTCATCGACCCCGCCGCCCGCACGCTCTGCAACGAGCCCGGGTGCGCGACACCTCTCGCGACCGTTCCGCAGATCCCGACCGTTCCGTTGAGAGCGGGGTCGCCGCCCTGCGTGCTGAACGGAGGCGGAAGCGCACGTCCGAACCGGCACCGGAGATGGGGCGGCGTGCGGGGGCGCTGTTCGCTGCCGGGGTGGATCCGCGTGGGCGGCTGGTGAGTCGCCGGACGCCGGCGGGTCGGGTGCGGCGTCGAGGGCCGGTGAGTCCGGTGGGGGCTCGGGGGAGGTGGTGTCGTCTCAACCAGCGGATCGGTCCGGCGCGTTGGGGACGGCTGAGGGCGGTGAGGCGTCGGGTGCCCGTGAGGGTTTGAGCAGCGGTGCGAGTGACGGGCTGCGAGGGGGATTTGGGGATGCGTCCGGAGGTGGCGGGTCGTCGGGGGGCGTCGGGTCGTCCGATGCTTCCGTGGATACCGCGGTGTCGGGTGTTGTCGTGTCGGGCGGGGGATCTGCGCGCGCCGTAGCACCGCGGGGCGGGGTCGGGAGCTCCTCGGCGTCCGGTGGTGAGGGCCGTAGGGGGAGGGCGGTATCCGGTGAGGCGATGGGCGCTCGCGGTCTGCCTCCGTGTGAGGCGGACTCGTTGCTCGACGGACTGGCCGCGCTGCGCGGCGTCCGGTGGGTGCGGCGTCGGGTCTCTTCTGCCGTCGGGGAGTTGACGCCTGTTCCTCCTGCGGGGCTCGCATCTGCAGAGGGCGGGCGTTTGGCGGTTCACGCGGCCCCGACTCGGGACGTCGAGGGCTCGCGGGCGCGGATTGCTGACGGCGTTTCGGCCGGGCTCTTCAGCAAGCGGGGGACATCGAAGGGGTCCGGTGAGGGCCCGGGAGAGGGTGTCGGTTTTCGGCACGGTGTCGCCGGGGCGACGGCGCCAAGTCGACGTGTGCCGATCGAGATTGACGCCGACGGGCACGGACGGGACGAGCACCGGCCACTCGACGGGGAAAGCCCTGTGGGGGAGGAGGAGCCGCAGTCGCACCCCGAGGAGGAGGGCGGGGAGCGGTGGCTCTCGCCCGAGCAGCGGCGTCATGAGGCGGTCGCCGCCGCACGCGCCGCCGTTCGTCGCAGCAAGGCGCGGAACGCCGCGGCCGAGGGCGCGCGTCAGGCGGAAGAGGCCGCTCATCGAGGAGGCGCGGGCCGGGCTCATGTCGGTCCGGGCGCTCGCCGAAACGTCTCCCGGGAGGTCTCCGCGGCGGCAGAGGTGCGCAGCAACCCGGCAGCGCAGAGGGGCAGTCCACATGGAGGTGGCAGCCCCGGCGAGGGCGGCTCCGGCAGGAAAGAGCCGGGCAACTCCCGGCCGCCCGGGGGCGTGCCACGCCTCCTGGCTGAGTCCGAGGCGGCGCAGACGGTGACACTGCCGGCGCCCGCCGGTCTTCGGCGGCTCTCCCTGTGGCTGCGGGTCCGGTGCGGGATGGAGGTGAAGACGGTCGTCGCGGTGGCGGTAGTGCTGCTCGTCGCGGTGGGCTTCGCCGTCCACCACTTCTGGTCGGGACGGCCGCAACCGGTCGCTGCGCCGAGCCGGATGCCCGAGGAACCGGGCGACGGCACTCCGAGCGCGTCACCCGGCTCCGCACCGACGACAGGAGCCGTCGGTGGGCCCAAGGGCGGCTCGTCCTCCGCCGCCGGCGGCGAGGTGACCGTCGATGTCGCGGGCGACGTCAAAAAGCCGGGTCTGCGGACGCTGCCCACGGGATCGCGCGTCGAGGACGCACTCAAAGCCGCCGGAGGTCTCACCCCGGGGGCCGAGACGGAAGGGCTCAACAGAGCTCGCCCACTCGTCGACGGTGAGCAGATCGTCGCCGGAGGGCCGCCGCAGGCCCAGCCAGGGGCCGAGCCGTCCGGGGCCGCGTCGGGGCACGGAGCCGCCCCGGGCGGCGCACCGGGCGCACCGATCAGCCTCGGCTCGGCGACCGCGGAGCAGTTGGAAACCCTTCCCGGGATCGGGCCTGCGCTCGCGCAGCGCATCCTCGACTACCGCGAGCAGCAAGGCGGTTTCGCATCCGTCGAACAGCTCCAGGAGGTCAGCGGCATCGGTGAGCGCCGTTTCGCCGACATCCAGCCCAAGGTCGTGCCGTGACCACCCCGGCGAGGTCTGCCGCTCGGCAGGAGCTTCACCTGCGCCGAAGACCGAGCCCACCGGTCAGCTCGCCGCTTTCGCTCCCTGCGGAGCCCCGCACCCGAGCGAGGGGCCGCATCGGCGAAGGGCGCCGCTGCGTCGCGCAGTCGAGCGCGTTCGGCCCGTCGGTCAGGACCCCGTTCCGGTGCGCCGCGCCGTCCGTACGCGGTCCACCAGTGTGCCGGGGGCGCCGAGTCCGTGGTCAACCTTGTCCTCTCTCGCCTGTCGAGTCCCGAAGCGGAGGAGTCATGGCCGCAGTTCGGCCGCCGCGCGAGCGGGCGCAGGCGCACGCGGCGGCAGCGAACCCGCTCGGTGACTCCGATCCGAGGGAGGAGGGGCCGCCCGACTACCGGTTGGTGCCGCCGGCGCTGTGCGCGTGGGCCGCTGCCGCCGTGGGCCTGGCGGCGCCGGGGAGTTGGGTGGTGGCCGGGGCGTGTGCAGCGGCGGTCGGCGCTGTCCTGCTGCTGGGCGCGGCGGCGCTCGGACGCAGGCGCGGGCTGCTCGTCGGCACGGCGATGGCGGGGCTCGCAGCCGCCGCGGCCGGCACCGGCGCCTGGCTCCACGCGGCCGATCTCCACAGAGGCCCGCTGCCGGAACTGGCGGAGCGGCACGCACGTGTCACCGTCGAGGCGACGGTGACGGCCGACCCGAGGGCCACCGAACCCAAAGTCCGCGGAGCGGAGGAGACTTCGGGTTTCCTCGTCGTCCCCGCGGAGGTGCGGCGCGTCGAAGGGCGCGGCTCATCGGCCACCTCCGTGCGCTCCCCTGTCCTTCTGGTGGTCGCACGAGAGCGGGTCGACGCGGAGGACGGCGCCAACGCGCGGGGCGAACAGGCACGCGGAGCGGACGCGGCATGGCTGAGCGTGCTTCCGTCCACCGGCGTCCGCGTCCACGCGGAGGCGGTGCCGGCCCAATCCGACGGCAAAGGAGGCAGGGACCTCGCCGCCGTCCTTCGGGTGCGCCCCGGCGCGCCGCAAGTCGTGCGCGAACCCAGCGCGGTGCAGCGGGCCGCCGGGCACCTGCGCACGGGGCTCCGCGAGGCGAGTTCCGGCCTGGACGGAGACGCCCGCGGATTGTTGCCGGGGCTCGTCGTGGGCGATACGTCCCGGCTCGATCCGGCGCTCGAAGAGGACTTTCGCACCACGGACATGACACACCTCCTCGCCGTCAGCGGCTCGAACCTCACGGTGATGCTGGTGCTGCTGATCGGCAGGCCGTCCTCGGCGGGCACCGCCGAACGCGGCGGTCTCGCACCGCAGTTCGGTATTTCGCTGCGGCAGACGGCCGGGTGCGCGGGGCTGCTGACGCTCGGGTTCGTCGTCGTCTGCCGACCCGATCCGAGCGTGCTGCGCGCCGCCGCGTGCGGACTCGTCGCCGTGCTCGCCATCGCCACGGGGCGCCGCAGGTCGCTGCTGCCGGCGCTCGCCGCCGCAGTCCTCCTGCTCGTGCTCTACGACCCCTGGCTGGCCCGGGACTTCGGCTTCCTCCTCTCGGTCCTCGCAACGGCCTCCCTCCTCACGGTCGCGCCCGGCTGGAGCGCCGCCCTGCACAGGCGAGGCGTTCCGCACCGCCTCGCCGAAGCGCTCGCCGCCTCCGCTGCGGCGCAGCTCGCGTGCGCCCCGGTGGTTGCGGTGCTCGCCGCACACCTCAGTCTCGTGGCCGTCCCGTGCAACCTGCTCGCCGAGTTCGCGGTGGCGCCCGCCACTGTGCTCGGGTTCGCGACGCTTGCGTTCGCTCCGCTGCTCCCGTCTGTCGCCGAGACATGTGCGTGGCTCGCCAGTTGGCCGACCGAGGCGATCGCCGTGATCGCCCGTGCCGGGGCCTCACTTCCGGGTGCCGAGATCGACTGGCCCGGGAGCTGGGCGGGCGCGCTCCTTCTCGCAGCGGCAACTCTCCTGCTGTGCCTCCTCGTCGGCAGAGTGCCGGTGCTGCGGCGGCGCTGGGCGTGCGCCCTCGGCGCGGGGGTCCTCGTGCTGGCGCTGACGCGTCCTGCCCCTCTCGTCGGGCCGCTCACGGGGTGGCCGCCGGCCGGCTGGGCGCTCGCCGTCTGCGACGTCGGCCAGGGCGACGCCCTCGCGCTCGCCACCGGGCGCCCGGGCGAGGCAGTCGTCGTCGATGCGGGCCCGGACGCGGAAGCTGCCGACGAGTGCCTCCGGGCGCTCGGGGTCACCGCGGTCCCCGCGCTCTTCCTCACGCACTTCCACGCCGACCACGTCTCCGGGCTCTCCGGCGTCCTCCGCGGCCGTGCAGTCCGCGCCGTCCATACCTCTCCGTTCGCCGATCCCCCGGGCCAGGCGGCCGCGGTCCGGCGTACCGCCGCCGACGCCGGTGTCCCGTTGGAGGTGAGCACCGCGGGCGAACGGCGCCGAGTCGCGGACCTGTCGTGGGAGGTGCTCTGGCCGACGCCCGCGCAAGGGGCGGCGCCCGCTCCCTCGGGGCCGAACGACGCCAGCGTCACGCTCCTCGCCCGCACGCGCGGGCTGAGCCTCCTGCTGCCCGGGGACCTCGAACCCGCGGCCCAGCGCCGTCTGTTGACCGAGCACCCGGACCTCCCGCGAGTCGACGTCCTCAAGGTCGCCCATCACGGCTCGCGCTACCAGGAGGCCGCCCTGCTCGACCGCATCCGCCCCCGCGCCGCCCTGGTCAGCGCCGGTTCCGACAACACCTACGGCCACCCGGCGCCCGAGACCCTCCGGGCGCTCGCGGAGCTCGGCGCCGTCGTGGCCCGCACGGACACCCAGGGCGCGTTGGCGGTCACCGGTGCGGAGGGCCGGCCGTCGGTGGTGGCCGAGCGGGGGGAGCGATGAGTACGCGGGCGCCCGACGGTCGCGAGGTGTGCCGCGGCGCTCCCGTTGAGCCCGCGGGGGCGGCGTCTTCGGAAGAGTGGGACCCGTCTGACCGACGCCGCGCCGCCCCGACCGACCAGCCCGAACATCGAGTTGCTCGGCGCTGCGGACCCAGGCAGGCGCCGTCAGCCCGTGGAGCCGTTCTCGTCACCTGCCGTACGCCGTGGATCACCCGAAATGAGTCATGGCACCCGGCGCCGGCCGCATCTCTGCGTTGACACCCACGAGTTACCCGTCGCATCACGCATGTCGGTCCGGACTGCGTACCGCGCAGGCCGAGCCGCCGCCGATCGCCCTGAAGAAGGGGAAGCACGAAGCACGGGCTCAGCAGCACAAAGCCGGCCCGGCTGCGCCGGGGCCCCGCACGTCCGCCCCCGAACCTCGCGAACAACGCAGCAGCGCACCAAGCCGACCGGCGCACCGGCCCCGCGGCCGGCCCCGCGAGAGCCCGTCCGTACGCGGCGCCCGGCCGCACGCCGCCCATGCCCCCGCGACAGTCCGCGGGCCCCAACTCCCCGCCCTCCGCAGGCAATCCGCCGGCCCACCGGCCCACTCATCCCCCCTCCGCTGCGGCCCCGCCTTCCGACTGCTCCCGAAGCCTCGTGTACTTCGACGCGTTCCCCTTGGCGAGCTCGGCCGGGTAGCGGATGCGGTTCAGCGCGACCTTCTGCCGCAGCGCCTCCTCCAGGTCGACGCCCGTGACGTCGGCGAGGCGCAGCAGGTAGGAGAAGACGTCGGCCACCTCCTCCCGGACCGCCTGGGCCCGCCTCGGCTCGGCCATGATCTCCGCGGCCTCCTCGGCGCTGAGCCACTGGAAGAGTTCCACGAGTTCGCCCACCTCGCCGGCGAGCGCCATCGCGAGGTTCTTCGGGTTGTGGAACTGCTCCCAGTCGCGCTCCTTGGCGAACTCCTCCAGGAGCCGCTGGAGTTCAGTGTTGCTCATGGCAAAGACCTACCAGGTGGCGGCCGCGCCCCGCCAAGCCGGGACGCTCCCGGAAAGCCCGCCCGATGCGGCGACGCCGGGGTGGCCGCCGGGCGTCAGTCGCGCTCCAGCCACCCTTCGCGCTCCGTCGCCAGCGCATCGAGGATCTCGGGCGGGTGAATGCCCTCGGGGTCCTCCAGGACCACGAGCCACTGGGCGTCCTCGGCGTCGTCCTCTCCGGCGAGGGCGTCGCGGACCAACTGCGGCTCCTCGTCGAGGTCGAAGCGGAGACGGAGCTCCTCCGCGACCTCCTCCGCCGCCTCGCGGTCGGGAAGCACCAGGAGATGTCGTACGTCGCTCACCCGGCCATTCTGTCAGCGCCCCGTGGGATGCTGGGAGGCGATGGCAAGCACCCGTGAGAGCCGCAAGAAGCAGCCGGCCGACGACCTCCTCGCCCCTGTCACGCTCGCCGTGGGCCAGGAGGAGCTCCTCGTCGACCGGGCCGTCCAGCAGGTGGTCAAGGCGGCGAAGGAGAGCGACCCGGAGACCGACGTGCGCGATCTCCAGGCTTCCGACGTGTCGCCCGGAACCCTCGCGGAGCTCACCAGCCCGTCGCTCTTCGCGGAGCGGAAAGTGATCGTCGTGCGGGCGGCGCAGGACCTCGCCGCAGATTCGATCAAGGACGTCAAGGCGTATCTCCCGTCCCCGGCCGAGGAGGTCGTCCTCGTCCTCGCGCATGCGGGTGGCGCCAAGGGCAAGGGCCTCCTGGAGGCGGCGCGCAAGGCCGGCGCACGCGAGGTCGCCTGCGCCAAGGTGACGAAGCCCGCCGAGCGCGTCCAGTTCGTCCGCGGCGAGTTCCGCACCCTCGGCCGCTCGGCCACCCCCGAGGCGAGCCAGGCCCTCGTCGACGCCGTCGGCAGTGATCTGCGCGAACTCGCCTCCGCCTGCGCCCAGTTGGCCGCCGACGTCGAGGGCACGATCGACGACGCCGTCGTCGGCCGGTACTACACGGGCCGCGCCGAGGCGTCGAGCTTCACCGTCGCCGACCGTGCGGTGGAGGGCAAGGCGGCCGAGGCGCTGGAGACGCTGCGCTGGGCCGTCAACACCGGTGTCGCCCCCGTGATGATCACCAGCGCCCTCGCCCAGGGGGTCCGCGCCATAGGCAAGATCGCCTCGGCGCCGCGCGGGGCGCGTCCCGGCGACCTCGCGAGGGAGCTGGGGATGCCGCCCTGGAAGGTCGACCGGGTCCGTCAGCAGTCCCGCACCTGGACCCCCGACGGCGTCGCGGTGGCGCTGCGCGCCGTGGCCGAGGCGGACGCCGCGGTGAAGGGCGGCGGTCGCGATCCGGAGTACGCGCTGGAGAAAGCGGTCGTCACAGTGGCGCAGGCGGCCCGCGCACGGTGAGCGGAGGGGCCGGGAAGGCGGCTGCCCGCCCGTTCAGAGCGCCGCCGCGACGCGCGCTCCCTCTCAACCCCGCCTAGTGCAGGCCCAGTGCGTCCTGGCGGCGGGCGAGACGCTGGTGGTGTCCGTCGTCCGGTGTTGTCCGGCGGCGGACGGGGATTGGGGGCCACGTCCGAGAAGCGCACACCGCTGCGGGGCGCCGGCATGCACGGCAGACTGCCCGACGAGCCGTGTCGGCAGACCGGCCGGATCACACTGGGCCGGTTCCACGATCAACCGCGAACGCCGGGCGACTCGTACGTCCGGGCATCCCCGGCCCCGACCGCAGCGCCGCCCACGCCCCGGGGCGTTCACGCCCAAGTGCCCCGAGGGCCGCCGCCCCGGGCGCCACGGCCACCCGCCGACGCCGCCGTCCCCGCGCAGCACTGTGCCCCGGCGGTCGTCGGACCACCGGGGCACTTACGCAGTGTCGTGGCGAACAATACGTACTGTGGTCGCCACCTGCGGACGGGGTAGAGGGCCCGTCAACCGGCCTGCCGCAGACCGTGGTTCGGTCCGGGCGGCGGCGCGGCCCGCAGGGGGCGTTCGTTCCGGGTGCGGAGACGGGAGAGGGCCCGCCTTCCGTCACCGAGGGCCCGTCGAGTGGGCCCGGGGCGGGGTCAGCCCTGGAGGGTGCCGACGCGCTTCGCCAGTGCGGCCTTCTTGTTCGCCGCGTTGTTCTTGTGCAGGACGCCCTTGCTGACGGCCTTGTCGAGCTTGCGGGCGGCGACGCGCTGGGCCTCGGTGGCCTCGGCCAGGTTGCCGGCGTCGACGGCCGCGCGGGTGCGGCGGATCGCGGTGCGCAGCTCCGACTTGACGGCCTTGTTGCGCTGACGAGCCTTCTCGTTGGTCTCGATGCGCTTGATCTGGGACTTGATGTTCGCCACGAATGAGCCTTTACGGGATCGGTTGCTTCGTCTGTCACCCCGTGCCCGTGAGGCCGGGGCCGTGCGAGCTCGCAGCCAGCACCACCGCGGCGGAGCCGACGGGTGCTGTGCAGCGGGGGAGCCCGCCGCCTGCGGCGGGCCGGACTCCGACGGCGTTCCCGACTCCAGCCGCTCGGATCCACCGGAGAACTCCGGGACCGAGGGACCGGCCGAGACGCCAGCAGGCACGGTGCACCACGTTACCAGCAGCCGTTGGGGCCTCCCAAGCCGGTCCCGCAGCCGGGGTCGTGGGAACATGGAGCCCCGAAAGACCGCCCGATGGCATCCCGCCGAGGACCCGACCAGACCCGACAGGACACTGCGTGCCCGCGACCCCTTCGAACGTGCCGGAGCCCAGCCGTACCGATCCGGCGCTGATCCGTAACTTCTGCATCATCGCCCACATCGACCACGGCAAGTCGACGCTCGCCGACCGGATGCTCCAGCTCACCGGAGTCGTCGAGCAACGGCAGATGCGTGCCCAGTACCTCGACCGCATGGACATCGAGCGTGAGCGCGGCATCACGATCAAGTCCCAGGCGGTGCGCATGCCCTGGGCCCCGACGGACGAGACCGACGGCAAGCCCGCGCCGCACATCCTCAACATGATCGACACCCCGGGGCACGTCGACTTCACCTACGAGGTCTCGCGCTCCCTCGCGGCGTGCGAGGGGTGCATCCTGCTCGTCGACGCGGCGCAGGGGATCGAGGCGCAGACGCTCGCCAACCTCTACCTGGCGATGGAGCACGACCTCGTCATCATCCCCGTGCTCAACAAGATCGATCTGCCCGCGGCCCAGCCCGAGAAGTACGCCGCCGAGCTCGCGCACCTCATCGGCTGCGAGGTCGACGAGGTCCTGAAGGTCTCGGCGAAGACGGGCGAGGGCGTCGAGACCCTCCTCGACGAGGTCGTGCGCCAGACCCCGCCGCCCGTCGGCACGGCCGACTCCCCCGCCCGCGCGATGATCTTCGACTCGGTCTACGACGCGTACCGCGGCGTCGTCACCTACATCAAGGTCGTCGACGGCAAGCTCAACCGGCGCGAGCGCATCCGCATGATGTCGACGGGCGCCGCTCACGAGCTGCTGGAGATCGGCACCAACTCACCGGAGATGAAGGCGGCGGACGGCCTCGGCGTCGGCGAGGTCGGCTACCTCATCACCGGCGTGAAGGACGTCCGCCAGTCCAAGGTCGGCGACACGGTCACGCAGCTCGCCAAGGGCGCGGAGGCGCCCCTGCCCGGCTACAAGGACCCCAAGCCGATGGTCTTCTCCGGCCTCTATCCGCTCGACGGCTCGGACTACCCGGAGCTGCGGGACGCCCTCGACAAGCTGCTCCTCAACGACGCGGCGCTCACCTACGAGCCGGAGACCTCCGCCGCGCTCGGCTTCGGCTTCCGCGTCGGGTTCCTTGGCCTGCTGCACCTGGAGGTGATCAGGGAGCGCCTGGAGCGGGAGTTCGGCCTCGACCTCATCGCCACGGCCCCGAACGTCGTCTACCAGGTGCGGATGGAGGACGGCACCGAGTACGAGGTGACCAACCCGAGCGAGTTCCCCACGGGCAAGATCGACGAGGTGAGCGAGCCGGTGGTCCGTGCGACGCTCATCGCGCCCAGCGAGTACGTCGGCGCGATCATGGAGCTCTGCCAGTCGCGCCGCGGCAGCCTCCAGGGGATGGACTACCTCTCGGAGGACCGCGTCGAGCTGCGGTACACGCTGCCGCTCGCCGAGATCGTCTTCGACTTCTTCGACTCGCTGAAGTCGAAGACCCGCGGCTACGCCTCCCTCGACTACGAGACGACGGGTGAGCAGATCGCCGACCTCGTCAAGGTCGACGTCCTCCTGCACGGGGACAAGGTCGACGCCTTCTCCGCGATCGTCCACAAGGACAAGGCGTACGCGTACGGCACCCGCATGGCGACGAAGCTGCGGGAGCTCATCCCGCGCCAGCAGTTCGAGGTGCCCATCCAGGCCGCCATCGGTTCGCGGATCATCGCCCGCGAGACGGTCCGCGCGATCCGCAAGGACGTCCTCTCCAAGTGCTACGGCGGCGACATCTCCCGTAAGCGCAAGCTGCTGGAGAAGCAGAAGGAGGGCAAGAAGCGGATGAAGATGGTCGGCCGGGTCGAGGTGCCGCAGGAGGCGTTCATCGCCGCGCTCTCCACCGACGACGGCGGGGGCGAGAAGGCGAAGAAGTAGGGCGCCACCGGTGCTTTCCCTCAACTTTCCCGCCGCGGGGGAGAGTCCGACTCCGGGCCGTGTGAACACTCCGTAGTGGTTATGGATACCGTCGGCAGCCCCCTTACGTAAGGGGGCTGCCGCCCTTAGTCTGATCACTGCTCAGTAGTTACTCGTGAGTTACCAAGCCCGGTGCGGGCCCCGGAGGTTGCCGTGAGCGACACGCAGTCCCTGATCGAAAACCGGCCGCCCTCCGTGGCGTCGCTGTTCCTGGAGCGGGTCGAGGCCACGCCGGACCGCGAGGCGTATCGCTACCCCGTGCCGCCCGCCTCCGGTGAGGGACCCGACGACTGGGGCTCGTACACCTGGCAGCAGGCGGCCGACCGTGTCTTCGCGATAGCGGCCGGGCTCATGGCGCTCGGCGTGCGCCCGGAGGAGCGGGTCGGCATCGCCTCCTCGACGCGGGTCGAGTGGGTCCTCTCCGACCTCGGCATCCTGTGCGCGGGCGCCGCGACCACCACCGTCTACCCCTCCACCAACGAGGAGGAGACACTCTTCATCCTCGCCGACTCCGAGAGCCGGGTGCTCATCGCGGAGAACGACGAGCAGGTCGCGAAGGTCCGGGCGCATCGCGCCGAGCTCCCCGAACTCGCCCACGTCGTCCTCCTCGACGGCGAACCCGCGAGCGGCGCGGGCGACCCCGAAGGCTGGGTGCTCACCTTCGAGGAGCTCCAACGCCGCGGCCGCGAGCATCTGGAGCGCCACCCGGAGGCGGTCAAGCAGACCGTGTCGGCCCTCCGCGCCGACCAGTTGGCGACGCTGATCTACACCTCGGGCACCACGGGCCGCCCGAAGGGCGTCCGCCTCCCGCACGACTGCTGGTCCTACATGGCGAAGGCGATCGCGCAGAGCGGCCTCGTCACCACCGACGACGTCCAGTACCTCTGGCTGCCGCTCGCCCACGTCTTCGGCAAGGTCCTCACCGCGGGCCAGATCGAGCTGGGGCACGTCACCGCCGTCGACGGCCGTGTCGACAAGATCATCGAGAACCTTCCGGTGGTGCAGCCGACCTACATGGCGGGCGTGCCGCGGATCTTCGAGAAGGTCTACAACGGCATCGCAGCGAAGGCGAAGGCCGGCGGTGCGGCGAAGTACAAGATCTTCCAGTGGGCGGCGGGCGTCGCCCGCGAGTACGCGAAGGTGACGCAGGAGAACTTCCGCCGCACCGGCACCGCCTCGGCCCCCGCGGGGTTGCGCGCCAAGCACGCCGTCGCCGACCGGCTCGTCTACGCCCAGATCCGCGAGGCGTTCGGCGGCAACCTGCGCGCCTGCGTCTCGGGTTCGGCCGCGCTCGCGCCGGAGATCGGCTACTTCTTCGCCGGCGCGGGCGTGCACATCCTGGAGGGGTACGGCCTCACGGAGTCGAGCGCGGCGAGCTTCGTCAACCCGGGCGAGGCGTACCGCACCGGCACCGTCGGCAAGCCGTTCCCCGGCACCGAGGTGCGCATCGCCGAGGACGGCGAGGTCCTGCTCCGCGGGCCCGGCATCATGGAGGGCTACAACGGGCTGCCGGAGAAGACGGCCGAAGTGCTGGAGGAGGACGGCTGGTTCCACACCGGCGACATCGGCGAGCTCTCGGACGACGGCTACCTGCGCATCACCGACCGCAAGAAGGACCTGATCAAGACGTCGGGCGGCAAGTACATCGCCCCCGCCGAGGTGGAGAACAGCTTCAAGGCGCTCTGCCCGTACGTCTCCAACATCCTCGTCCACGGCGCCGACCGGAACTTCTGCACCGCCCTGATCGCCCTCGACGAGCCCTCCCTCCAGGCGTGGGCCGACGAGCAGGAGGACCTCAAGGGCCGCCCGTACGAGGAGGTCGTCACCTCCGAGCAGGTGCGCACGCTCATCGCCGGCTACGTCGACGAGCTCAACTCCGGCCTCCAGCGCTGGGAGACGGTGAAGAAGTTCCGCGTGCTGCCGCGCGACCTCGACATCGAACACGGCGAGCTCACCCCGAGCCTCAAGCTCAAGCGGCCCGTCGTGGAGCGGGAGTTCCAGCACCTCATCGAGGAGATGTACGAGGGGACGCGCGCCGCCTGACGCGGGCGCCCCGGCTCAGTCCACGAGGTCCCGCACGACGGCGTCGGCGAGGAGCCGCCCCCGCAGCGTCAGCACCGCGCGCCCCCGCGCGAAGGCGTCCCGATCCAGCAGGCCGTCCTCCGCGGCAGCGGCGGCGGCCTTCGCGCCCGCGGGCGCGAGGAGTTCGAGCGGACACCCCTCGGAGAGCCGCAGCTCCAGCAGGACGCGCTCTACTCTGCGGTCCTCGGCCGTGAGCACCTCGCGTCCTGCACCGGGGGAGCGCCCGTCGCCGAGCGCCTGCGCGTAGGCGCCGGGGTGCTTCACGTTCCACCAGCGGACGCCGCCGACGTGGCTGTGGGCGCCCGGGCCCGCGCCCCACCAGTCGGCGCCCGTCCAGTACAGCTCGTTGTGGCGGCAGCGAGAGGGGGCGTCGGCCGCCCAGTTGGAGACCTCGTACCAGCCGAGGCCCGCCGCAGTGAGGCGCTCCTCCGCGAGGAGGTAGCGGTCGGCGTGGATGTCGTCGTCGGTCGGCGGCACTTCGCCGCGGCGTATTTGCGCGGCGAGCCTGGTGCCGTCCTCGACGATGAGCGAGTACGCGGAGATGTGGTCAGGACCCGCGCCGAGCGCGGCGTCGAGGGTCGCCCGCCAGTCGTCGTCGGTCTCGCCCGGGGTGCCGTAGATGAGGTCGAGGTTGACGTGCGCGAAGCCGGCGGCGCGCGCTTCGCCGACGCACTCCTCGGGGCGCCCCGGGGTGTGCCGGCGGTCGAGCACCTGGAGCACGTGCGGGCGTGCGCTCTGCATGCCGAAGGAGATCCGGTTGAACCCCGTCTCGCGGAGCTCGGCGAGGTAGTCCGGGTCGACGGACTCGGGGTTCGCCTCGGTGGTGATCTCGGCGTCCTCGGCGAGCCCGAACTCCTCGCGTACGGCGCCGAGCATCCGCCCCAGGTCGGCAGCGGGCAGCAGCGTCGGCGTCCCGCCGCCGACGAAGACGGTCTGCACCCGGCGCTCGTCGTCGCCCAGCACCCGCCGCGCGAGCCGCACCTCCTCGGCGAGGACCTCGGCGTAGTTCTCGCGCGAGGCGAGCCGGCCGCCGCTGCCGCGCAGCTCCGTCGCCGTGTAGGTGTTGAAGTCGCAGTAGCCGCACCGCGTGGCGCAGTACGGGACGTGCAGGTAGAAGGCGAGGGGGCGGGCGGCGGCGCCGTCGAGCGCGGGCTCGGGCAGGGCGCCGTCGGCGGGCATCGGCTCGCCGTCGGGGAGTGCGGAGGGCATGCCTCCATTGGAACACTGCGCCGGAGCGTCCGGCCCGGGCGCGCTCCCTTACGCGGGCGCCGTGACGAAGTCGATCAGCTCCTCGACCCGGCCGAGCAGCGCCGGCTCCAGGTCGCGGTAGGTGCGGACCGAGCCGAGGATGCGCTGCCAGGCGCGTCCCGTGTGCTCGGGCCAGCCGAGGGCGCGGCAGATGCCCGTCTTCCAGTCCTCGCCGCGCGGCACCGAGGGCCAGGCGCCGATCCCGACCGACGTCGGTTTCACCGCTTCCCAGACGTCGATGTAGGGGTGCCCGACGACGAGCACGTCGTCCCCCGAGACCTCGGCGGCGATCCGCGACTCCTTCGAGCCGGGCACCAGGTGGTCGACGAGGACGCCGAGCCGCGCATCGGGCGCGGGCCCGAACTCCCTCACCACGGCGGGGAGATCGTCGATCCCCTCGAGGTACTCGACGACGACGCCTTCGATCCGCAGGTCGTCCCCCCAGACACGCTCGACCAGCTCCGCGTCGTGCCGGCCCTCGACGTAGAGGCGCCCCGCCCTCGCGACCCGCGCCGGCGCGTCCGGCACCGCGACCGACCCGGAGGCGGTGCGCCGGGGCGCGGACGCGGGTGGGGGCGCGGTGGGGCGTACGAGGGTGACGGTGCGCCCTTCCAGGAGGAAGCCGCGCGGTGCCATGGGGAAGACCCGGTGCTTTCCGAAGCGGTCCTCCAGGGTGACCGTCGGCCCCTCCGCCGTCTTCTCGCAGCGCACGACGGCTCCGCAGAAGCCGGTGGTCACCTCCTCCACGACGAGGTCGGCATCGGCCGGAACCTCCGGCACCTGCCGCTGCCGCTTCCAGGGCGGGGTGAGGTCGGGGCTGTACTCGCGGCTGCGCATGGTCCCTGTTCTCCGTACGCGCGCGGGGGCGCGGGCTGCTCGGGGAGCCGCCGGCACACCGGCGGCTCGCTGCGGACGGGGCGCCTGACGGTCGGCGCCTGTGCCATTCTGCCCCCGCTCCTCGCCCGTACGCCCGCGGGTGCCGCGGCGCACGCGGGGCGCGCCGCTCAGCCGAACCGCCGTGCCAGCGCGTCCCGTTGGGCCGCGACGAACCCGGCGTCGACGACGGCCCCGTGCCCGGGCACGTAGACCGCGCCGGGCCCGCCGAGCCGGAGCAGCCTGTCCAACGCCTCGGGCCACCGCGCCGGTTGCGCGTCCGCCCCCGCCTGGGGCTCGGCAGACTCCTCCACGAGGTCCCCGCAGAACACGACGGAGCGCTCGCCGGCCCCGTGCGGCACGAGGACGGCGAGGTCGTGCGCGGTGTGCCCGGGGCCGACGTCGACGAGGTGCGCCGTGCGCCCGCCGAGGTCGATGGTGAGCCGGTCGGTGACCGTGTGCTCGGGGGCGACGAGCACGTCGACGGCCTCGGCCGCCGCTTCGGCGTCGAGGCCGTGCGCGAGCGCGTCGGAGAGGAGCGCCTCCCGTCCCCGCGCCCCCGGTGCCAGCAGCGCATCGGTCCCGACGGCGCCGTAGACGCGGACGCCCGCGAAGGCGGCGGTGCCGAGGACGTGGTCGAAGTGCGGGTGGGTGAGAGCGACATGGGTCACGCGCGCGCCGAAGAGCGCCGTCACCTCGCGCCGTAGGGCCGCTCCCTCGTGCAGGCTGGAGCCGGTGTCGATGAGCAGCACCCCATCCGCGCCCGCGACGGCACCGACCGTCGCGTCCCAGCCGGGGAGCCTGCGTCTGATCACCGCCGGGCCGAGCGGCTCCCAGGCCGCCCCCTCGGACTCGACCGTGTGCGTCTTCTCCACGCGGACGAAACTACCGGCGCCGCGCAGGAACCGCCCGCCCGGGGAGGACCGCGCGCAACGGGCTCCGCGCGCTCGGCGGGGCCCACCCTTGCCCCGCTCCTGGTGACCCGCCGTACACTGGCCCACGGGGAGTTTGGCACTCCCCCTCGCAGAGTGCCAGGCAGCCGTCGCGGGGCGGAGAGGAAGCGGACGGGAGGTGCGCGGAAATGCTCGGGGAACGCAGGCTTGAGGTGCTGCGCGCGATCGTCCAGGACTACGTCGGCACCCACGAGCCGGTGGGTTCGAAGGCGCTCACGGAACGGCACCACCTCAGGGTCTCGCCGGCCACCGTGCGCAACGACATGGCGGCGCTCGAGGAGGACGGCTACATCGCGCAGCCGCACACCAGCGCGGGGCGCATCCCCACGGACAAGGGATACCGCCTCTTCGTCGACAAGCTCGCCGACGTCAAGCCGCTCTCGCCGCCCGAGCGTCGGGCGATCCAGAACTTCCTCGGCGGCGCGGTCGACCTCGACGACGTCGTCGGCCGCACGGTTCGGCTGCTCGCGCAGCTCACGCAGCAGGTGGCGGTCGTTCAGTACCCCTCGCTCACCCGCTCCACCGTGCGCCACGTCGAGCTGCTCTCGCTGGCGCCCGCGCGGCTGATGCTGGTGCTGATCACCGATACGGGCCGGGTCGAGCAGCGGCTCATCGACTGCCCGACGCCGATCGGCGAGGCGACCCTCGCGGATCTGCGCGCCCGGCTCAACAGCAAGGTCGTCGGCGAGCGGTTCAACGACGTGCCCGGTCTCGTCCAGGACCTCCCCGAGTCCTTCGACGCGGACGACCGCGGCACCGTCTCGGCCGTGGTGGCGACGCTGCTGGAGACGCTCGTGGAGGAGACCGAAGAGCGGCTGATGATCGGCGGCACCGCCAACCTCACCCGCTTCGGGCCCGACTTCCCGCTCACCATCCGTCCGGTGCTGGAGGCGCTGGAGGAACACGTGGTGCTGCTGAAGCTGCTCGGCGAGGCGACCGATTCGGGCATGACGGTCCGGATCGGGCATGAGAACGCTCACGAGGGGCTGAGTTCCACGTCGGTCGTCTCGGTCGGTTACGGTTCGGGCGACGAAGCGGTCGCCAAACTCGGCGTGGTCGGCCCGACTCGCATGGACTACCCCGGAACGATGGGAGCTGTACGCGCAGTGGCACGGTACGTCGGACAGATCCTGGCGGAGTCGTAAGTGGCGACGGACTACTACCAGGTCCTCGGTATCGAGCGCGATGCCTCGCAGGACCAGATCAAGAAGGCGTTCCGCCGGCTCGCGCGCGAGCTGCACCCGGACGTCAACCCGGACCCGAAGACCCAGGAGCGGTTCAAGGAGATCAACACCGCTTACGAGGTCCTCTCCGATCCGCAGAAGAAGCAGGTCTACGACCTCGGCGGGGACCCGACGGGCGGCGCGGCCGCCGGCGGTGCCGGCGGGTTCGGCGGCGGCTTCGGCAACTTCAGCGACATCATGGACGCCTTCTTCGGCACCGCGTCGCAGCGCGGCCCGCGCTCGCGCACCCGCCGCGGGCAGGACGCCATGATCCGGCTGGACATCGACCTGAACGAGTCGGCCTTCGGGACGACGAAGGAGATCCAGGTCGACACCGCCGTCGTCTGCAACACCTGCAACGGCGAGGGCGCGGCCCCCGGCACCTCGGCGCAGACCTGCGACATGTGCCGCGGCCGCGGCGAGGTCTCGCAGGTGACGCGGTCCTTCCTCGGCCAGGTGATGACGTCGCGCCCGTGCCCGCAGTGCCAGGGCTTCGGCACCGTCGTCCCCACCCCGTGCCCGGAGTGCGCGGGCGACGGACGCGTCCGCTCCCGCCGCACCCTGACGGTGAAGATCCCGGCCGGCGTCGACAACGGCACCCGCATCCAGCTCGCGGGCGAGGGCGAGGTCGGCCCCGGCGGCGGCCCGGCGGGCGACCTGTACGTCGAGATCCACGAGAACGCGCATCCGACCTTCCAGCGCCGCGGCGACGACCTGCACTGCACGGTGACCATCCCGATGACGGCCGCCGCACTCGGCACCCAGGTCCCGTTGGAGACGCTCGACGGTACGGAGGAGGTGGACATCCGTCCCGGCACCCAGTCCGGGCAGTCCATCCCGCTCCACGAGCGCGGCGTCACGCACCTGCGGGGCGGCGGCCGCGGCCAGTTGATCGTCCACGTCGAGGTGACGACGCCGACGAAGATGGAGGCCGAGGAGGAGGAGCTGCTGCGGCGCCTGGCGGCGCTCCGCGGCGAGGAGCGGCCGACGGGGCAGTTCCAGCCCGGTCAGCAGGGGCTCTTCTCGCGTCTGAAGGACGCCTTCAACGGCCGCTGAGGGCTTGGGTGTTGACCGCTGCTGTGGCGGATGTGCGCGGAGTGCGTCCGGTTGCTGACGGTGCGAGACGTCCGAGGTGCGGCGCGTGACAGGATATGGGCATGTCCTCCGTGCCCCTGCTCCACGAGCTGCTAGAGCACCCCGTCGTCCAGGCTCCGATGGCCGGCGGCGGTTCCACACCCGAGCTGGCGGCCGCGGTGAGCGAAGCGGGCGGGCTGGGCTTCCTCGCCGCCGGTTACAAGACGCCGGAGGCGATGTACGAGGAGATCAAGCAGCTCCGCCGGCTCACCTCCAGACCGTTCGGCGTCAACCTCTTCATGCCGCAGCCGTCGACGGCCGACGCCGGAGCCCTCGCCCTCTACCGCGAGCAACTCGCGGGCGAGGCGGCGTGGTACGAGACCCCGCTGGGCGACACCGACCACGGCACGGACGACGGCTTCGAGGCGAAGCTCGCCATCCTCGCCAGCGACCCGGTCCCGGTCGTCTCCTTCACCTTCGGCTGCCCGACGCCCGAAGTCGTGGCGCGGCTGCGCGCGTTGGGCACCTTCACCGTCGTCACGGCGACGACGGTCGCGGAGGCGCTCGCCGTCGAGGAGGCCGGCGCGGACGCGGTGGCGCTCCAGGGCGTCGAGGCCGGCGGCCACCAGGGCACGCACCGCGACGACCCGCAGACCGACGGACGCGGCATGGGCACGGGTCTGTTGACGCTCGTCGCGGGTGCGAAGGAGGCGGTGCGGCTGCCGCTGATAGCCGCCGGGGGCCTGGTGCGCGGCGGTCAGATCGCGGCCGTGCTCGCCGCGGGCGCCGCCGCGGCCCAGCTCGGGACGGCCTACCTCGTCTGCCCCGAGTCGGGGGCCAGCCCGCTCCATAAGGCCGCGCTCACCGACCCGGTCCACGCGGGCACCGAACTCACCCGCGCCTTCTCCGGACGTCCGGCCCGCGGCCTCACCAACCGCTTCCTGCGCGAACACGGTCCCTACGCACCGCCCGCCTATCCGCAGGTGCACCACCTCACGGCCGGTCTCCGCAAGGCGGCGGCCCGTGCCGGGGACCCGCAGGGCATGGCGCTCTGGGCGGGGCAGGGACACCGGATGGTGCGGGAACTTCCCGCGGGGCAGTTGACGGAGGTGCTGGTGGCGGAGGTCTCGGTGGCACGGGAAGCGTTCGCGGGGAGGGGAGGCGGCGCGGCCGCCGGCCCGCTCGACGGCGAGGGCGGTGCCCCGCTGTGACGGCGCCGGTCTTCCTCGTCGACGAACTCCCCGAGTCCGCGGGACCGTTCGTGCTCGAAGGCCCCGAGGGGCGGCACGCGGTCTCGGTGCGGAGGCTGCGGGCAGGGGAGCCGGTCGCCCTCACCGACGGTGCGGGGCGCGGGGCCCGCGGGACCGTCGAGGCGGCCGAGGGGAAGGACCGCCTGCGGGTGCGGATCGAGGAACTCCTCGTCGAGCCGCCGAAGCAGCCGCGGGTCACTGTGGTGCAGGCGCTGGTCAAGGGTGACAGGGGCGAGCTGGCGGTGGAGACGATGACGGAGGTCGGCGTCGACCGCATCGTCCCGTGGGCCGCCTCGCGGAGCATCGCGCAGTGGAAGGCCGAGCGCGGCGCGAAGGCGCTCGCCAAGTGGCGGGCCACGGCGCGGGAGGCGGGGAAGCAGTCGAGGCGGCTCCGCTTCCCCGAGGTCACCGAACTCCACTCCACGCAGCAGGTCGCGCCGCTCCTCGCGGGCGCCGGCTTCGCGGCAGTGCTCCACGAGCAGGGCGCCGCACCGCTCGCCTCGGCCGGGCTGCCGGGCGAGGGCGAGTGCGTACTCGTCGTCGGGCCCGAAGGGGGACTCGCTCCCGCGGAGTTGGAGACGTTCGCCGAGGCGGGCGCGGACCCGTACCGCCTCGGACGGAGCGTCCTGCGTGCCTCGACGGCCGGTACCGTAGCGGCCGCCGTGCTCCTCGCGCGTTCCGGGCGCTGGGCGTAGACGTACCGCGTTGACCTGCGGTGATGCGCGGTGTGCCGGCGCGGGGACGCTCTGCGACGCGGTCCGACGGCTGGGACGGGTGACGTAAAGTGGGTCGGACCGTACCGCCGAGCAGGGGAGTTGCTATGCCAGTCGAATGGCAGCCGGTGCGGCAGTCCCGTACCCACGAACTGGTGCTGGAGAGCGTCGAGGAGAGGGTGCTCGCGGGCGAGCTGCGCGTCGGTGACCGGCTGCCTCCCGAGCGTGAGTTGGCGCCGGTCCTCGGGGTGAGCCGCTCCGCGCTCCGGGAGGCGCTGCGGGTGCTGGAGACGATCGGTGTGCTCGTCGCCCAGGCGGGCCGCGGACCCGACGCGGGCGCCCGAATAGTACGCAATCCCGACGACGCCCTGGGCCGCGTGCTGCGGCTGCACTTCGCGCTCGGCAGCTACGGCCTGGAGGACGTGCTGGAGGCACGGGTGATCCTCGAACGGTCCAGCTTCGAGGCCGCCGCACGGCACGCCTCCCCTGAGGACCTCGACGTGGCGGAAGAGTTGCTCGCCGGGATGAGCAGGCCCGACGTCGGCGTCGCCGACTTCAACGACCTGGACACCCGCTTCCACGTCCAGATCGCCCGCAGCTCCGGCAACGAGCTGACGTCGACGCTCACTTCGGCCGTCCGCGAGTCCGTCCGCCCGCTCATCCTCCGCGCGCTGGAGACCGTAGAGGACTGGCCGGCCACCGCCTACGCGCTCAACGAGGAACACACCGAACTTCTCCGCCTCCTCCGTGAGGGCCGCGGCCCGGAGGCCGCCGACCTCGCGGAGCGCCACATCCGCGGCTTCCACGGCACCCTCGTCGACGAGACCGCGGAGGAGGGCACGTTGGACGAGTGAGCGGCCAACTTTCCTTTCTTCGAGGGAGATTGCTGTTCGTGCGCCGTTGACGGAAGAGCTGGACCTCTCCCTGCGAGCGGCACGTGCGACTCGTGGACCTTCGGCGGCAACGTCGCCTCCCTCCAGGGACGTTGCGCCCGCGCTGAGCCGGGATGCGGCCCCGGCGCTGCACGTACCGGGGTCGCTCGCGGCTAGGGCAGCATCCAGGAGAGCACCGGAAGCGACTGAAGGTAGACGAGCACGCAGAGGAAGGCCAGCAGGGCCGCGCTGTACCCGGCGACCTTGCGCAGCAGGACCCGCTCGGTCCCGGGCCGGCCCACGGCGGTCGCCGCGATCGTGAGGTTCTGCGGGCTCACCAGCTTGCCGACGACGCCGCCCGAGGAGTTGGCGGCGACGAGCAGCGTCGGGTCGATCCCCGCGCTCTTGCCGGCCGTCTGCTGGAGCGAGGCGAAGAGGGCGTTGGCCGAGGTGTCGGAGCCGGTGACGGCGGTGCCGAGCCAGCCGAGGAGCGGCGAGAAGAGCGCGAAGAGCCCGCCGGCTGCGGCGAGCCAGGTGCCGATGGCGACGGTCTGCCCCGACTGGTTCATCACGTAGCTCAGCGAGAGGACCGTGGCGACGGTGGCGATGGCGCCCCTCATGTTCCGCAGCGTCGAACCGGCGGCGCCGAGCGCCGTCCTGGCGGACATCGGGAAGCGTTCCCGGTCGGCGGCGCGGCTGAAGACGAGCGCCACGAGGATGCCGGAGAGGATGAGCAGGGTGCCGGGGTTGCCGAGTACGTCGAGCGAGTAGACGGCGCTCTCCGCCGGGCTGCCGTCGCCGTCGACGAGTTGCCCGTGGAGTCCGGGCCACTGCAGCTCGATACTGAGGGCGCCGAGCCACTTGGGCACGTCGACGGAGCCGACGCTGAGCTTGCCGAGCGCGAAGACGGCGATGACGAGGATGTAGGGGAGGACGGCGAGCACGACGCGGCGAGGCGTCAGCGGTTCGGCCTCGACCTGCGAGAGCTGGTCCTCGGGGGTGCGCGGCCTCCAGAACCGGAGCATCAGCACCGCGGCGGCGAAGCCGGCCAACGCGGCGACGACGTCGGTGAGTTCGTAGGCGAAGTGCGCGGAGCACCAGTACTGCGCGACGCCGAAGACGAAGCCGGTGAGCAGGGCTATCCGCCAGAGTTGCCGCACCCCGCGCCAACCGTCGATGAGGAAGAGGAGCAGCAGCGGGACGAAGAGCGCCAGCACGGGGCTCTGCCTGCCGACGACCGAGGCTATCTCCTCCGGCGGGATGCCGGTGAGGTTGCCGGCGGTGGTGATCGGAATCGCCATCGCGCCGAAGGCGACGGGCGCGGTGTTGGCGACGAGTACGGTCACCGCCGAGCGCACGGGCGGCAGTCCGAGTGCGATGAGCATCGCCGCGGTGATCGCGACGGGTGCGCCGAACCCGGCGAGCGCCTCCAGCAGTCCGCCGAAGCAGAAGGCGATGAGCATCGCCTGCACCCGGAGGTCCCCGCGTCCGACGGCGCTGAAGGAGCGCCGGAGGTCCTCGAACCGCCGGGATACGACGGTGAGTTCGTAGAACCAGATCGCGGCGACGACGATCAGCATCACGGGGAAGAGTCCGAAGACGAGGCCCTGCGTCGCCGAGAGGACGCCGAGATGCACCGGCATCCCGTAGCCGAGCACGGCCACGAGCAGCGCCGCTAGGAGTGCGCCGAGCGCGGCGTGGAGCGCGGGGCGCTTCGCCGCCGTCAGCAGCACGAAGAAGACCGCGAGCGGTACGAGTCCGAGCAGCGCGGTGAGGGTGGTGCTGCCTCCGACGGCGGCCACGTCGGGGGCGTAGGCCGCAAGTGCGGCCGCTGGTACGGCAGTTGCCACGGATGTGCTCCTCGGTGAGTTCTCTGCGCGCCTGCCGGTGCGGGACCCGTCTGCGGCAACCGGGGGCGGCGTGTGGCGTAGACGGCTCCTCAGTAGGTCATCGGAAACATCACATGTCAATAAGGTCGGACCGAATTCATGTCAGCCCCAAAGGCGGGACTACTATGGTCAGACCTTAAAGACGACCGTGGAGGTCCCATGCGCATCGGACTCTTCGCCACCTGCCTGGGAGACACGCTCTTCCCCGACGCGGTGAAGGCCACAGCCGTGCTCCTCACCCGCCTCGGGCACCAGGTGGTCTTCCCGCCGGGCCAGACCTGCTGCGGCCAGATGCACGTCAACACCGGCTACCAGCGCGAACCGGTGCCGCTCGTCCGCAACTTCGCCGAGCAGTTCGGGGACCCCTCGATCGACGCGGTCGTGCTGCCCTCGGGATCCTGCGCCGGGTCCGTCCGCCATCAGCACGGCATCGTGGCCGAGCGGTACGGGGACGCGGAGCTCGTCGACGGCGTCGCGAAGGTGCGGGCGAAGACGTACGAACTCTCCGAGCTGCTCGTCGACGTCCTCGAAGTCACCGACGTCGGCGCGTACTTCCCGCACCGCGTCACCTACCACCCGACGTGCCACTCGCTGCGGATGCTGCGCGTGGGCGAGAAACCGCTGCGGCTGCTGCGCGCCGTCGAGGGGATCGACCTCGTCGAACTCCCCGAGGCCGACGCCTGTTGCGGGTTCGGCGGCACCTTCGCGCTGAAGAACGCGGAGACCTCCTCGGCGATGCTGGCCGACAAGATGCGGCACGTGGCGGAGACCGGCGCAGCCGTCTGCGCCGCGGGGGACTCCTCCTGCCTGATGCACATCGGCGGCGGGTTGAGCCGGATCGCCTCGGACACCCGCACCCTCCACCTGGCGCAGATCCTCGCCGCCACCCGCACCTCGCCGTACGCACTCGCGGAGGCCGCCCGATGAGCAGCACCTTCCTCGGCATGCCCGCAGCGCCCCCGCGCAGCCCCTACGGCACGGGGAACCTGCGCGGCGAGCAGAAGTTCCCCGAGGCCGCGCACGGCGAGCTCCGCAACGAGCAGCTCCGTCGCAACCTCGGCAAGGCCACCCACACCATCCGCGCCAAGCGCCTCGCCGTCACCGGCGAACTCCCCGACTGGGAGCGGCTCCGCGACGCCGGGTCGGCGATCAAGACCGACACCATGAACCGACTCCCCGAGCTCCTGGAGGAGTTGGAGCGCAGGGTGACCGAACGCGGCGGCACCGTGCACTGGGCGCGCGACGGCGCGGAGGCGAACGAGATCGTCACCCGCCTGGTGAAGGCGACGGGCAGCGAGGAGGTGATCAAGGTCAAGTCGATGGCCACCCAGGAGATCGGACTCAACGAGCACCTGGAGGCCGAGGGGATCAGGCCGCACGAGACCGATCTCGCCGAGCTCATCGTGCAGTTGGCGCACGACAGGCCGTCGCACATCCTCGTCCCCGCCATCCACCGCAACCGCGACGAGATCCGCCGCATCTTCCTCAAGGAGATCCCCGGCGTCGACCCGCGCCTCGACTCCGTCCCCGCGCACCTCGCCGCCGCGGCCCGCGCGTACCTGCGCGAGAAGTTCATGACGACGAAGGTCGCGCTCTCGGGTGCCAACTTCGGCATCGCCGAGACGGGCACGCTCTCGGTGGTGGAGTCCGAGGGCAACGGGCGGATGTGCCTGACGATGCCCGAGACGCTGATCTCCGTGATGGGCATCGAGAAGGTGCTGCCCCGCTTCGCCGACCTGGAGGTCTTCCTCCAACTGCTGCCGCGCTCCTCGACGGGGGAGCGGATGAACCCCTACACCTCGATGTGGACGGGCGTGACCCCTGGCGACGGGCCGCAGGAGTTCCACCTCGTCCTCCTCGACAACGGGCGCACCGCCGCGCTCGCGGACAAGGTCGGTCGCGAGGCGCTCAACTGCATCCGCTGCTCGGCCTGCCTCAACGTCTGCCCGGTCTACGAGCGGACCGGCGGACACTCGTACGGGTCGACGTACCCGGGCCCGATCGGTGCCGTCCTCACGCCGCAGCTCGCCGGGATGCACGCGGCGAAGGACGACCCCAACAGCTCGCTCCCGTACGCCTCCAGCCTGTGCGGAGCCTGTTTCGACGCCTGCCCCGTGAAGATCGACATTCCGTCGCTCCTCGTCGAGCTGCGCCACCAGAACACCGAGGAGTCGGGGGCGACCGCGGAGAAGACGGCGATGAAGGCGGCGGCGTCGCTCATGAAACGACCGAAGCTCTACACCAAGGCGCAGAAGGCGTCGCGTGCCGGTCGGTTGCTCGCGGGCAAGGACGGAAAGCTCTCCCATCTGCCGCCGCCCTTCAACGGCTGGAGCGCCACCCGCGACGTCTCCGAGCCGCCGAAGCAGACCTTCCGCGAGTGGTTCGCCTCGCAGGAGGGGCAGGCGGAGCTGCGCGCCGCGGCCCCGCAGGACGACGAGGGAGAGGAGTCCCGATGACCGAACACGCCCACGGCGCAGGCGAGTCGGCGTCCGCGAGGGAGACCGTCCTCGGCAGGGTGCGCGACGCGCTCGCGCTCGCAGAAGCTCCTCGGGTCGAGGTGCCCCGCGACTACCGCACGGGTCGCACCCTCCCCGACGACGACCTCGTCGGCCTCCTCACCGACCGTCTCCTCGACTACAAGGCCGAGGTCCGCACCTGCACGGCCGACCGCACGGCGGAGACGGTCGCCGAGGCCCTCCGCGCGCACGGCGCGCGCAGGGTCGGCGTCCCGCCGGGGCTCGACCCCGGCTGGCTCGCCGACTTCGACGGCGAGGTCGAGGCCGACTCGGCCGAGGTGCCGGCGCCCCGGCTCGGCGAACTCGACGGAGTGGTGACCGCGTCGGCCGTGGCTTGCGCGGAGACCGGCACCCTCTTCCTCGACGGCACACCGCGGCAGGGGCGGAGGGCGCTCACCCTCGTGCCGGACCTGCACGTCTGCGTCGTCGACCGCTCGACGGTCGAGGTGGGCGTGCCCGAGGCCGTCGCGCGCCTCGTCCCCGAGCGGCCGACGACGCTGATCAGCGGCCCCTCCGCGACGTCCGACATCGAGTTGGAGCGTGTCGAGGGCGTCCACGGCCCGCGGACGCTCGTCGTCCTCATCCGCACCGACGTGTGAACCGCCCCGCACCGTGCCCGCGCCGAGGCGAAACCGGCTCGGACGGGCGCGGTGCGGCCCGGTAGCATCCGGGCATGGCCGGAGAACCTCAGGCGGACTGCCTGTTCTGCAAGATCATTTCGCGGGAGGTGCCCGCGACTCTGCTCCGCGAGACGGAGACGACGCTCGCCTTCCGGGACATCAACCCCCAGGCACCGACGCACGTCCTGGTGATCCCCAAGGCGCACTACCCGGACGCCGCGACGCTCGCGACCGAGGCCCCCGAACTCGCCGCCGCCATACTGCGCGAGGCCGGTGAGGTCGGCCGGGAGGAGAAACTCGACGCCCCCCAGGGCGGTCCGGGCTCCGGGTACCGCGTCGTCTTCAACACCGGTTCCGGCGCGGGCCAGACCGTCTTCCACGTCCACGCGCACGTCCTCGGCGGCCGCGGCCTCGAATGGCCCCCCGGGTGACGGGCGTTGTCCGTACGTGAACTGGTGGTGCTCGGCACCGCCAGCCAGGTCCCGACGCGGCGCCGCAACCACAACGGCTACGTGCTGCGCTGGGACGCCGAGGGCATCCTCTTCGACCCCGGCGAGGGCACCCAGCGCCAGATGATGCGCGCCGGCGTCTCCGCGCACGACCTCACGCGCCTGTGTGTGACGCACTTCCACGGCGACCACTCGCTGGGCCTCGCCGGGGTGATCCAGCGGATCAACCTCGACCGCGTCCCGCATCCGGTGACGGCCCATTACCCCGCCTCGGGCGGGGAGTACTTCGAGCGGCTCCAGTACGCGACCGCCTACCGCGAGAGCGTCCGCCTCCGCCGCCGCCCCGTCACCGAGGCCGGAGTGCAAGCCGACACAGGGGAGTTGACGCTCTCGGCCGAGCGGCTCTCGCACCCCGTCGAGGCGTACGGCTACCGCGTCGTCGAGCCCGATGCCCGCCGGATGCTCCCCGAACGGCTCGCCGCGCACGGCATCGCGGGGGCCGACGTGGGCCGGCTCCAGCGCGAGGGCGAGCTGCACGGGGTGCGGCTGGAGGACGTCTCGGCGCCGCGGCGGGGGCAGCGGTTCGCCTTCGTGATGGACACCCGGCTCTGCGACGGGGTCTTCCTCCTCGCCGACGGTGCGGACCTCCTCGTCATCGAGTCGACCTTCCTCGACGAGGACGCCGCGCTCGCCCGCGAGTTCGGCCACCTCACGGCCGGTCAGGCCGGCCGGGTCGCCGCCGAGTGCGGGGTGCGCAGCCTGGTGCTGACGCACTTCTCGCAGCGGTACACGGACCCGCAGGAGTTCGGCAGGCAGGCGCGAAAGGCCGGATTCGACGGGGAGTTGACGGTCGCCGAGGATCTCACGAGGGTCGCCGTGCCGAAGCGCAGGTGATATGCGCGTATCATGCCGGGATGTCCTCAGCACCACCCGACGCACGCCACCTCCCCAAGGCGGAGCTCCACCTCCACATCGAGGGCACCCTCGAACCCGGGACCGCCTTCGCCCTCGCCGAGCGGAACGGCATCACCCTGCCGTACTCCTCGCCCGAGGAGCTGCACCGCCGGTACGACTTCACCGACCTCGGCTCCTTCCTCGAGCTGTATTACGCACTCATGGACGTCCTCCGCACCGAGCAGGACTTCTCCGACCTCGCCGAGGCGTACCTGGAGCGTTCGGCCGAACAGGGCGTCAGGCACGCGGAGATCTTCTTCGACCCGCAGGCGCACACCTCGCGCGGAGTATCGATCGGCACGGTCATCGAGGGACTCGGCCGCGCGCTCGACACCTCAGAGGAGCGGTACGGCATCTCCACGCGGCTGATCCTCTGCTTCCTCCGCGACTCCTCGCCCGCAGAAGCGGCCGAGACGCTCGCGTCCGCCGAGCCGTACCTGCACCGCATCACCGGCGTCGGACTCGACTCGGCAGAGGCGGGCCACCCGCCGGGGCCCTTCCGCGACGTCTACCGCCGCGCCGCCGAACTCGGCCTGCGCCGCGTCGCGCACGCGGGCGAGGAGGGCCCCGCCGCGTACGTCGCGGAGGCGCTCGACGAGCTCGGCGTGGAGCGCATCGACCACGGGCGGCGCGCGCTGGAGGATCCCGCGCTGGTGCGGCGGCTCGTCGAGGAGCGCGTCCCGCTCACCGTCTGCCCGCTCTCCAACGTCCGGCTCCGCGGCGTCGACACCCTCGCCGACCATCCTCTCCCGCAGATGCTCGACGCCGGACTCCTCGCCACCGTCAACTCCGACGACCCGTCGTACTTCGGCGGCTATGCGGCCGACAACTTCACCGCCTGCGCCGAGGCGCTCGGCCTCGGCGAGGAGCAGCTCCGCCTGCTGGCGCGCAACTCGTTCCTCGCGTCCTTCCTCGACGACGACGAGGAGCGCCGGGCCCGCTACCTCGCCGAGGTGGACGCCTTCCGGTTCTGAGCCCGTCGCCCGACCCCGCCCGTACGAGGCGGGGTCGGGCGTCTCGCGCCGCTACCTACGGCAGCGGCAGCGCGGGCGCGTCCGCCATCACTTCGGCGAACCTGTCGAGCCCGATGTTGCCGCCCGAGAGCACGACGCCGGTGCGCCGCGGCAGCCGGACGCGGCCGGCGAGGAGCGCGGCGAGCGCCGTGGCGCCGCTCGGCTCCAGCACGATCTTCAACACCTCGAAGGCGAACCGCATCGCGGCCCGGATCTCGTCCTCGCCGACCGTTTCGACGCCGGTGAGGAGACGCCGGTTGACGGCGAAGGTCAGCTCGCCCGGCGTCGTCGCGCCCTGCCCGTCGGCGATCGTCCGGGGTACGGGGATCGAGACGCGGGCGCCCTCGCGGAGCGAGCGCGCCGTGTCGTCGCCCGCGTCCGGCTCCACGCCGACGACGCTCAGCCGCGGAGCGAGCGCCGCCGCCACCGTGGCGCAACCGGCCGCGAGGCCGCCCCCGCCCACCGGGACCAGCAGCGCCTCCAACTCCTCCGTTTGTTCCAGCAGTTCGAGTGCGACCGTGCCTTGGCCCGCCATCGTGGGCGCGTAGTCGTACGGCGGGATGACGGTGAGCCCGCGTTCGGCCGCGAGCTTCGCGCCGATCTCCTCGCGGCTCTCGGTCCAGCGGTCGTAGGTGACGATCTCGGCGCCGTACGCCGCCGTCGCCGCCAGCTTCGTCGGCGGGGCGTCCTGCGGCATCACGAGGAGCGCGCTGCTGCCGAGCTCGCGTGCCGCGAGCGCCACCGCCTGCCCGTGGTTGCCCGAGGAGTAGGCGGCGACGCCGCGCGCGAGCTGCTCGGCGGGGAGCTGCGCGAGCGCGTTGTAGGCGCCGCGGAACTTGAAGGCGCCGACGCGCTGGAAGTTCTCGGCCTTCAGGTGGACTTCGCTGCCGGCGAGCGCGTCGAGCAGCGAGGAGCGGAGCACGGGCGTGCGGTGCGCGGCGCCCTCCAGCCGGTCCGCGGCGTCCTGGACGTGTGCAAGTGTTATCGGCGTCTCGCTCAAGGTCGTCCTCTCAACTCGCCCTGGACGCAGGTCGTTCGGGGCAGCCCGCTCTCCGGTTCAGAAGCCGAGCTTACGGAGCTGGCGCGGGTCCCGCTGCCAGTCCTTGGCGACCTTGACGTGCAGGTCGAGGTAGACGGGCGTGCCGAGCAGCGCCTCGATGTGCTGCCGGGAGGCGGTGCCGACCTCCTTGAGGCGCTTGCCCTTGGGGCCGATGACGATCCCCTTCTGGCTGGGGCGCTCGATGTAGATGTTGGCGTGCACGTCGAGCAGCGGTCTGTCGTCGGGACGCCCCTCGCGCGGCACCATCTCCTCGACCACCACGGCGATGGAGTGCGGCAGTTCGTCCCGTACGCCCTCCAGCGCGGCCTCGCGGATCAGCTCGCCGACCATCACCTGCTCCGGCTCGTCGGTGAGGTCGCCGTCCGGGTAGAGCGGCGGGCCCTCGGGGAGGAGCTGGAGGAGGAGCTGCGCGAGGAGCTCGACCTGCTCGCCGCCGGCGGCCGAGACGGGGACGATCTCGGCCCACTCGATACCGAGCTCCTGACCGAGCTTCTCGACGGCGAGGAGCTGCGCGGCGAGCGCCTCCGAGTCGACGAGGTCCGACTTGGTGACCACCGCGACCTTCGGCGTCCGCTTCAGCTGCGCCAGTTCCGTCGCGATGTAGCGGTCGCCCGGGCCGATCTTCTGGTCGGCCGGCAGGCAGAAGCCGATCGTGTCGACCTCCGCCCACGTGGTGCGGACCACGTCGTTGAGGCGCTCGCCGAGGAGGGTCCGCGGCTTGTGGAGGCCAGGGGTGTCCACGAGGATGAGCTGGCCGTCGTCGCGGTGGACGATGCCGCGGACGGTGTGCCTGGTGGTCTGCGGGCGGTTGGAGGTGATCGCGACCTTCGTGCCCACCAGAGCGTTGGTCAGCGTGGACTTGCCCGCGTTGGGGCGGCCGACGAAGCAGGCGAAGCCCGAGCGGTACGGGGCCTCGGAGGCGCCTGCGGCCTCTGGGGCGACGGAGGATGCGTTCATGTGCCCCATTGTCGCTGATCGTCGTGGGTGGCCGGACCGCGGGCGGCGGCTGCCCGTCGCCTCAGCCGGCGGTCACCGAGGTACGGAGCTGCCCGTCCGGCCCCGCGAGCAGGACGGGGGTCGCGGCGCCGCCGAGGTCGTGGACGGCGGCGAGGTCGTCCGGGTGCGGCTCGGTGGCCTCGGTCACGACAGCGGCCGCCTCCAGGGACTCGGCGCCCGAGGCGACCGCCGTCGCCACCGCCGTGCGGAGGGCGGAGAGTTGGAGGGAGGGGAGGTCGACCGTCCCTGCGACGTAGGTGCGTCCCGTCTCGTCGCGGACTGCCGCGCCCTCGGGCACGCCGTTGCGCGCCCGGGTACTGCGGGCGAGGGTGACGATCTTGCGGTCCTCGGCGTCCAGCTCCTGCTCGCTCATGGGGACGAGCATATGCGGCGGCCTCCGCCTGCCGGCTCTCCGGGGCCGCGGACCCGTCGGCGGGAGAGCGTCAGGCGGAGGGCTCCGTGTCGGCGCCGCGGTCGAGGGCGGCCGGTTCGGCCTCCCGCACCGGTTCGACGAGGACCGTCATGATCCGGTTGCGGCGCCCCGCGGGCGACTCGGCCGTCAGGCGGAGCCCCGTCAGCTCCGGGTCCGAGCGGTCCCCGGAGACGTCGACGACGGTGCCGGCCCCGGCGATCGGCACGCGCCCCAACTCCTTCGCCAGCAGCCCGCCGACGGTCTCCACGTCCTCGGTGTCGAGACCCGTGAGGCCGTAGAGCTCCTCCAGGTCGCCGATGTCGAGGCGGGCCGTGACGCGGTGGCTGCCGTCGCCGAGGTCCTCGACGGGGGGCAGCTCCCGGTCGTACTCGTCGGTGATCTCGCCGACGATCTCCTCCAGGATGTCCTCGATCGTGACGACGCCCGCGGTGCCGCCGTACTCGTCGACGACGACCGCCACATGGGTGCGGTCCCGCTGCATCTCCCGGAGGAGCTCGCCCGCGTTCTTCGTGTCGGGGACGAAGGTCGCGGGGCGCATGACGGTGGAGACCTGCTCCGACTCGGAGTCCCGGTTGATGTGGACCCGGCGCGAGAGGTCCTTGAGGTAGACGACGCCGAGGACGTCGTCCTCGTTCTCGCCGACGACGGGGATGCGCGAGAACCCCGAGCGCAGCGCCAGCGTCAGCGCCTGCCTGATCGACTTGAACCGCTCGATGGTGACCAGGTCCGTGCGCGGCACCATCACCTCGCGCACCAGGGTGTCGCCGAGCTGGAAGACGGAGTGGACCATCTTCCGCTCCTCCGCCTCGATCAGCGACTCCTGCTCGGCGAGGTCGACCATGGCGCGCAGCTCGGCCTCGCTCGCGAACGGGCCCCTGCGGAAGCCTTTTCCGGGCGTGAAGGCGTTGCCGAGGAGGATCAGCAGTTGCGTCAGCGGGCCGAGGATGCGGGCGAGCGGCAGCAGTACGTACGAGGCGAGGGTGGCGGTGCCGAGCGGGTGCTGGCGGCCGATGGTGCGGGGCGAGACCCCGATGGCGACGTACGAGACGAGGAGCATCACGACGATGGCGACGGTGAGCGCCTGCCAGCTCTCCTCGAAGTACTGGAGGCAGCCGTAGGTCACCACGGCGCACGCCGCCGTCTCGCAGGCGACGCGGAGGAGCAGCGCGAGGTTGAGGTAGCGCACGGGGTCGGCGGCGACGGCGGCGAGGCGCTCGCTGCCGCCGCGGCCCTGCCGGACGGCCTCGTCCGCGCGGAAGCCGGTGGTCCGCGCCAGTCCGGCCTCGGCGCAGGCGGCGAGCCAGGCGACGACCACCAGGAGGACCGCCGCCGCGAGTACGGAAGCGCTCATGAGGTCGTGGTCGGTGCGGGGGAGGGGCCCGTGAGGCCCTGCTCGGCCCGCCAGCCGTCGACGATCGCCGCCTGGAGGCCGAACATCTCGGCCTGCTCGGCGGGCTCCTCGTGGTCGTACCCGAGGAGGTGCAACACGCCGTGGACGGTGAGGAGTTGGAGTTCCTCGTCCATCGAGTGGCCGGTGGGCGCCTCGGCGCCCTGCCGTTCGGCGACCTCGGGGCAGAGGACGATGTCCCCGAGGAGGCCCTGCGGCGGGTCCTCCTCGTCCCGGGCGGGCGGGCGGAGCTCGTCCATGGGGAAGGACATCACGTCGGTGGGCCCCGGGAGGTCCATCCACTGGAGGTGGAGCTGCTCCATCGCGGCCGCGTCCACGACGATCACCGAGAGTTCGGAGAGGGGGTGGATGCGCATCCGGGCGAGCGCGTAGCGGGTGAGGTCGAGGAGCGCCTGCTCGTCGACGGCGGTGCCGGACTCGTTGTTGACGTCGATCGACATGTGCTTTACGGCTGCTTCCTCTGTCCCTTGCCCGAACCGGAGCCGCCGCCGCGCGCGGGCCCGGCGGGCGGATGCTCGCCCGGGTGCTCGGCGGGCTCGCTGCGGCGGGCCTCCTCGGCGCGGTGGTCGTAGCGGTCGTAGGCGTCGACGATCCGGCCGACGAGCTTGTGGCGGACCACGTCGGTGCTGGAGAGCTCGGAGAAGTGGACCCCCTCGACGTCGCCGAGGATCTCCTGCACCTGGCGGAGGCCGCTCTTGGTGCCGCCGGGGAGGTCGACCTGGGTGACGTCGCCGGTGACGACGATCTTGGAGTCGAACCCGAGGCGGGTGAGGAACATCTTCATCTGCTCGGGGTTCGTGTTCTGCGCCTCGTCGAGAATGATGAACGCGTCATTGAGGGTGTTGTGCGTCAGCAGGTGGCCCTCGGTGACGTAGAGCGAGTCGGCGGCGGCCACCTGGATGCACACCGTCTCCTCGCGCCCCGCCGGTTCGATGCTGTCGATGTGCCGTCTCGGAGAGCCCCCGCCGCCGGCCTCGCGGTACGCGTCCCGCTTGCGGGCCAGCCGGAACGGCTCGATCCCCTCGGGGAGCCGGATGTCCACGAGGTGCGTGTCCCGCCGGTAGTTCACGTCCCGGCCGCCTGCGTGCCCCGGCGTGCGTCCGGCCGCTTCGCGACGACGCGTGTACGCGACCCCGCCCAGGGACTGCACCAGCGAGATCACGTCGTCCCGCAGCAGGATGGAGGTGGTCGTGAACTGCACCCGGCAGGTCCGCTCTTGCCGGGTGACCGGGCCGCCGTCGGAGTCGAGCAGCCCCTGCAGGACCGCGAGCCGCACCTCGGCGGAGTTGTGCAGGTAGTCGTCCGGGACGAACTTGCTGCAAGAGCGGGTGCCCAGGAGGTCCATCTCCCGCAGCATGCCCGTGACCGGGTTCTCCAAGGTCACTACGTCGCCGGATTGCCTGACGCGGTTGATGACGTAGTCCGCCCCTCCCTTGTGCCGCAGCTGCACTCCGGGCAGGGCCGCTTCGAGGGCGGTCGCCAACTCGGGGTCGGTGGTGGAGAACGAAGGCGTCGTCGATCCGGTGAGGCAGCCGTCTCCCAGCAGGAGCCCGAGTGCGTATGGGGCTATGGGCACGTCCCGCTCGGGGTATGCCACCGGAGCGGAGAGCAGCGGCAGTTCGTACCGACGTGCGTGTGCTGCACGGAGGTTGCCGATCATCTCCTGCGTCTCCAGGACCCGCCAGGGGCGGCTGCGTCGCCGATCGGAAGCCGTCCTGACGGTCCACAGGTGCTCGCCGCAGCACAGCGTCCATGAGCCGTCCTGTGCCGTGACCCGGTAGATGTCTTTTTCACCCTGTGGATACACGCCGAGCACCGGCGTCGGCTCGCCGTTGGAGCCTACGACGAGGTCGCCGACGGCGAGGTCGCCGATGGGCCGGAACCCGTCCGGGGTCAGCACCTTGGAGAAGACGGGTTGGGCCCGGCCGCGCATGTAAGCCAGCGGTGCCACCTCGATCGTGCCGGCGGCCATCAGGCGGGGGATGGAGTCCGGGTCGAGCATGTCGTGGAGCGCGTCGTACAGGGGGCGCAGGTACGGGTCGATCTTCTCGTAGAGGGTGCCGGGGAGGAAGCCGAGGCGTTCGCCGGCCTCGACCGCGGGGCGGGTGAGGATGATCCGCGTGACCTGCTTCGACTGGAGAGCCTGCACGGCCTTCGCCATGGCGAGGTAGGTCTTGCCCGTGCCGGCGGGGCCGATGCCGAAGACGACCGTGTGCGTGTCGATGGCGTCGACGTACCGCTTCTGGTTGAGCGTCTTGGGACGGATGGTGCGGCCGCGGCTGGAGAGGATGTTCTGGGTGAGCACCTCGGCGGGGGACTCCTCCGCCGGCGCCTCGCCGCTGTTGCCGCCCCGGAGCATCGCGATCGAGCGTTCCACGGCGTCCTCGGTCATCGGCTGGCCCGTGCGCAGGACGAGCATCATCTCGTCGAAGAGGCGCTGGACGAGGGCGACTTCGGCCGGGTCGCCCGTGGCCGTGATCTCGTTTCCGCGGACGTGGATGTCGGTGGCGGGGAACGCGTCCTCGATCACTCGGAGCAGTGCGTCACCCGAGCCGAGCACGCTGACCATCGGGTGCTTGGGCGGCACGGTGAAGTGGGCCCTCGCCTGCTCGGACCCGGCTTGCCTGGGTGATGTCTGTGTCATGGGCGGCCCGGGGGCCAGCTCATCCCTCTCTTGTCCTGCGGCTGTCGCGCGACCGGCCGGTCGAACTCTCGGCCACCAAGGGTACGCCGGGTGCCGACACGGCAAGAAAGGCATTTCCACATCCCGCGGCTCCGGTCGTACCGGTTGCGGAAGGCGCGGCCGCGGGACGCACCCTCACCCCTCGTCCCCGCCGCGGAGGCCCAGCGTCGGCACCGCCCGACGGAGCGGGCGCGCGGGTGCGCCGGCGGTGAGCACCGCGTCGAGGAAGCGGTGCCGGCCGAGGTCGGCCTTGCCGCACTCGGTGCGGCGGCGGCGCCACCAGGCGGCGATCTCCGGCCAGCCCGGAGCCGAGAGGGAGCCGCCGAACTCCTGGACGGAGAGCGCCGACGTCAGCGCGGCGAAGGCGAGGCGGTCGCGCAGCGGCCAGCCGGCGAGGCTGCCCGTGACGAACCCGGCAACGAAGACGTCCCCCGCGCCCGTGGTGTCGAGCGCCTCCACGGCGACGCCCGGCACTTCGGCCGACTCGCCCGTGCGTCCGTCGACGGCGTAGGCGCCCTCCCTGCCCAGCGTGACGACCGCGAGCGGTACGTACTCGGAGAGGACGTGCGCCGCCGCGCGCGGGTCGTCCTTGCCCGTGTAGCGGACGGCCTCGGCGGCGTTGGGGAGGAACGCCTCGCAGTGCTTCAGGTCCGCGAGGGCGCGCAGGCTCCAGGCGCCGGTCTCGTCCCAGCCGACATCGGCGAAGACGAGGCTGCCCGAACGGGCGGCCGTCGCGATCCACTTTTGTGGGCGCCCGGGGACCAGCGAGGCGACGCAGGCGCGTGCCGGGGGCGGGCACGGGGGCGCGTCCGGGTCGTAGGCGCTCGCCTCCTTCGCGGGCGCCTCGTGGCCGTGCGAGACCATCGTCCGCTCGCCGTCGTACGCCATGGAGACGGTGACGGGGGAGTGCCAGCCGGGGACGGTGTGCGAGAGGGCGAGGTCGATGCCTTCGCTGTGCTCCAGGACGTCGCGGCAGTGGTCGCCGTACATGTCGTCGCCGAAGGCGGCGGCGAGGGAGGTGCGGAGGCCGAGGCGGGCGAGTGCGGTCGCCATGTTGGCGATGCCGCCCGGACTCGAACCCATGCCCCGCGCCCAGGACTCGGTGCCGCGGACGGGCGCCGAGTCGAGCCCGGTGAAGACGATGTCGAGGAAGACGGTGCCGGTGACGTACACGTCCCAGGCGGGGGCCGACTCGTCCCGCACGGCGGCGAGCGGGTCGAAGCCGCGGCAGCGTTCGGGGCCGCGCTGGGGTGTCGCGCGGAGCGTGCTCCGCAGCGCCGTCTCGCCGCCTGCTGCCGGGGTGCTCACCGTGCCCGCCTCGCTCTCCGTCTCGCCTGGGCGTGCCCGCGCGGGACGCGGGACGCCGAGGGTACGCCGGACCGCCCTCGCGGGGCGGCCGTCCTGCCCAACGTAACCGGCGCGGCCCGGGATACGCCCCCGTGCGGTGGTACGTTCGCGCCCGTGAGGTTGACGATTCTCGGCGGGGGCGGCTTCCGCGTCCCGCTGGTCCACGCGGCGCTGCTCGCCGACGCGCGCTCGGGAGCGGCACCCCGGATCACCGAACTCGTGCTGTACGACACCGACTCGGCGCGCCTCGGCGTCGTCGAATCGATCCTCGCCGCGCAGGCCGAGGGGGTCTCCGAGGCGCCCGCGGTGCGCGTGGAGCGGGAGTTGGACGAGGCGCTGCGCGGCTCCGACTTCGTCTTCTCCGCGATCCGCGTCGGCGGTACCGAGGGACGGGTGCAGGACGAGCGGGTGCCGCTCGCCGAAGGGGTGCTCGGGCAGGAGACGGTGGGCGCGGGCGGCGTGCTCTACGGGCTGCGGACGGTGCCGGTCGCGGTCGGGATCGCGGAGCGGGTGCGCGCGGTGGCGCCGGGGGCGTGGGTCATCAACTTCACCAACCCGGCCGGGGTCGTCACCGAGGCGATGGCGCGCGTGCTGGGGGAGCGGGTGATCGGCATCTGCGACTCGCCCGTCGGTCTCGTGCGCCGCGCGGCGCGGGCGGCCGGCGCGGACCCGGACGGCGTCGAGTACGCGTACACCGGCCTCAACCACCTCGGCTGGCTGGGCTCGTTGCGCGATCCGGAGCGCGGGGAGCTGCTTCCGACGCTGCTCTCCGACCCCGCGGCGCTCGCCTCCTTCGAGGAGGGCAGGCTCTTCGGCGCCCAGTGGCTCGCGGCCCTCGGAGCGCTGCCCAACGAGTACCTCCACTACTACTACTTCCGCCGCGAGACGCTCCGTTCGGTGCAGGCCGCGGGGGAGACCCGCGGCGAGTTCCTCAGGCGCCAGCAGGGCGAGTTCTTCGACGGCGCCGCCGACGCCCCACCGCGCGAGGCGCTCCGCCGGTGGGAGGCGACGCGGCAGCAGCGCGAGGAGACCTACCTCGCCGACAGCCGTGCCGCGGGCGGCGGTTGGCAGCGCGACACCTGCGACCTCGAAGGCGGCGGGTACGACGCGGTGGCGATGGCGCTGATGCGGGCCCTCTCCGGCGGGCGGTCGGCGCGGCTGGTGCTCAACGTGCCCAACCGCGGTGCGGTGCCGGCGCTTTCGGACGGGGCGATCGTCGAGACCGTCTGCGAGATCGGTGCGGACGGGCCTCGCCCACTGGGCGCCGCGACGCTCGACGGGGCTCAGCAGGGGCTCGTCGCGCAGGTCAAGGAGGTCGAACTCGCCACCGTCGAGGCCGCGTTGACGTCGTCGCGGCAGCTCGCGCTGCGGGCGCTCGGTCTCCATCCGCTCGTGGACTCGCCGGCCGCCGCCGCGCGGATTCTGGAGCGCGCCGGCTGGTGACGGCTCACCAGCGGGGGACGGCGGGGGCGTCCCAGCCGGGCACGAGGCGCCGCATGGCGGCCGCGTCGTCGCGGTCCCTGTGGGTGCCGTCGTCCTCGCGCCAGCGGCGGTGGAGGCGGGCGAGCGCGTCCCGGTCGAGGGCGACGCCGAGCCCTGGTGCGTCGCTCACCCGGACCCGGCCCGAGGCGAGGGGGACGCGTGCGGTGAGGACGTCCTCGCTCTGCCACGGGTAGTGGGTGTCGCACGTGTGGTGGAGATCGGGGACGACGGAGGCGACCTGCGTCATCGCCGCGAGGCTGATGCCGAGGTGGGTGTTGGAGTGCATCGCGAGGCCGACGCCGAACGTCCGGCAGACGGCGGCGAGTTCGAGGGTGCGGCGCAGGCCGCCCCAGTAGTGGTGGTCGCTGAGGACGACCTGCACGGCGCCGCGCGTGAACGCCTCGGGTATCTCTCCGCGGGTGGTGACGCACATGTTGGTGGCGAGCGGTACGCGGGTCTCCGCGGCGACGGCCGCCATGGCCTCCGTGCCGCTCGTCGGGTCCTCCAGGTACTCCAGGACGTCCCGGAGCTCGTCCGCGACGCGGAGGGAAGTCGCCACCGTCCAGGCTCCGTTGGGGTCGAGGCGGAGGGGGCTGCCGGGGAACTCGGCCGCCAGCGCCCGGACCGCCGCCACTTCCTCGTCCGGTGGGAGGACGCCGCCCTTGAGCTTGAACGAGCGGAAGCCGTACCGCTCCGCGAGGAGGCGGGCCTGCGCGACGACGCCGGGGGCGTCGAGCGCGTCGCCCCAGTCGTCCGGCTCGCCCGCGTCGTCGGGGTGCCGGGCGTGGCGGTAGAAGAGGTAGGCGGCGTACTCGACGGTGTCCCGTACGCGGCCGCCGAGGAGCGCGTGCACGGGCTCGCCCAGGGCGTGGCCGAGCGCGTCGAGGCAGGCGACCTCGAACGCGGAGGCGACCGAGAGCCGGAGCTTCTCCGCCGTCTGCACTCCGCGCAGGCCGCCGACGTCGACCGAATCGCTCAACCCGGTGCCGGACACGGGGAGTTCGCCGGCCATGGCGAGGAGCGCGTTCACGTCCCTGACGCTCCGGCCCGGCAGCCGTTCCGCCAACTTCCGTGCCGGCGCGAGGTACTTGGTGTCTCCGTACGTCTCGCCGACGCCCGAGTGCCCGCCTGCGGTGCGGACTTCGACGACGAGCCTCGGCGTGTAGGGCTGGTGGAGCCCCTGGGTGTTGAGGAGCGGCGGGTCGGCGACGAGGACGGGGGTGAGGCGGACTTCCTCGATCGTGAGGCGGTCCATGGCACGGCTCCTTCCGCGAGGGGCGGCGTGCCGGTGCCCGGCGCCGTCCGCCGTGGTATCCGCGTGCACAACGGTAGACGCGGGTCGTGGAGGTGAACACCGGTCGGTGCGCGGGAAATGCGGTGCGCGGCGGAGTGTTCCCACGGCTCGGGGCCCGTGGTTGAATCTGCGCGCGTAGAAACCGCGGGGCCCCGTCTCCCGCGCCGTCGTCAACTCTCCCCACACACCAAGGAGTTGTGCGCATGCTCCGCCGTTCATCCCGCCCGTCCGACGCCGCCCCGGCCCCCCGCAGGCGCCGCGTCCGCATCGCCGCGACCACCGCCGCGTTCGCCGTGGCCGGCTCGGCGCTCTTCGGCATCGGCCAGGCGACCGCCGAGCACTCGGTGCCCAGGACCGGGGAGGAGATCCCCAACCTCGATCAGGTGAAGGAGAAGATCGAGGCGTACTACGGCGACATCGAGACGGAGGACGGCGAGCACTACGCCTCTCCCGAGGGGAACTACGCCAAGGAGGTCCGCGCCCTCGCGGCGAAGGCCGAGCGCGACCTCGCGCGGGACCTGAAGGACCGCGACGCCCGCCACGGCAGGGGGAAGAAGCCCGCCGTCGTCCTCGACGTCGACGACACCGTCCTGCTCACCTACAACTTCGAGCGGCGGATCGGCTACGACTTCTCCCAGGAGGAGCAGGACGAGTACCTCCGCACCACCGACATGGACCCGGTCTTCGGGATGAAGCACCTCGTCAACTGGGCCCACAAGAAGGGCGTCACGGTCTTCTTCCTCACCGGGCGCAAGGAGTACGAGCGCGACTGGAGCGTCCGCAACCTCAAGAACGTCGGCTTCGAGAACCCCGTCGACCGCGAGCACTTCTACCTCAAGGACGCCGAGAACCCGCCTCCGTACCTGGAGTGCGGCACGGAGTGCAACACCGTCGAGTACAAGTCGGGTACGCGTGCCCACATCGAGGACCAGGGGTACGAGATCCTCGCCAACTTCGGTGATCAGTACAGCGACTTGAAGGGCGGCCACGCGGCCCGCTCGGTGAAGCTGCCGAACCCCATGTACTACCTTCCGTGAGCGGGACGCCCCGCCGCCGGCGTCCGTCGCCCGCGGCGGGGCAACCGGCGTTCCGCTTCGAGCGCCACCACGGCGGTGTGGCGGTGCTCACGCCGGGCGTCGCCGCGCATCGCGTCTGATCCCGGCCGGACGCGGACGCATGCGTGCAGGTCAGCGCAGCGGATGCGGGCAGTAGGCGGGACCCGCGGCAGGGCTGCCGAGGGATGGCGGATGCCGGGGACGGCATTCCGCATCGTGATACGGGGCGTTACGCGCCCGCGGCCCTGCACTATGCTCGCTCCCATCATGCGCTTCGGGCTTCTCCTCCTTAGCTGCCGCGGCGAGGGTCTGTAAACGGTCGACCCCCTCCCCGCGGAGTTCGGTGCTGTCCGTCGGCCCTCCAAGCCAATCCGCGGGAGCAGCGCCAACGGGCGCCCCGCAGCCGAGGAGCCCCACGCCATGTCGTCTTCCGAGTCCGCCGAACGCCCCACCATCGGCCGCCGGACCCCCGTCACCGCCTCCGCCGTGAAGCAGCGCCCCTCCGGGATGCCGATCCAGAAGTACGGCCGCTACGAGGCGATCGACATCCCCGACCGCACCTGGCCCGGCAACCGCGTCACCGCGGCCCCCCGCTGGCTCAGCACCGACCTGCGCGACGGCAACCAGGCGCTGATCGACCCGATGTCGCCCGAGCGCAAGCGCGCCATGTTCGACCTGCTGGTGCGCATGGGCTACAAGGAGATCGAGGTCGGCTTCCCCGCGTCGGGCCGGACCGACTTCGACTTCGTCCGCTCGATCATCGAGGAGGGCGCGATCCCGGAGGACGTGACGATCTCCGTCCTCACCCAGTCCCGCGAGGAACTGATCGAGCGCACCGTCGAGTCGCTGCGCGGCGCCCGGCGCGCCACCGTCCACCTCTACAACGCCACCGCGCCCGTCTTCCGCGACGTCGTCTTCCGCAGCAGCAGGGAGGAGATCCGGCAGATCGCCGTCGACGGGACGCGCCTGGTGACGGAGTACGCGGAGAAGCTCCTCGACGACCGGACCGTCTTCGGCTACCAGTACAGCCCGGAGATCTTCACCGACACCGAGCTGGAGTTCGCGCACGAGGTCTGCGAAGCCGTGATGGAGGTCTGGCAGCCCGAGGAGGGCCGCGAGATCATCCTCAACCTGCCGGCGACCGTGGAGCGTTCGACGCCCTCGACGTACGCCGACCGCATGGAGTGGATGTCCCGCAACCTCTCGCACCGCGAGTTCGTCTGCCTCTCCGCGCACCCGCACAACGACCGGGGTACCGCCGTCGCCGCGGCCGAGCTGTCGATGATGGCGGGCGTCGACCGGGTCGAGGGTTGCCTCTTCGGCCAGGGCGAGCGCACCGGCAACGTCGACCTGGTGACGCTGGGGATGAACCTCTTCAGCCAGGGCGTCGACCCGATGATCGACTTCTCGCAGATCGACGAGGTCCGCCGCACCTACGAGTACTGCAACCAGATGGAGGTCCACCCCCGCCACCCCTACGCGGGCGACCTCGTCTACACCTCCTTCTCCGGCTCCCACCAGGACGCCATCAAGAAGGGCTTCGAGGCGCGCGAGGTCCGCGCGGCCGAGCTGGACACGACGGACGACGCGATCGAGTGGACCGTCCCGTACCTGCCGATCGACCCCAAGGACGTCGGCCGTACGTACGAGGCCGTGATCCGCGTCAACTCGCAGTCGGGCAAGGGCGGGATCGCCTACGTCCTCAAGGGCGAGCACAGCCTCGACCTGCCGCGGCGGATGCAGGTCGAGTTCTCCAGGACCATCCAGGAGCGCACCGACGCACAGGGCGGCGAGGTGACGGGCGAGCAGATCTGGGAGGTCTTCCAGGACGAGTACCTGCCGACGCCCGCCAAGAGCTGGGGCCGCATCGCGCTCCGCGGCGCGCAGACCTCGACGACGAGCGAGGGGCAGGACGCGCTCACCATCGAGGCGGTCGTCGACGGCGAGGAGCAGGTACTCAGCGGCACGGGCAACGGCCCGCTCGCCGCCTTCATCGACGCGCTCCACGGGATCGACGTCGACGTGCGCGTCCTCGACTACGTGGAGCACACCATGAGCGAGGGTGCCGGAGCGCAGGCGGCCGCCTACGTGGAGTGCGCGGTCGGCGGCGCCTCGGGGGAGAAGGTGCTGTGGGGCGTCGGCATCGACGCCAACATCGTGCGCGCTTCGATCAAGGCCGTCGTCTCCGCCGTCAACAGGGCCCGGCGCTAGGGCACTTCCGGGTGGCACCCGGCACGCGGTGCCACCCGGTTCGCCGGCGCACGGGGACCTTTGGCCGCGGGTTCGTGCCGTACGGGGTGCTGACGCCGCCTCGCGCATGTGGTTAACATCACTCCACTCGGCAACGTTGCCGAAACGTGAGGGAGGTGCGGCAATGGGGCCGTCACGTGACCGTCGAGCCCGCAAGGCGTGCGGTGTCCGCACCCGCTGGCACACCGTCGACGACGGAGAGTTCTTCTGCCCCGACTGCGGCGGCGACCGCAACTACCGCCGCCGGACGGGACGTCGGCGCCTCGTGGTGCTCGGCCTCCCCGTGCTGCCGCGCGGGGCCGAGGACCCGGTCGTCGAATGCACCGCCTGCCGCGGGCACTTCGCGCCCGGCGCCCTCGACCACCCCACGACGGCCGGCCTCGCCGCGATGCTCAGCGAAGCGGTGCACACGGTCGCGCTCGTGGTGCTCGCGGCCGGCGGGGCCGAGGCCCGCTCCGTCCGCGAGACCGCCGTCGAGGTGGTGCACGCCGCCGGCTTCCCCGAGTGCACAGAGGACCAACTCACCGCCCACGTCGGCGCGTTGGGCAGCGGCCGCGAAGTCCTGGCCGAGCTGGAGCTCCACGACAAGCTCGCCCCGCTCGCCTCCCAGCTCGCCGTCGCAGGACGCGAGAGCCTCCTCCTCGGCGGCGCCCGCATCGCCCTCGCCGACGGCCCCTACACCGGCCGGGAACGCGAAGTGCTCGCCGCCGCCGGGCGGTTGCTGGAGCTCGGCGCCGAGGACGTGGACCGCCTGCTGGCGCAGGCGCGCACCCCGTCCTGAGCGGCGCCCGGGCGCTGCCCCGCGCGCCGCGCGGGTGGGCGACAATGGCGCCATGACTCTGTTCCGCGACGACGGCATCGTGCTGCGTACCCAGAAGCTGGGCGAGGCGGACCGGATCATCACCCTGCTCACCCGCGGTCACGGCCGGGTACGCGCAGTGGCGCGCGGAGTGCGGCGGACCAAGTCGAAGTTCGGCGCCCGGCTGGAGCCCTTCGGCCACGTCGACGTGCAGTTCTTCGCGCGCGGCGGCGAACTCGTCGGCCGCGGCCTCCCGCTGTGCACCCAGACGGAGACGATCAGCCCGTACGGCCAGGGCATCGTCGCCGACTACGACCGCTACACCGCGGGGACGGCGATGCTGGAGACCGCCGAGCGGTTCACCTTCCAGGAGGGCCAGCCCAACGTCCAGCAGTACCTGCTGCTCGTGGGCGGCCTGCGCACCCTCTCCACCGGGCAGCACGCGCCGGGGCTCTGCCTCGACGCCTTCCTGCTGCGTTCCCTCGCGATGGCCGGCTACGCACCGAGCTTCGCCGACTGCGCCAAGTGCGGACTCCCGGGCCCGAACCGCTTCTTCTCCGTCGCCTCGGGCGGCGTCGTCTGCGGCGACTGCCGTCCGGCCGGCAGCGTCGTCCCGTCCTCGGAGACGCTGCGACTCCTCGGCGCGCTGCTCACCGGCGACTGGGAGACGGCCGACGCCGCCGAGCGGCGCCACGTGCGCGAGGGCGCCGGGCTCGTCTCGGCGTACCTGCACTGGCACCTGGAGCGGGGGCTGCGCTCGCTCAGATATGTGCGTGAGGGCCGGACCGGCTAGTGTCCGGACCAACGCCCGGCCCGCGGAGAGCGCAGCCGCCGGGCGGTAACGCCCCCGGTACTTGGAGTTGAGATCCGCATGGCACGTCGCGGAGTGCTGCCGTGGCAGCAGCGCGAGACGCGTACCTACGCCACCCCCGAGCCGCACCCCTCGGGCGCACGTCCGCCGAGGATCCCGGCCGAGCTCGTCCCCGGCCACATCGCCGTCGTGATGGACGGCAACGGGCGCTGGGCGAAGGAGCGGGGGCTGCCGCGCACCGAGGGGCACAAGAGGGGCGAGGGCGTCGTCATGGACGTCCTCAAGGGCTGCCTCGAGATGGGGGTGCAGAACCTCTCGCTCTACGCCTTCTCCACCGAGAACTGGAAGCGCTCCCCCGAGGAGGTCCGCTTCCTGATGAACTTCAACCGCGACGTCATCCGCCGCCGCAGGGACGAGATGGACGAACTCGGCATCCGCATCCGCTGGGTGGGGCGGATGCCGCGGCTGTGGAAGTCGGTCGTCCAGGAGCTCCAGGTCGCCCAGGAGCAGACGAAGGACAACGACGCGATGACGCTCTACTTCTGCGTCAACTACGGCGGCCGCGCCGAGATCGCCGACGCCGCGCAGCGGATCGGCGAGGACGTGCGCGCCGGCCGCCTCGACCCGTCGAAGATAAACGAGAAGACCTTCGGCCGGTACCTGTACTACGACGACATGCCCGACGTCGACCTCTTCCTGCGGCCGTCGGGCGAGCAGCGCACCTCCAACTACCTGATCTGGCAGAGCGCCTACGCCGAGATGGTCTACCAGGACGTCCTCTGGCCGGACTTCGACCGGCGCAACCTGTGGGAGGCGTGCCTGGAGTTCGCCCAGCGGGACCGCCGCTTCGGCGGCGCGATGCCCAACGAGCCCGCGGCGGACGGCGGTGAGGACGCCGCGGAGCAGCAGAGCGACGCGTGACGGGGTGAGCGCGGCCGGGCGGCGTGCGTCCGGCGGCCGTCCCGCGGACGGCGGTCGCCGCCTCAGCGCTGCTCGGCGCACTCCCCGCAGGTGCCGAAGACCTCGACCGTGTGCCCGACGTCGACGAACCCGTGGTCGGCCGCGATCGACTCGGCCCACTTCTCCACCGCGGGCCCCTCGACCTCCACGGCCTTGCCGCAGATCCGGCAGACGAGGTGGTGGTGGTGGTCGTCGCTGTGGCACCTGCGGTAGACGGCCTCGCCCTCGTCGGTGCGGAGGACGTCGACCTCGCCCGCGTCGGCGAGGGACTGGAGCGTGCGGTAGACGGTCGTCAGACCGACCGAGTCCCCGCGGTGCCTGAGCATGTCGTGCAGCTCCTGGGCGCTACGGAACTCCTCGACCTCGGCGAGCGCCGCCGAGACCGCGGCGCGCTGCCGGGTCGACCGGCCGCGGACGGGGGGACCTGCGGTGGTCACGCGCTGACTCCTCTGCTCTCGGTGGTCGTTCGTTCCGTCGGATGCCGAGGCTCCGCCTCGTGCCTGCGCCCGGGCGCCCGACGGCGGCCCGGGGACGCGTGGTCATTGTGCCAGGTGCGGCCGTGCTGCGGTCCTCGCTACGGAAACGGACTCATCGCACACGCACCGCATCCCCCGCGGCCCCGGCCGACTCCTCCAGGGTGCCTTCCCGCTCCGCCCGCGCGACAGCCCTCGCGCGCCGCCGCGCCAGGGGAGCGGCGAGCGCCGTCACCACCCCGAAGACCACGATCGCGAGGACGACGATGCTGGCACCCGGGGGGACGTCGATGTAGTACGAGGCGGTCGTCCCCGAGAGGGTGACGAGCACCCCGAGGCCGACGGAGGCCCCGAGCGTCGCCGCGAACCCCCGGGTCACCTGCTGCGCGGCCGCGACCGGGATCACCATCAGCGCGCTCACCAGCAGCAGCCCCACGACCCGCATCGCCACGGTGACGGTGACGGCCGCCGTGACGGCGAGGAGCAGGTTGAGGGCGCGCACCGGCAGCCCCGTCACGCGCGCGAACTCCTCGTCCTGGCAGACGGCGAAGAGCTGTCGCCGCAGCCCCAGCGAGACCGCGAGGACGAACGCGGAGAGCAGTACGATCGCGACGATGTCCGCCGTGGCGACGGTGGTGATCGAACCGAAGAGGTACGTCGTGAGGTTGGCGTTCGAGCCGCCGGGCGCGAGGTTGATGATGAGGACGCCGCCCGCCATGCCGCCGTAGAAGAGCATCGCCAGCGCCAGATCGCCGCGGGCCTTGCCGTACCAGCGGATCAGCTCCATGCCGATCGCGCCGAGCGAGGAGACGGCGACCGCCATCCACACCGGGTTGGCGGAGAGCAGGAACCCCAACGCGACGCCGGTGAGCGCGACATGGCCGATCCCGTCGCCCATGATCGCCTGGCGCCGCTGCACCAGGAAGATGCCGACGGCCGGCGCCGCGACGCCCACCAGCAGCGCCGCGAGGAGCGCGCGCTGCATGAAGCTGTACTCCAGGATCTCGATCACGACAGCAGCCCCGTCTCGATGCTCGGTGCGTCCCCGGTCTTCTCGTCGGGGTGGTGGCAGGTGGGGTCGTGGAGCTGCTCGGGGCGCGTGACGCGCTCGACGCGGCCGTCGCGGAGCACGACGGCGCGGTCGATCAGCGGTGCCAGCGGACCGAGTTCGTGGAGGACGAGGAGGACCGAGTGCCCGCGCCGCACCTGGTCGCGGAGCGCCTCGGCGAGCACCTCCTGGCTGCCTAGGTCGACGCCGGCGAGCGGTTCGTCCATCACCAGCAGCTCGGGACGGGAGGCGAGCGCCCGGGCGATGAGTACGCGCTGGTGCTGTCCGCCGGAGAGCGCCTCCACCGGGTCGCCCGCGCGGTCGGCGAGGCCGACGAGTGCGAGCGCCTCGTGGACGGCCTCGCGGTCGGCCTTGCGCAGCGGCCGGAACTGCGAGCGCGCGAGCCGGCCCGCCTGGACGACCTCGCGCACGGTCGCGGGGACGCCGGCGGCCGCCGTCGAGCGCTGCGGCACGTAGCCGAGGCGCCGCCACTCGCGGAACCGGGCCAACGGCGTCTCGAAGAGCGCGAGTTCGCCCGAGGTGAGCGCCACCTGCCCGAGCACGGCCTTGACGGTGGTGGACTTCCCCGAACCGTTGGCGCCGAGCAGCGCCACGACCTCCCCTGCGCCCACGGTGAGGTCGACGCCGCGCAGCACCGGCTTGGCCCCGAGCGCCGCGTGCGCCCCGCGCAGCGAGATCACCGGGGGCGCCTCCGGCGTGCCCCGGCCGCCGTGCTCCGGGCTCTGCTCGGGCGAGCCGGCGTGCGGGGACGGCTCTGCGTCCATGGCTTCCTCCGTGGTGGTCGGTGCCGTCGGTGACGGTACGTGCGCGGCGCGGGCGGGCGCGGTGCGTGGACGCGTGGTCACCGGGCGCCGAGGGCGGTGCGCAGCGCGGAGAGGTTCTGCTCCATCACCGAGAAGTAGTCCTGCTTCTTCGGGTTCTTCAGGCTCTCCAGCGGACTGAGCACGCCTGTTTCGAGGTCGAGGTCGTTCGCGAGGGTACGTGCGGTCTTGTCGCTCGCATTGTCCTCGAAGAAGACGGTGCTGACGTCGTCCTCCTTCGCGACGGCGTGCAGCTCCTTCATCCGCGAGGCGCTCGGCTCGGACTCGGGGTCGATACCGGAGACGGCCTCCTCGTGGAGCTCGTAGCGGTCGGCGAGGTAACCGAAGGCGGCGTGCGTCGTGACGAACGTGTCGCCGGTGCGCTTCTTCAGGCCCTCCTCGAACCGGGAGTCGAGCGCGTCCAGGCGCTTGACGAGGGCCTTGGTCTTCCGGTCGTAGGTGGACTTGTGGTCGGGGTCGGCCTCGCCGAGCTTCTTGCCGACGCCCTTGGCGATCTGCGCGTACCTGACGGGGTCGAGCCAGACGTGCGGGTCGCCGCCGGTGTCGGCGTGGTCGTGGTCGTGGTCGTGGCCCTCGTGGTCGTCCTCGCCGTGGTCGTCCTCGGCGTGGCCCTCTTCGCCGTGGACGTCGCTGCCGTGCTCCTCGAGCGTGGTGAACGAGGTGGCTTCGGCGGTGTGCGCCACCTCGGACTGCTCGACAGCCTCGTCGACGGCGGGCTGCAGTCCCTTGAGGTAGACGACGAGGTCGGCCTCGCTGAGCTGCCCCGTCTCGCGGGGGCTCAGCTCGAGGTCGTGCGGCTCGGCGCCGGGCTTGGTGAGGTTGCGGACGGAGACGTGCTCGCCGCCGATCTGCTCGGCGAGGTACTCCATCGGATAGAAGGCGGCGACGACGTCCACCTTTCCGCCGTCGGAGGTGCCCGCGTCGTTCCCGCAGGCGGTGGCGGAGAGGGTGCCGAGACCGAGGGCCGCGGCCGCGGCACCCGTGCGTATGAGGCGTCGTCGAGTGTTCATGACACTCATTTTCAACTCAACTGGAAATGGTTGTCAAATTGAGGATCGATCCCGATCACCGCGTATGGCAAGCGAATTCAGCGCGTGCGCATTCATGAGCACATGGTCGTGGGTCGGCGGCGCGGACTCCGTGTGCGACCCTGTCGGTACGAGCCGCGCAGTCGCGCGGACCGCTCGGGAGGGCACACCGCGACGGCGCCGCAACACCGCCGCCACGGGCGCCGATCCGGCGGCCGAAGAGGGGCGCCCCGATTTGATCCGCACCCCGTGCTCGTTAGTAATCTGAGGCATTCCGTCGTCGTTAATGAAGAGAGCACCGTGGCCGCCGACAAGATCGACACCATCGTCAGCCTGAGCAAGCGCCGTGGCTTCGTCTACCCGTGCAGTGAGATCTACGGCGGCCAGCGCGCCGCGTGGGATTACGGCCCGCTCGGCGTGGAGCTCAAGGAGAACATCAAGCGCCAGTGGTGGCGCTCCATGGTCACCTCGCGCGACGACGTCGTCGGTATCGACTCGTCGGTGATCCTCGCCCCCGAGGTCTGGCAGGCGTCCGGCCACGTCTCGACCTTCACCGACCCGCTCACCGAGTGCACCTCCTGCCACAAGCGCTTCCGCGCCGACCACCTCGTCGAGGCGTACGAGGCGAAGCACTCGCGCGAGCCGGCGAACGGTCTCGCCGACATCAACTGCCCCAACTGCGGCAACAAGGGCGGCTTCACCGAGCCCAAGCAGTTCTCGGGTCTGCTCTCGACCCACCTCGGCCCCACCCAGGACTCGGGCTCGCTCAGCTACCTGCGCCCCGAGACGGCCCAGGGCATCTTCATCAACTTCGCGGCGGTACAGCAGACTTCGCGCAAGAAGCCCCCGTTCGGCATCGCGCAGCTCGGCAAGTCCTTCCGCAACGAGATCACGCCGGGCAACTTCATCTTCCGCACGCGCGAGTTCGAGCAGATGGAGATGGAGTTCTTCGTCCAGCCCGGCGAGGACGAGCAGTGGCACCAGTACTGGATGGAGCAGCGCTGGGCGTGGTACCGGGACCTCGGCCTCCGCGAGGAGAACATGCGGTGGTACGAGCACCCGCAGGAGAAGCTCTCGCACTACTCCAAGCGCACCGCCGACATCGAGTACCGGTTCAACTTCGGCGGCAGCGAGTTCGGTGAGCTCGAAGGGCTCGCCAACCGCACCGACTTCGACCTCACGGCCCACTCCCAGGCGTCAGGCCACGACCTCTCCTTCTTCGACCAGGAGGCAGGCGAGCGCTGGACGCCGTACGTCATCGAGCCGGCGGCCGGCGTCAACCGCGCCATGCTCGCCTTCATGCTCGACGCGTACATCGAGGACGAAGCCCCCAACGCCAAGGGCAAGTTGGAGAAGCGCACCGTGATGCGCCTCGACCCGCGCCTCTCGCCCGTCAAGGTCGCCGTCCTCCCGCTCTCCCGCAACGAGAAGCTCTCCCCGAAGGCCCGCGGCCTCGCCGAGACCCTCCGCAAGCACTGGAACATCGACTTCGACGACGCCGGCGCCATCGGCCGCCGCTACCGCCGCCAGGACGAGATCGGCACCCCGTTCTGCGTCACCGTCGACTTCGACACCCTCGACGACAACGCCGTCACCGTCCGCGAACGCGACACCATGAAGCAGGACCGCGTCTCCCTCGACCAGATCGAGGGCTACCTCGGCAGCCGGCTGCTGGGCTGCTGAAGCGGTGTTTCGGCCCGGCACTCCGGTGGGGTGCCGGGCCTGTTCTGTGCGCGTTCCGTGGCTGCCGGGCTATCCCGACTCCGGTGCTGCCTCCGGGAGTTCGCCGAACTCCGCGGTGTCGAGCTCGAAGTCGAACGGTGCGGGGATGTGCAGCTTCTCCCCGTAGGGCACGGTGCTCCGCTCGGCGTAGCCCTCGGGCGTCGGCTGCCAGAAGACCGTCGCCGTCGCGTCCGCGGCGTGGAGAACGAGGTGGACGGGTACGCCCGCGTGCCCGTAGACGCGGAGCTTGTCTCCCCAGTCGGTTCCTGCGGTGGAGGGAGAGGTCAACTCCGCGACGAGCGCCAGCGAGGCACCGTCCAGCAGGCGGTCGGCTGTACGGAAAACCTCGCGGTCCACGACGTATGTATCGGGGCCGTACACCCGGTCCTGCTCGGGGAAGGCGAAGAGGAACGGGCGGCTGCCCACCGTGTGGCCCTTCGGCAGATGCGGTCGGAGTTGCTCCTCCAGGTGCTCCATGGCGAAGTGGTAGTAGCCGCGCTGGAACGGCGACATGACGATGTTCCCCCCGATAATCTCCGTCCTGTAACCGTCCGGCACCTTCATCTCCAGCAACGTCCGGCACAGCTCCTGGAAGCTGGCAGAGCCGCTCCAGGGCCGTATGCGCTTACGGGGCTCTTCGGTGGAGCTTCGTCGTTCCAGCATCACAGTCATGGTGAGCCCTTCTTTCGATACGAGCCAGGCGACATCCAGGCTAGCCACAACCTGTGACAATCCCACTCCGGTGTGCATTCACTGAAGCGTGAGCAGCAGGCTGACGGACACCACACTGCGCTAGAGCCTCCGGATGCACGTAGCTTCCTTTCGTCAACTGCTCCCCAGTTGAGGGTGGTTGAGGGCGGCCTCCGCTACCCGGAGCCGGGATCATCAGCCGTACACGCTGCCCTGAGGTGGGTGGTGAAAGCCGCCCAGGCATGCCGGGAGACCTGGAGGGGGAGTCGCTTGACGTTCTTCGAATCTCTTACGCGTACACGGGGCACAGGCGGCGCGGTCACTTCTACGCAGTTGTCGCCGTCACTGCCGCTGTAGCTGCTCTTGCGCCACTCCTCGTGGGTTCTGGTACTCACAGCGCTCCTCGCATCTCTTCCAGAAGGCTCACGGTGGCCCGGTGGTCCATGGCCTGTGCCCGCAGCTTCCCATAGCGTTGGAGTAGAGCGCTGACCTCTTGCGGAGCAGTGATCAGATTGCTGGAGCGGTGGCCTTCCGTATAGCCGATCCAGTCGTGGGTCGGCGTTTCAGCGATGTACATTTGACCGTCATACCCCGCGTGGTCCTCCTGTTGTAGAGGCATCAGTTGGATCTCCACGTTCGCCCTTGTGCCGAGGGACAGAAGATGATCGATCGCGTCCGCCGTGATCTGCGGCCCACCCATGTGGCGTTCGAGAACTGCCTGCTCGATCACGAAGCTGAAAAGAGTATTCTGGCGTTCTTCCATGAGCTTCTGTCGCTTCAGCCGAGCGGTAATTTGACGTTCAACCTGGGTGTCGCTCAACGGCGGCAGACGCCGCTCAAAGATGCGTCGGGCATAGGGCTCCGGTTGCAGCAGTCCGGGAAGCACGCGGCACTCGTATGCGTACAGGCTGACGGCGTCCTCCTCAAGTGACGCCCAGTGCTGGAACCAGGAAGCCAACCCGGGCCGCCGACGCAGGCTCCTCCCCGCAGCCTCAAGTACCTTGACGGCGAGCTGCCCCAGAGCCTCCTCCGCTCGCACGGGAAGGTCGCTCGGCGGGTACCGCTTCCCCTGCTCGATCTTGGCGATGTACGGCGCCGAGTACCCGACGAGCGGGCCGAATTCCTCGCGCGTCAGGCCCGCTTCGTCGCGCAGGGCTCTGAGGACGGCCCCGAACGTCCGCAGACTGTCCGAGAGTTGGGGTTCACCGGGCTGTGTGGTGGGGCCGTCGTCCGACGCCATCGTCGTCCGCCTTCCGTGCACTGTGCGATCCGCTTGGACCACCCATGGTCACCCTCGGCGATCAGCCCGGTCCACTGAGTCGGAGATACAGCGCGATCTGTATTCCTCTCGGGCCTGTAGCGGCTACGGTGGACGGCCGAATTCTGGTCCCATGCACCGTTCGCAACCCCAACCCCTCAACACCGCAAGGGTGTTCGTCCAGAAATTCTCCGCCACCCCCCGCGGCGCCAGACTCGCCCGCCATCTGACCGCCTGGCAGCTCGACACCTGGGGAATCGCCTACGACTCACCGCTCTCCGAGAACGCCGTCCTCCTCGTCGCCGAACTCACCACCAACGCAGCCGTCCACGGCCGCGTACCGGGACGCGACTTCGAACTCCGGCTGTCCTGGCAGAAGTCGGCGGGCGTCGTCCGCCTCGAGGTGAGCGATACCCACGAGTCCCTTCCCTCGCCCCGCACCCCGGGCCCGGAAACGGAGGACGGGCGGGGGCTGTTCCTCGTGGAGGCGCTCGCGGCTCGGTGGGGCGTGTGCGGGCGGGTGGGGCCGGGGAAGACGGTGTGGGCGGAGGTGGCGCTTCATCCCTGACCAGGACGCACCTCCCCGGCCTGAGCCCACTCCACGAACTGCCGCAGTTCGTTCCGGCCTTTCTCGACTACGCCCGTCAGCGCGGCAGCGTCGGCGTCAGGCGGTAGCGGAGTGTCAGTCACGAGGTCGACTTCGGTGAACTCCCTGTCGAGCCATCGGCGGAGAGCCGACCAGTGCTCCGTCCCACTCTCGATTCCGTTTCTCCAGGGGTCGGTCAGGTACTCGGTTCGATCGTCACCGAACGTGTGCAGCAGGCTGGATCGGCGGACCAGGCAGGGGAAGCAGGCGCCGCAGTGCGCCGCATTGCTCGAGCCGAGGCGTCGCCGAGGCGAGGCGCCGCAACTGACAGTCGACTCCTGCAACTGTTGCCCAGCCGATGCCGCCGCGCGGCATACCTCGGCCTTGGTCATCATGGCGAAAGGGTTCTCGACGCGGACCGGTTGCTCGCCTTCGGCTATTTCCTCGATGAGCCGGTTCAGCTGATGGAGCGTCCACGGATGCACTGAGCGGGTCGAGAGGGAACCGGTACGCGACGCGGTGAGTGGGGGGTTGAGTGCGAGCTGCCCGTTTTCCGGTACGCGCACCACATTCGCCGATTCGGCCGCGGCGGCGTGGACGGCAGTCGCCAGGTAGAGCAGCCCCCGGGAGCGTGTCGAGTACTCGCTGCCGCACCCGCGAACGCGGTGTACCGTCTGGCTCTGCGTGTCCTGGAGGACCGGCTTCCTGGGCCGATTCCCCATGCATTCGAGTAGATGGTTCTGCTCATTGGTCACGCGTTGCTCTTCGAACATCACGAGGTGCAGAGGAAGTGCGGAAGGCGCGACGGTGCGTTGCCATGCCCAGCTGAAGGAATCCAGACCGCCGGAGAAGAGCGCTACTTCGGGGCAGCGTGCAGGCGCGATGGGGAGACGCTGCGGTATGGCTGGTCCCGGTCCTGAGCGGGTGAATTCGAGCTCCCACGCATCCCCTGTCGTCGTGGAGAGGAGGGAGGTGAGGACCGGGCGGACTGCCGCCCAATGGTCCGGAGCCGAGACAGGCACGCGGAGATGCAGGTGCCTCGTCCACTCGTCGTATGTCTTTTCGCGGATAGCGCGTTTGTCGACGGCGAAGACGGCACGTGCCACACGCTGGAGATCGCGTGCCCATTCCGGAGGCGAGCCCAGATAAGGGCGCCGGTCCGGTTCCCGTGACTCACGTTCGGCGAAGTCGTTGTCACCTATGGGTCGCCAATCCCCGCCGTGCGGTGGGGAATCGTTCGGATGTGTGAGCCACACGAAACGCGCGTACGCACCACTCATTCTCGTTTCCTCACCTAGAGAGCCGTGTCGATCTTCGGCTCGTTGGGGTCGGCCAACCCCAATGCCCGGAGGGCCGTCTGCGGGACGAGTTTTTCCGCGCGCTCCGTGAGGGAGTCGGCGAGTTGGCCTTCCGGGTCACCGAAGAATTCGACGGCATCCTGCGTTTTCTGTGCCGCTTCCTCGGCGTGCCGGGCCTCTGCGCACGGATCGGGAAGCAGGTCCACGATCTTTCCGGACACGCTCTCGGTGAACTCCTCCTCGGCTCCGAACATGAGGGGGATAGGTAGTGCCAAGCTGATCTGCTCGGCGACAGCCATGCGGAGGAACTCGGCTACTACGTCGCCAAAGAACAGCCGGTAGAGGTAGCAGAATAATTCGCCGGAGAAGACACCGCGACTGCTGCCGGTTTCCGAAACGTACCTTGCCAGGAGCCGGTTCGCTGAGGAGTGTGCCGCGCGGCGTACCGCCGCGTCCGCGAGGGTGCCGCCGGTACCGCCGACGGCCGCGATGAACTGCGCCACCTCCTTCGGTTCGGCAGGGATCGGCTGCCCCACGGTGACAGCCCTCGTGAGCCTCTCCCCGGCCTCCACCGTCACACTCAAAAGACCGAACTCGTTTCGGTTCTTGCGGAGTGTTTGGTGCAGTGTGTCGATGTTCAGTTGTGCCGCAGCCACCAAACTGTCGGATGGGCAAGGGTGCTGCGAAGCTGCCCGCTTGAAACTGTCTCGTGCTAGCTCCCATCGGCGCCGGTCGCAAGTTTTCGACGCACCTCGCGGTCCCCGCCATGCCCGCGACGTCCCCATGCCCACCTCCGAAAGCCGCTCGCAAGCCTGCGGCGTGCGGCGCTACAACAGCAGCAGGTGGCGTGTGGTGGTCGCCAGGACGCGACTCGGCCATCCGCGTGCGCCGCGGCTGGTCACGCAGCGCGGGCGCCGGCCAGCACTGTCGCTCTCCCACGCGGCTGGAGGGACGCATGCGCCGCAGGACGGTCGCTTCCCGTCACGGCACTGTCCGCTCGGCTCGGCCGGATGTGGCAACCCCGCACCAGGACGGCCCCGCCGCGGCGCCTCGATACTGCGGCGCACATAAGCTCCCGGACGCGCGGCAGGGTGTGTCGTGCCGACAGGCGGCGGAAGGCATCCACGCATGGCCCAGACCGAAAAAGCGCGCCCCCTGTGCCTGGTGACCGGGGCGAGCGGGTACGTCGGGGGACGGCTCGTGCCCGAGTTGTTGCGGGCCGGGTACGCCGTGCGGTGCCTGGTGCGTACGCCGCGGAAGCTGCGGGATCAGCCGTGGGCGGAGCAGGTGGAGACGGCGCAGGGGGACGTCACCGAACGGGGGGACGTGGAGCGGGCGTTGGAGGGGGTCGACGTCGCGTACTACCTGGTGCACGCGCTCGGGTCGGGGAGCGACTTCGAGGAGACGGACCGCCGGGCGGCCCGTGCCTTCGGGGAGGCGGCTCGTCTCGCCGGCGTCGGGCGGATCGTGTACCTCGGAGGGCTCACCCCTGCGGGCGTCCCCGAGTCGGTGCTGTCGCCGCATCTGCGGTCGCGGGCCGAGGTCGGGCGCCGGCTTCTCCGGTCGGGCGTGCCGACTGCGGTGCTGCGGGCGGCGGTTGTCATCGGGTCCGGGTCCGCCTCGTTCGAGATGCTGCGGTATCTCACGGAGCGGTTGCCTGTGATGGTCACGCCCAACTGGGTCGGCGTCCGGGTGCAGCCGATCGCGGTGCGGGACGTGTTGCGCTACCTGGTGGGATGCGCCCTGCTGCCGCCCGACGTCAGCCGGGCGTTCGACGTCGGCGGGCCCGATATCCTCACCTATCGGGAGATGATGCAGGGGTACGCCGAGGTCGCGAGGCTGCCGCGGAGGGTGATCGTGCCCGTTCCCGTGCTGACGCCGAAGCTCTCCAGCTACTGGGTCGGGCTCGTCACGCCCGTGCCCGCGAGCATCGCCAAGCCGCTCACGGAGTCGCTGCGCCACCCGGTCGTCTGCGAGGAGCACGACATCGCGCGGTACGTGCCGGACCCGCCGGGCGGCCGCATCGGCTTCGTGCACTCCGTCGAACTCGCCCTGCGCCGGGTGCGGGAGGCCGACGTGGCGACGCGCTGGTCGTCGGCGTCGACGCCGGGCGCGCCCAGCGACCCGCTCCCCAGCGACCCCGGTTGGTCCGGCGGCAGCCTCTACACGGACCGGCGGGCGCGCCGCACTTCTGCCTCGAGTGCCGCGCTGTGGCAGGTGATCGAGGGTGTCGGCGGGGAGAACGGCTGGTACTCCTTCCCGCTCGCCTGGTCGGTGCGCGGTTTCCTCGACCGGCTCGTGGGCGGCGTCGGGCTGCGCCGCGGGCGTCGGGACCCGGAGCGCCTGCGCGTCGGCGACTCGCTCGACTTCTGGCGCGTCGAGGAGGTCGATGCCGGGCGGCTGCTCCGCCTCCGTGCGGAGATGCGGGTGCCGGGGCTCGCCTGGCTCGAACTCCGGGTCGCACAGGACCGGTCGGGGCAGACCGTCTACGCGCAGCAGGCCGTCTTCCACCCGCACGGGCTGGCGGGGCACGCGTACTGGTGGGCGGTGTGGCCCTTCCACGGTGCCGTCTTCGGCGGAATGGCGCGGAACATCGTTGACGCGGCGGAGCGGGCGGACCACCGGCGCCGGTAGGGCCAACGCCGGGCGACGGGTTGGTGGTTGTCCGAGTGCGTGTGCCACGGCTGCACCGGGTGCGCGCCCCGTCGGAAGCGCTGGCCTCAGCCCGGGTTCGGCTCCCGCCGCATGCACCAGGTGAGCGGCCCGCCCTCCGGGAGCTCGACCTCCGCCGTGACGGCGAAGCCGAGGCGTCCGTAGAAGCGGAGGTTCGCCTCGCTCGACGTCTCCAGGAAGGCGGCGTCCCCGGCTCTGTCGGCCGCTTCCAGGCCGGGGGCGAGGACGGCCGAGCCGAGGCCGCGTGCCTGCGCCGCGGGTGCGACGCCGACTGTGGCGAGGAACCACGTCGGCTCCGTCGGCCGGTGCGGTGCCAGTGCGGCTTCGGCCGCCTCCGCGGCGCCGGCGCGGTCCCCGGCCAACTCGACGGCGAGCGGGGCGACTTCGGCGAGCGCCGGGAGGGCGTCCCGTTCCGGCGTCGTCCACGCGGCGACGGCGGCGCCGCCTTCCGCGACCCACACGCGGCCGCACGCCATGCCGACGCGTACGAGGAAGAGTTCCTGGAGGCGGCCCACGCGCTCCCGGTGGCCGTCGGCCGAGACGGTGTGCCGGGTGAACGGGTAGTCGGCGAAGGCGTCGGTGAGCGTCTCGACGGCCTGCGGGATGTCCTGCGGGGTGGCCGGGCGGACGGGGAGGGGGTGGGACACGGAAGCTCCAGGAGTGCGGTGGCGTCGCCGGCTCAACGTCTGCCGGGAACCGGCTGTTCCGTAGCCGGGTGTCCGCAGCGGTCGGGGGCGTAACCGCCGGCCGTCGGTGTGGCGGTTCCGCCCCGGTGAACCACCGTGCGGTGCACGGCGGTTCGCCGACCGAGGCGCCGGCCGACGCGAGCCGGTGCGGGCGCGTCGGCGGTGCCGACGTCTTCCTCCGGGCGGCGGGCGCGGTCGCGAGGCCGGGGTTCGGCGCCGATGAACTCTCCGAGCATCACCGGGAGTTGATCACGGGTCGCCATGTCCGGGTACGGCAGCTCGGGCCCTTACCACGACAAGCGCGCGTACGGGGCAGACCGGCCTCGCCCCCGTCATGGGGACGCCCGACTCGCCCGCGAAGACCGGCATCCCCATCGCCGACCCAGCCGCGGGCATGTACGTCTTCTCCGCGGAGGTGCGACGCCGTCGCGGAGTGGATGGGCCATCGCCCTGCACACGGCCAAGGGGGACACCGCCGGCCCGCTCGGCAGCGGGCCGTCCCGTGGCGGAATCGGCGGCCGCCGGTCAGCGATAGCGTGGAGTTGAGTCACGGGTGACGAGGAGGACGCGTGCGGTTCGCATTGGACGCGCTCTTCGCTGACGTGCCCGCGGAGCAGATCGATGAAGCTCACGACTTCTACAGGTCGAGGACGGCAGGCCGTGGCCCCGGCACGCTGGAGGAACTCAAGCGAGCCCGAGCGAAGAGGTCCGCACCCGCTGCCGCCGATCCGCCTGCCGTCGAAGAGACGATCGAAGCCGCGGAAGCGCGCGTCCCTGTCCGGATCTTCACTCCTGCCCACGGTCCGCCGCGGGGCGTCCACCTGGACATACACGGCGGCGGCTTCTACATGGACTCCGCAGCGCACGGCGACATGCGCAACCGCGAGCTCGCGGACGCCCTGCACATCGCCGTTGTCGGCGTCGACTACCGGCTGGCCCCTGAGCACCCCTGGCCGGCGGCACCCGACGACTGCGAAGCGGCGGCACTCTGGCTCGTCGCAGAAGCCGAAGCCCGCTTCGGAACGTCCCGATTGGCGATCGGCGGGAGCTCCGCAGGAGCCACGCTCGCCCTGGCGACCCTGCTCCGGCTGAGAGACAGAGGTGCCGTCGGCCGATTCACCGGCGCGGCACTCCAATTCGGGACCTACGACTTGAGCGCGCGCACCCCGGCCGGTCGCCGCATCGCGGACGAATACTTCCTCCAGGCGTACGTGGGCCACGTGGAAGACCGCACCGATCCCGACATCTCTCCCCTCTACGCCGACCTTCGCGGGCTACCGCCGACGCTGCTGATCGTCGGAGGCGCGGACGTACTGCTGGAAGACAACCTCGCGCTGGCAGGCCGGTTGTCGGCGGCCGGCAATGACGTCGAGCTCCGGGTCTACCCCGAGTCGCCCCACGGCTTCACGGGCCACCCCACGGCGATGGCCAGGACGGCGCTCGGCGGCGCCAACTCCTGGCTGCGCGACCGGATTACGCGGTCGTAGGGACCGGCCGCGATCGTCGAAGGAGCCCGGTCTCAGGCGCCGGCCACCGCGAACATGTTCCTTACGATCGGGTCATGACTGCGAGAAGAGAGCCGCTCAGCCGCCGGGAGCGTCCGGCGAAGCCCGCCCTGTCCCGGCGCTGGATCGTGGACACCGCCGTGCGGATCTTGCGGGCGGAGGGGCTGGGGAAGGTCACGATGCGCCGCCTGGCGCAGGAGTTGGACACCGGACCGGCGTCGTTGTACGTCTACGTCGCCAACACCGCCGAGCTGCACGCAGCCGTGCTGGATTCCCTGCTCGGCGAGGTCGACCTGACCGGGCGGGACGGTGGTGAGGGGTGGCGTGAGCAGCTTCGTGCCGTCGTGACGTCGTACACCCGGGTGCTCTTCGAGCACCCGCAGCTCGCGCGGGCCGCGCTCGTCGCCCGCCCGACCGGCGAGAACTATCTGCGCCTGGTGGAGCGCATCCTCGATCTCCTCTCCCGGAGCGGCGCCGGTCGCGAGCAGGTCGCCTGGGGGTTGGACAAGCTGCTCCAGGACGCGACAGCCACCGCCGCCGAGCAGTCGACGCGCGAGGACGATTCCGCCTTTGAGGACGACTGGGACGCCATGGTGCGTGCGCTGCACGCCGCGGACCCGGCCACGCAGCCGGCGATCAACGCGCACATGCCCGCCCTGGTCGGCGGCTCGGTGTCGGACAGGCTCCGCTGGAGCTTCGACGTCCTCGTCAACGGCATCGTGCACACGCCTGTCCCGGGCGCAGCGGACTGATCCTCCCGGGGCCTCGGGGGCGAAAGCGGACGATCGAACTTGTTCGCAACGAACATGTTCGTTACCGTGGGCGGAGTGAATGAGGTATCCCTTGCCTCCGCGCCGCGCGGCCCCCGCAAGGAGCCTCGCGGCGTCGCCGGTGATGACTCGGCGCACCGAGGTGTTCCCCTACAGCTTTCGGAGGCCCCATGAGCACCAGCCATCCCCCGATCGCGATCATCGGCGCAGGTCTTGGCGGCCTGATCGCCGCCCGCGTCCTGCACGTCAACGGCATCGAGTCGGCGATCTTCGAGAGGGAGGCGTCAGCGACGGCCCGTACGCAGGGCGGGATGCTCGACATCCACGAGGACAGCGGGCAGAAGGCCCTGCACGCCGCCGGCCTCCACGACGGCTTCCTCGAGATCGTCCACGAGGGCGGTGAGGCCATGCGCCTGCTCGGCCCGGACGGCACCGTGCACGTGGCCGAGGAAGACGACGGCTCCGGCGACCGGCCGGAGGCGGACCGCGGCGACCTCCGGGACCTGCTGCTCAACTCCCTGCCCGACGGCACGATCCACTGGGACCGCAAGGTCACCGGGGCCCGGGCGCTGGGCGACGGGCGCCACGAGGTGACGTTCGCCGACGGCTCCGCCCTCACCACCGATCTCCTGATCGGCGCGGACGGCGCCTGGTCCCGGATTCGGCCGCTGGTCTCGGCCGCCGAGCCCGCCTACACCGGCGTCTCCTTCGCCGAGAGCGACCTGTTCGACGCCGACACCCGCCACCCGCGCAGCGCCGCGGTCGTCGGCGGCGGGTTCTTCATCGCGCTGGGGGACGAACGCGGATTCCTCGCGCACCGGGAGAGCGACGGCAGTCTCCACGTCTACACGGCGCTCAAGGTCGACGAGGGCTGGCCGGACACGGTCGACTTCACCGACCACGCCGCCGCCAAAGCCGCCGTCCTCGCCCACTTCGAGGGTTGGGACGACGGCCTGCGCGGCCTGGTCGCCGACGCGGAGACGCTCACCCCGCGCCGTATTCACGCCCTGCCCGTGGGGCATCGCTGGGACCGGACTGCGGGCGTGACGCTGCTCGGTGACGCCGCCCACCTGATGTCCCCCTTCGCGGGAGAGGGCGCCAACCTCGCCATGCTCGACGGCGCCGAACTCGCCCTGGCCATCGCCGCACACCCCGGCGACACCGAAGCCGCCCTGGCCGCGTACGAGGAGGCTCTCTTCCCGCGCAGCGAGGCGTCCGCCACCGAGTCCGCCGCCAATCTGGACACCATGTTCGGCGAGCGGGGCCTGGAGGAGATGGTCGCGTTGTTCACCTCGGGCCCGGCAGCCCACTGAAGCCCGCTCGCACGGCCCTCGCTTCCTCAGCCTGGAGGACCCTTGACGATGCCCCTTGGGTGCACCTTCCCGCTACGGCCCGGCCTGGACCTCGAACTGCGCGAGGCCGGCAAGGGCGGCAGCCCGGTCCTCGTCCTGCACGGCGGCCCCGGCCCGTCCAGCGTTGCGGTCCTGATCGACCATCTCGCGCCGGATCACAGGGTGTTGGCGCCCACCCATCCCGGCTGGGACGGCACCGTACGGCCTGACGATCTCGACTCCGTGCCCGCGCTCGCCGCTTGCTACCTGGACCTGCTCGGCCACCTCGGGCTGAACGACGTGACGGTGATCGGCACGTCCTTCGGCGGCTGGGTCGCCACCCGGACCGTTCTCGACGACCGCGAAAGCCGGATCTCCCGACTCGTCCTCATGGACGCCATCGGCCCCGTCATACCCGGCCGGCAGATCACCGTGCCCACCGGGCCACCGGCTCCGGCGCCGCGGGGCGGACCGCCCGCAGAGCCGATGGCCGCCATGCGCGCCTACGCCGGGCCGGCCATGGCGGACGCCGGCATGCTGCCCCGCCTTTCCACCGTCACCTGCCCGGTACTGGTGCTCTGGGGCGCCGACGACACAGTCGTCACCCCCGAATTCGGCCGCGCCTACGCCGCGGGATTCCCCCATGCACGGTTCGAACTCGTCCCCGGCGCCGGACACTTGCCCCTCCGCGAGAAGCCCGAGAGGGTCTTCGCGCTTCTCGACTCCTTCCTCGCCCACCGAACCCAGTCCACCGGCCACTGAACCCCTGCCACCCGGGCTCCCCTTCCGCCGGCCGACGTCGGAGTTGTTGTCGGCGAACGATTGATCACGCACGGTCGCGGACCGATCGGCGCCCAGAGCGGAGAGCCACCCGTTTTTTCCACACAGGAGGCACGATGACGAAGATCGCGATCATTCTCGGCAGCGCACGCACCGGACGTGCCGGCGAACGCGTCGCACAGTGGGTTCTGGAGCAGGCCCAAAAGCGTGGCGACGCCGACTACGACCTGATCGACCTCGCCGAGGTCGACCTGCCGCAGATCGACGAACCGTTCCCGCCTGCCATGGGCCGCTACACCCACCCCCACACCCGGCAGTGGGCCACGACCGTCGCCGCCTACGACGGCTACGTGCTCGTCACACCCGAGTACAACCACTCCTTCCCCGGCGTTCTGAAGAACGCTCTGGACCGCGTCTACGCCGAGTGGAACAACAAGGCCGTCGGCCTTGTCTCCTACGGCTTCGACGGCGGCGTGCGCGCCGTCGAAGCCCTGCGCCCGGTCCTGGGTGCCCTGCAGCTCGCGGACGTCTCCGCGACCGTCACCTTGGACCTGCGCACCGACTTCGCCGACTTCGGTGCCACGTTCACCCCCGGCGATCACCAGGGCCCCGCTCTCACAGCGATGCTCGACCAGCTCCTGTCCTGGAGCAATCTTCTCGCCCGGACCCGCAACAGCCCACTCCCGGCTGCTTCCTGAAGCACCTCGCGCACGGCCTCGTCTGCCGGCCCGGTGTCCAGCCCGCTCCGCGCGTCGGCGAAGAGCTGCGCCTCGCGCGCGAGCGGGGCCGGCCGCACCCCCGCCACCCGGAGAGCCGCAGCACGGATGAAAGGTCGGCAATGGCCGACTATCGGATGGACCCGACACTCACCCTCGGACCGGTCGCGCTGACGGTGGCCGACCTGGCAGGCAACGTGCGCTCCTGCACACGGGTCGCAGGCCTCCTGGAGCGCCAAACGCAGCGAGTGCAACTGGGCGTGGAGGGAGGGGTGTTGGTCGACCTGCACGAGGGCCGGGGCTGCCGCGCCACCGCCCTCCAGCGCGGGACTCAGCCATTTCGCCCCCACTCGTGCCCACCAGGGCGGACGTGGCCCGCTTCGCCCAGCGGCACCTGGACGCAGGACTCGAAGTCGACCCGCGCGACCACCCTCCGCTGCGTCCGCATCCTCACCGCCGTCGAGTCCGGGAGCGGCCGGGTCGCGGCCGGGCGCCGGGCCCGCCGCAAGGCCCGGCGGCGAACCGCCCTCCGCCGCCCAGGAGTCGAGGTGCCGTGCGCCGGGAACCTGCGGCGCCCTCATACGACGGTGACCTCGACCCCGCGCTTCCGGAGCCGGTCCGCCACGATCCCGAACCTGTCCCCGTCGTGGCCGACGCTGCCCCTTACGGACAGCTTTTCCAGAGCCGGTGCGTTGAGCAGCGCCTCGATGTTCTGCGCCTGGCGGAGCTGCGACAACTTCAGGTCTCTGAGGGAGGGGAGGGTGCCGAGAGCGCCGAGGTCGGTGAGCGGCGGGCCGCCGTTGATGCTGAGGTGGTCGAGGCCGGTGAGATCGGTGAGAGGGGAGAGGTCCTTCCACTTCAGGTAGCCGAGGGTGAGTCTGGTGAGCGGCGCGGCCGGCAGGTCCTCGACGAGAGCGCAGCCCTCGACCTTGAGGTCGCGCAACTGGGGGCACTTGTCCAGAGGGCGCAGGGACGCAACGTTCGGCAGTCTGAGGAACTCGGCCTTCTCGACGGGTGTGCCGGCGACACCGTCGAGCGTCTCGATGCTGCTGTCGGAGAGCTCGAACGTGTGCAGGTTCGTCAGCCCGCTGAGGTCTCCCAGGTCGGTGAGGCTCGGCAGGGACTTCAGGCGGAGCGTGCGCAGTGCGGGGAGGTCGGTGAGCGTGCCGAGGGAGCGCAGGTTGTCGCAGACGCCCACGTCGATCCGGTGCAACTCCGCGTGGTCTCCCAGACTTTCGAGCCCGGTCAGCCCGGGGAGGCGTCCGAGGGACAGGTGCTTCAACCGCGGCACGACGTCGAGCGGTGCGAGGTCGTCGACCTCGGGTAGCTGGTTGAGCGTCAGGAAGTCGACCGAGGTGAGCGCCGACAGCTCCGAGAAGTCCTGGAGCGCGTCGCAGGTGGAGAGCGAGAGCCGCTCCAAGGAACGTGTTCCGATTCCGGCGAGGGTGGTGAGCCGGTGGCACCGTTCGACGTGGAGCAGCTTCAGCCCGGTGAGCGGGGCGAGCCCCTCCAGGTTCCGCAGCGATGTGCATCCCCTGATCCAGAGCAGGTTCAGGTGGGGATGGGCTCCCAAGCCGCTCAAGGTCTCCAGCCGGGAGCACTCCGTCATCTCCAGCCGGTGCAGCTCCGTCATTCCTTCGACGCCGTGCAGGCTGCGTAGCTGCGTGCACTTGGTCACGTCGAGGTGGGTGACGGAGGGGAGGTCGCCCAGCCCTGCCAGGTCGGCGATCGGTGTCCGGGCGAGATCGAGCCTGGTGAGCTGCCGTAGGCCCGACAGCCCCTCGACGCTCTGCAGGCCGCGGCAGCCCGCGAGGTTCAGCGTCTCGAGCGCGGGGAACGCCGAGCCGAAACCCTCGACGGAAGTCGCCCCGCTCAGGCTGAGGTCCAACGTGCGCAGCCGGTGCAGGGGGAGGAGCGCCTTCGTGTCCGTCACGAAACGGCACTGGACGAGGTTGAGGTGCACGAGTCCGGCGAGGGCGCTCAGCGGGGCCGCGTCCTCGATCTTCGAGCAGCCCTCCAGATCGAGATCGGTGAGACCGGTCAGTGCGCCGATCTCGGTGATGTCGGTGACCTTCTTCGAGCGGAGCTCCAGCCTCCGGAGCATGGTGAGGTGCCGCAGCCCGACGAGCGAGGCGCACCGGCTCAGCCGCAGCTCCTCCCGGCCCTCGCGTGCGAAGGCGGGGGCGAGCAGGACGGCGGAGAACACGTCCGGATCGGGGGACTGCGACCACAGGCGCAGCAGAGTCTCGGAGGCGAGGCCCGCCGTGGGCTCGTACGCGGCGGCGAGCGCGACCGCTTCCGCGTCGTCCATGAGCGGTACGAGCTCCCGGACCGCCTTGCGGGCCGAGGCCCGCGTGGCGTCGTTCAACTCGGCGCGGAGCGCGTCGAGTCGGGGGTTGGTGCCGCGGCCTGTGTTCATGGAGGCAACCTATCCGCCGCCTCTGACAAGCGGTGGCGACTGCGACGCCGGCCGGTGGGGAGTGGTCGTCCGCCGTGTCGGAGGCGGTCGGGGCGTGGGTGCCCGCGGTCACCGGGAGCGACGTGGCGAGCGGCGGGCCGGTGCCGCGCCCGACCGTCGGGGTCGGGCCGCGACGCCCGTGACCCCCTTGCGGGCGGAGAAGGTCACCGACTCCCGCGGCTTTCCCTCTCGCGGTCGTCGTTGCCTTGCCGCTCGTCGTCCCGGTCGTCGTCCTCGTCCCGGTCCTGGCTCCGGCCCTCGCCGTCCCCGTCGCCGCCCTCGCCCTTCTCCTCCGAGAGGGCGTCTTCGTGGCTGCGGACGACCTCGCCGTCGCGGATCTCGCCGCGCCAGCCCTCCGTGTCCTCCTCGGCGCCGATGGTGACGTAGCGCTGGAAGTGCTTGAGGTCGAGGCGGACCCTGCGGCCCTGTGCACGCCAGAAGTTGGCGGTCTTCTCCAGGAAGCCGGAGGGCGTGTACTCCATGACGACCACGATGCGGGTGAGGTCGGGCGCGAGTTCGTGGAAACTGATGACGCCCTGGGTCGTCGCCCTGTCGCCCTCGGTCGTCCAGGAGATGCGCTCGTCGGGGATCTGCTCCTGGACCGTCGCCTTCCAACTGCGGTTCGACGGGCCCACCTTGAGCTTCCAGTTCGAGGTGACGTCGTCGTCCTCCTTGGAGGCGTCGGTGACGCCCTTCATGAAGCTGCTGAACTCCTCGAACTCCGTCCAGCGGTCGTAGCAGACGCGGATCGGCAGACCGATGTCGAGCGTCTCGATGATCGTCGTGACCTTCTTGTCGCCGATCTTTCCGCTTGCTTCCTCCGACGAACCACCCTTGCCCATGGCGTCCTTCGCTTTGCCGACGACCGCACCCGTGGTCTTGTCCTTGGCCTGCCCCAACTGCTTGCCGCCCTCCGAGGCGGCCGCCTTCGCCGGTGACTCGCCGCCGAGCATCCGCGAGCCGGCGCGGGCGACGGGGCTGTCCTCGCCCGCCTTCTCCGTGAGGTCCCGGGTCAGGTCCGTGACCTTCTGCTCCACCGCCTTCACCAGCTTCTCGGCGCGCGCCTCCGCATGCTCGACGACCGCCTTGCGGAGCCGGGCGAGGCCCGAACCCGACTCCTTCTCCTGCCCGTTGCTGCTGCCCGCCATCTCGCTGCCTTTCGCCCGCAGGTACCGGATGCTCTCGACGACTTCGCCCTAACGGTCCGAGGCCGCCTTCTCCCTGGGCTCGCCCCGGCGACCGCCCGGGCCCTCTCCGGGGCCCGGCGAGGGCGGGGTGGGCGGGGTCGGCTTGGTGGGCCTCGTCCTCAGGCGCTCGCTCGCCTGCCCGCGCGACTCCTCGCGGCGGCGTGCGCCCCCTTCGGACCTGCGACGTGGTGCGCCGTCTCGCGAACTGCCGCGTGCGGGGCGCTCCTCGCGGCGGTCGCTGCCGCGGTCTTCGCTTCGTTGCTCTCGGCGTTCGTCGTCGCGGTCTTCGCGTCGCCTGTCGTCTCGTTCGCCGC
>NZ_AJTQ01000369.1 GCF_000262345.1 Streptomyces xiaopingdaonensis | reverse complement strand
CCTCGCGCTCCTCGCGCTCCTCGCGCTCCTCGCGCTCCTCGCGCTCCCCGTCGTCCTGTTCGTCGCGCTGGTCTTCGCCCTGCGCGTCGCCGCGCTCGTCGCCGCGCTCGCCGTCGTGCTCGCCGTCGTGCTCGTCTCCGCGGTCTTCGCCCCGTCCGTCGTCCTGTTCGTCGCGCTGGTCTTCGCCCCGCCCGCCGTCCCGCTCGCCGCCGCGCTCGTCTCCGCGGTCTTCGCCCTGCCCCTCGTCCCGCCCCTCGCCCCGTTCTTCACCCTCCTCGTCGTCGTCCCGACAGGACCCGCCTCCCTGCCGGTCCGCGCCCTTGCCGCCCGATTCGCGGTCCCCCTGGGAGAGTTCGCGGGTGCGGGCCTCGAGGTTCTCGACGAACGTGTCGAGCTTGTTGCTCGCCGCCGACTTCACGGCCGAGCGCCCGGCCTCCATCAGCTCTCCCCGTACCGACTTCGTCAGGCGTTGCAGGGCCGACGGCTTCGACGACGTCTCCTCCTCGGGCTCCTCCTGCTTCGAGCCTCCTTGCATCTTCCTGGTGGCGAGGTAGATCGCGACGCCGAGTGCGGCCTTGCCGCCCTTGCCGCGTCCCAGCAGGTAGCCGCCTGCGAGGCTCGCCGCGACGGCGGCGGACTTGCTGTCCGACATGGTGTTCTCCCTTGTCGTTCGCCAACCCGCGGCGACGACTCCGCAGGTCATAGGTGGGCTGACACGTCGTTCCCGGTGGCCCGGAGCCGACCGCGCACGCCGGGCGAGCCGCTCCGTCCGTGAGGACGGGGCGCCGCCGCTCGACGGAGGCCGAGGACCGCGCTGTCCAGTCTGGTCGGAAACATCCGTAACTGGCGCGCGAGGATGCGCCGCTCGGGGACGGACACCGCGGTGGCGAAGGCGTGGAGGCGGTCCGCGCGCGCTCGAAGGGAACCCGTCCTACCCTGACAAAAGAGTCAAACCCCTGATCTGCGCAAGGTATCGGAGGGCCCGGCATGGCCGACAACGACGAGCTGGCACAGCGCGAGAACGGCGGTGAGCCGGCGAAGAAACCGTCGGTGAGCGACGAGCCGGACGTCCTCCTCGACGTACCGACGCTCCACGTCGACGAGATCGACCTGGAGGTGGAGGACCTCAGAGCGCGGGTCTCGCTCCAGGCGGAGGTGCTGGAGCTGCTGAAACTCAACGTGGGCGCCGACGCGACCCTCGGCAAGGTCCGGCTCGAGATCAAGGGCGTGGACGCGCAGGCGCTGCTGAAGGTCCGCCTCGACAACGTCGCCTCCGTGATCGACCGCGTCCTGACGACGATCGACCGGAACCCGCAGATCCTTGAGCAGGTGACGAGCGGGGTCGGCTCCGCGGTCAACAAGGTCGGCAGCGGCGCAAGCGACGCCGTCAGCGACGTGGGCGGCGGCGCGGGGCAGGCCGTTGGCGAGGTCGGCAGCGGTGCGGGCGAGGCGGCCAAGGAGGTCGGCGGCGGCGCGGGCAAGGCGGTCGGCGACGTGGGCAGCGGTGCGGGCGAGGCCGCGAGCGAGGTGGGCGGCGGCGCACGCGAGGCCACCAAGGAGGTCGGCAGCGGAGCGGGCCGGGCGGCGAAGGAGGCCGGCAGCGGTGCGGGCCAGACGGCGAAGCAGGTCGGCGGCGGCGCGGGCCAGGTGGCCGGCCAGGCGGGCGAGGCCGCGCAGGACGCGGGCGGCGCGGGCGAGGCCGTCGAGGGCGTCACGCGGAAGGCGGGCGAGGCGGCCGGGCAGGCGACGGGAGCCGAGGAGCGAGGAGGCGGCTCCGACGGCGGGAACGGCCGTCGGGGAGGCGGCAACCGGACCGAGCGCCGCAGGCAACCGACTTGAAAGCCCGCGGACGCTCCGGAGATCGACGACGCGGACATCGCCTTCGCCGCGCACGTCGAGGCGGACGAACTCGACTGGGACGAGGTCCCCGACAACGAGGTGCGGTTCCACGGCAGCGAGGGGCGGCGGTCGGGTTCGGGAAGCCGCCGCGCCAACCTCCCGCGCGGGGTGCGCCCCGACACCGAGTACCGCGACGTCGAGATCGACTACGCCATCGCGAGCCGGTTGGAGGAGCCGCCCGAGGAGCTGCCGGCGGGGGGTCGTGACGAGCACGACGACCCCCCGGGCGAGGGGGAGGGCAAGGACGAGCCGACGAAGGCCGACGCTCCGGAGTCGGACGAGGAGGACTGAACGCGCCCGCGGCGTCCGGAAGTTGACGAGCAGGAGCCCGGTGACGGCCCGCCCCTCTCGAACACCGTGGCGACTCGGCCCGGTCGGGGAGGCGAGAACGGGCGAGTTGCGCAAGCCGGGTGAAGAGGTCGTAACCGGGCGGGGGTTGTTGCTCGTTGAGCCAGTGGTGCGAGGTAAGGGCCGGTCCGCGAGCGGGCGCCGGCGCCTCGGGTGACGTGCGGTGTGCGAGGGGTGGCCGGGTGAGGGTGGTGTGCCGGACGGCGCAGGGGTGTGTCCACGCGGGGTGGTGGTGCTACGTCGAGGCGCACGCCTGCGAACCCGGCGAGGGCGCGAACGGTGCCCGCAAGCGGCGCCAAGTCGCCTCCTGTACGGGCGAGTCGGTGGCGGACGCGCTCCTGCCGGAGCTCCGCCAGGTCGCGGCACCGCGGCTGCGATGGCGCCGGTTCGACGACGTGGAGCAGGTGATGCGCTGGCTGAGCACCGAACTACGGGTGCAGTTGCAGGACTTGGAGGTGCGGGACCGCTGGTTCGGGTACCGGTGGCTGTGCCACGGGCAGCGGGAGACGCGTCAACGCCTCGGCGCCGGGGAGGAGTTCGCGCTCCCCGTGCGTCTGCGCACGCCGTTCGGCGTCGCGCGGGTGCGGTGGACGGTGCGGCCCGTCCTGTTCCTCCACCCGCCGCCCGACCTGCTCGTCTGCCACCCCACCCGCGAGGCGGTGCCCGCCGTCGCGCGGGCCGCGGGGAGCCTCAGTCCAGCAGCGTCAGCCAGCCCGCGAGCGCCGCGAGCGTCACGAGCAGTACCGGAACGGTGAGGACGACGCCGGTGCGGAAGTAGCGGCCCCAGCCGATGTGGATGCCCTTGCGGTCGAGGACGTGCAGCCAGAGCAGCGTCGCCAGGCTCCCGACCGGCGTGATCTTCGGCCCGAGGTCGGACCCGACGACGTTCGCGTAGACCATCGCCTCGTGCGCGAGCCCCTGCGCCTCCGTGGTGTCGATCGCGAGCGCGGCGATCAGCACCGTCGGCAGGTTGTTCATGACGGAGGAGAGCACGGCCGCCGCGCCGCCCGTCCCCAGCGCGGCGGCGAGCGTCCCGTGGTCCGCGAAGTGTCCGAGAAGTCGGGAGAGTTGGGCGGTGAGCCCTTCGTTCCGCAGCCCGTAGACGACGAGGTACATGCCCAGGCTGAAGAGGACGATCTGCCAGGGAGCCTCCCTGACGACCCGCCCCACCCGGATCGGCCGCTCGGCGCCGCCCTCGCCGAAGAGCCGCCGCGGACGGCGCGCGGCCACCGCGAGGAGCACGAAGGACCCGGCCCCCGCGACGGCGGAGAGCGGCACCCGCAGCGGCTCGGCCGCGAAGTACCCGCCCAGCAGCAGCGCGAGCACGACCCACCCGGCCCGGAAGGTGACGCGGTCGGTGACGGCCTCCCGCGGCTGCGGCAGCGGGCCGACCGGGTAGCGGCGGGGGGTCGAGCGGCGGAAGTACAGCAGCAGCATTCCCAGGCTGGCGAGCACCGAGACGACCGCGACCGGCAGCATGACGACGGCGAACCGCGCGAACCCGAGCTGGAAGAAGTCGGCGCTGACGATGTTGACGAGGTTGGAGACGACGAGCGGCAGGCTCGCGGTGTCCGCGATGAACCCCGTCGCCATGACGTACCCGAGCGAGGCGGCGGGGGAGAAGTCGAGTGCCCGCAGCACGGAGATGACGACGGGTGTGAGGATCAGCGCGGCGCCGTCGTTGGTGAAGAGCGCCGAGACGAGTGCCCCCAGCACCACGACGAGTGCGAAGAGCAGCCGCCCGCTTCCCCGCCCCCACCGGGCCACGTGCAGCGCCGTCCACGCGAAGAAGCCGCACTCGTCGAGGACGAGCGAGATCAGCACCGCGGCGACGAAGGTGAGCGTCGCGTTCCAGACGAGGTCGAGGACGGTCGGAACGTCCCGCAGGTGGACGACGGTCGTGGCGAGCGCGAGCGCCGCCCCGCCGAGCGCGGTGTAGCCGATGCCGAGGCCGCGCGGCTGCCAGATCACCAGCGTGAGCGTGGCGACGAAGATCAGAAGTGCGGCCAGGGCCATGGGGTGCGGTCTCTCTCGTGCGGTACGGGTCGCTCGGAGCGATCTTTCCGCATGCGGGCGCGCGGGGAGAGGCGCGTCGGCCAACCGGCCGCCCCCGTACGGCTGTTGCCTCGTGTCGGGCGCTGCTCCCTAGGGTGTGGCCATGAGGCGATTCGACGGGCAGGCGGCGATGGTCACGGGAGCGGGACAGGGGATCGGGGAGGCCGTCGCGCGGCGTCTCGCCGACGAGGGCGCGTGCGTGCTCGTCACCGACCGCGAGGAGGCGCGCGCCGCGCGGGTGGCGGAGGCCGTACGCGGCGCGGGCGGGCGGGCGGAGGCCCGCACCTGCGACGTCACCGACGACGCTGCCGTCGAGTCGGCCGTCCGGCACGCGGCTGCGACCTTCGGCCGGCTCGACGTCCTCGTCAACAACGCCTACGCCTGCCACCCCGGGCCGCCCCGCTTCGAGGAGCAGCAGGACGGACCCTGGTACGAGGACTTCGAGGTCTCGCTCCACGGCGCCTACCGCTGCATCCGCGCCGCGCTGCCGCATCTGGCGGCGCGGGGTGCGGGCGCGATCGTCAACGTCGGCTCCGTCAACGCCGAGCGGTTCTTCGACGCGCACGCCTACAGCGCGGCCAAGGCGGGACTCGCCTCCCTGACGCGCACCGTCGCGGTGGAGAGCGCTCCGCGGGGTGTGCGCGTCAACCTGGTGGAGCCGGGGACGGTACGGACGGGCGCCTGGGAGGGCCGGGCCGAGGCGCTCCGGCGCGCGTCCGAGCAGTACCCGTTGGGGCGCGTGGGGGAGCCGTCCGACATCGCCGCCGCGGTGGCCTTCCTCGCGTCGCCGGACGCGGCGTGGGTCACCGGGGTCGTGCTGCCGGTCGACGGGGGGCTGCTCGTCAGCAACCTGGGGCTGAGCCGGGCGCTGGCCCAGGGCTGAGACCGGCCACCGGCAGTCAGACCGCGGCTCGGTCCAACGTGCCCTCGTCTTCCGGTACTTCGGGGTACGTCTCCTCGGCCACGGCGGTGCGCGGCAGCCGCAGGCACAGCAGTGCGCAGACGACCGCGGCGCTCGCTGCCCAGGGCAGCGCCGCGAGCAGCGCGTTGCCGAGTCCGTCTTCCGCCCGCCGGAAGAAGGCGCTGCCGATCGCTGCGACGCCGAGCGCTCCGCCGAACTGCTGTGCCGTGGAGAAGATCCCGGAGGCCCGGCCCGCCAACTCGCCGTCGACCGCGGAGAGCACGACGTTGACGAGCGGCACGACCAGCAGCCCGAGCCCCGCGCCGGCCACGAGCAACCCGGGCACCATCGGCCACGCCCCCGTGCGCACGGCCTCGGCCCCGCCCACCGCGGCACCGATCCAGGCGTACCCGCCCGCCATCAGCAGCCCGCCGGCGATGAGCACCCACCGCCCGTACCGCACGGCGAGCCTGCCCGCGACCGGCGAGGTGACGAACCCGCCCAACGAGAAGGCGACGGTGACGACTCCGGCTTGCGTCGGCGTGTACTGCTGCGCGATTTGCAGCCAGAGCCCGAAGACGAGGAAGAACCCCTGCATCGCGAAGGAGAAGAGCAGTTGGACGGCGAGTCCGAAGCCGAACGCCGGGTTCCGGAAGGCCCGCGCGGGAAGCAGAGGAGTCCGCGCCCCGCCGCCCCGACGCGACTGGACCCCCGCGACCATCGCGACGAGCCCCGCACCCGCGCCCGTGCACACCCAGCCCCAGAGCGGCCACCCCCACGAGCGCCCCTGCACGAGCGGGAGCACGACACCCACGAGCCCGGCGGCGAGAAGGAGGCTGCCGAGCAGATCGGGCCGCGCCGTCGACCGCCGTCCGTCCGGCGGGACGACGGCGCGCGCGGCGACGAAGGCGAGGAGCGCGACCGGCACGTTGATCAGGAAGATCGAGCGCCAACCCCAGCCGAAGAGGTCGGCGTCGGTGAGAAGTCCGCCGAGCAGCAGCCCGAGCGCGGAGGCGAAGCCGAGCACGGTGCCGAATATCCCGAAGACGGTGGCGCGTTCACGGCCGTGGAAGAGCGTGCGGAACGAGCCGAGCACCTGCGGCAGAAGTACGGCCGCCGCCACCCCTTGCACCGCACGTGCCGCGACGAGTTGGCCCGGCTCCTGCGCCGACCCGCACGCGAGGCTGGCCACTCCGAAGGCGGCGGTGCCGAGGAGGAAGAGCCGCCGCCGCCCGTAACGGTCGCCGAGATGTCCGGCGACGACGAGGCTGGCGGCGAAGCCCAGCAGGTAGGCGGAGATCGTCCATTGCAGGGCGCTCCGGGAGGCACCCAGATCGCGGGCGAGCGAGGGCAGCGAGACGTTGACGATGGTCACGTCGATCATGTCCATCAGGGCGGCGACGATCATCACGGCCGCCGCCGACCAGCGGCGCGGTACGGGCGCCTCGGTGCGTGCAGGCATCGTTCCTCCATTTATTTCGTTCGGCCAAACGAAATAAACCACCGAGGGCGGCGTGATCACAACCCTTTCGTTCGGCCGAACGAAATAGGTAGGCTGCCGACATGGCGAACAACGAGAAGCCCCGCGACCGCGCGCAGGTGGTCGAGGAACTCACCTTCGCCGCAAGGGAGTCGAGCCTGGTGTCGGTCATGTTCCACACCGCGGTCTCGGCCCAGCGCGGCCTCAGCGCCACCGAGAGCAAGACCCTCGACCGCCTGGAACGCGAAGGGCCCCACACGGCCAAGGAACTCGCCGAGCGCTCCGGCCTCGCCCCCGCCTCCGTCACCGGTCTCGTCGACCGGCTCGTACGCAAGGGCTACGTCCGCCGGGTGCCGCATCCGACCGACAGGCGCCGCGTGACCATCGAGTCCGTCCCCGAGAAACAGGACGAACTCGCCCTGCTCTTCCAGTCGTTCGCCGACGACATGATCGCGATGTACGAGTCGTACACCGTCGAGGAGCTCGACACCGTCCGCCGCTTCCTGCTCGAGGCGGCCGACGTGCAGCGCCGTGCCGCGTCCCGACTCGGCGAGCCCGGCGCGAAGGACTGAGCCACCGTCCGCGTTAGTCCGTGCACGCGCCGCAACGAGGTCGAGCCGCAGGGAGAATGGGGGAGAATGGAGGGCCGCGCCCCGAGGCGCAGTGTGCCGTCAGCCCGTCAGGAAGAGTCCGCCGTATGTCCCAGCCGCTCCGGATCGGCCCCCACACGCTCTCCGCGCCCGTCGTCCTGGCGCCGATGGCGGGGATCACCAACGCGCCGTTCCGGACGCTGTGCCGCGAGTTCTCCGGCGGCCGCGGCCTCTTCGTCAGCGAGATGATCACCTCGCGCGCCCTGGTCGAGCGGAACGAGAAGACGATGCGCCTCGTCGAGTTCGACCGGACGGAGCGGCCCCGCTCGATCCAGCTCTACGGCGTCGACCCGGTCACGGTGGGCAAGGCGGCCCGCATGATCGTCGACGAGGACCTCGCGGACCACATCGACCTCAACTTCGGCTGCCCCGTCCCCAAGGTGACGCGCAAGGGCGGCGGTTCGGCCCTTCCGTACAAGCGCCCGCTGCTCCGCGCCATCCTCCACGAGGCCGTGCAGAACGCCGGCGGGCTCCCCGTCACCATGAAGATGCGCAAGGGCGTCGACGACGACCACCTCACCCACCTCGACGCCGGGCGCATCGCCGTCGAGGAGGGCATCAGCGCCGTCGCGCTGCACGGCCGGACCGCGGCGCAGCACTACGGCGGCACCGCCGACTGGGACGCCATCGCGCGGCTGCGGGAGGCGGTCACCGAGATCCCCGTCCTGGGCAACGGCGACATCTGGTCCGCGGACGACGCCGTCCGCATGGTCGAGGAGACGGGGTGCGACGGCGTCGTCGTCGGGCGCGGCTGCCTCGGCCGGCCGTGGCTCTTCGCCGACCTCGCCGCCGCCTTCGACGCGCAGGCAGGCGGTCGACCGGCGTACGCACGGCCGACGTTCGGGCAGGTCGCCGACGTGATGGTGCGCCACGCCGAGCTGCTCGGCGAGTGGCTGGGGGACGAGGAGCGCGGCGTGATCGACTTCCGCAAGCACGTCTCCTGGTACACGAAGGGCTTCACCGTCGGCTCCGAGGCCCGCCGCGGCCTCGCCGTCAGCTCCTCCCTCGCCGAACTCCGCTCCCTCCTCGACGGTCTCGACCTCGACCAGCCCTGGCCGGCGGGTGCCGAGGGACCGCGGGGCCGTACGCAGAGCAAGAACCGTGTGGTGCTCCCCGACGGTTGGCTGAAGGACCCGTGGGACGCCGGATGCGTCGGCGCCGAGGCCGAGTTGGACACCTCCGGGGGCTGAGCACCGGGCGCCGCAGGGCGTACGGGAGAGGGCGTCGGACCGCGTGAGCGGCCGGCGCCCTTCTTCGTCGCGTCCGGCAACAGCGGTGCGGGACGCGCCCGTTGGGGGTCTGCGCGGTGGGACGGGTGTCCGCATCGTGGGACGAGGGGGTCCCCGGTTCGCGTGATTCTCGCCACCTTGATCAGAGGTCCGCTCATGTGAGCGCTCAAATGTGAACTGCACGTCTCCAAGGAGCACCATGGGAGTTTGCCGAACCTTGGTACATCTACTGAATGGAAACGTGGGGTCTTTGCGGCCTAAGTGGAGTCCGTAGGTGAGGAGTTGAAGGTTGATCTTCGCTTCCTGAAACCGCCCTTGTGAGGGCGTTCCACTCGGACAACTTTCGATCTCTCGGCACACGGGTGGTTGCGCCCATGTGACGTGCTGACGGACGTACCCGGGGGCCTTGGATCTGGGTACGCTCCCCGCCGTCAGGGCAGCCGAACACGAGGAGTCGAGTCCCGTGCCGGATCACGCAGTAAACGCAGCAGGCCAACAGCACAAGCTGGTCTACGACTTCACCGAGGGGCACAAGGACCTCAAGGAGCTCCTCGGCGGCAAGGGAGCCAACCTCGCCGAGATGACCAATCTCGGGCTCCCCGTTCCGCCCGGCTTCACCGTCACCACGGAGGCGTGCAAGGTCTACCTCGACTCCGGCGACGAGCCGCCCGCCCTCCGCCAACAGGTCGGCTCCCATCTCGCCGCGCTGGAGGAGCGGATGGGCAAGAAGCTCGGGCAGTCCGACGACCCGCTCCTCGTCTCGGTGCGCTCCGGTGCGAAGTTCTCCATGCCCGGGATGATGGACACCGTCCTCAACATCGGCCTCTCCGACGCTTCCGTGCACGGCCTCGCGACCCAGGCCGGCGACGACCGCTTCGCCTGGGACTCCTACCGGCGGCTCATCCAGATGTTCGGTGACACGGTCCTCGGCATCGCCGCGGAGCGGTTCGAGGAGCGCATCGAGGAGGCGAAGCGCAGCAAGGGCGTCACCAGCGACGTCGAGCTGGGCGCCGACGAACTCAAGGGTCTCGTCGCGGAGTTCAAGCAGATCGTCCTGGAGCGGACCGGGCGGGAGTTCCCGCAGGACCCGCGCGAGCAGATGGACCTCGCGATGCGTGCGGTCTTCGACTCGTGGAACGGCGACCGCGCCAAGCTCTACCGCCGCCAGGAGCGCATCCCGCACGACCTCGGCACCGCCGTCAACGTCTGCTCGATGGTCTTCGGCAACCTCGGCCCCGACTCCGGCACCGGCGTCGCGTTCACCCGCGACCCGGCCAGCGGGCAGCAGGGCGTCTACGGCGACTACCTCCAGAACGCGCAGGGCGAGGACGTCGTCGCCGGCATCCGGAACACCGTGCCGCTCGCCGAGTTGGAGCAGCTCGACAAGGACTCGTACGACGAGCTCATGCAGATCACGGAGACCCTGGAGAACCACTACAGGGATCTGTGCGACATCGAGTTCACCATCGAGCGCGGCAAGTTGTGGATGCTCCAGACGCGCGTCGGCAAGCGGACGGCAGCCGCCGCCTTCCGGATCGCCGTCCAACTCGTCGACCAGGGACTCATCTCCGAGTCCGAGGCGCTCAGGCGGATGTCGGGGAGCCAGCTCGCGCAGCTGATGTTCCCCCGCTTCGACCTCGACGCCCAGGCCGACCTCATCGGCCGCGGCATCGCGGCGTCCCCGGGCGCGGCCTTCGGCTCCGTCGTCTTCGACTCCGCGACCGCCGTGGAACGCACGGCGGCGGGGGAGCGGGTGATCCTCGTCCGCCGGGAGACCAACCCGGACGACCTCGACGGCATGCTCGCCGCCGACGGCATCCTCACCTCCCGCGGTGGGAAGACCTCGCACGCGGCCGTCGTCGCCCGCGGCATGGGCAAGACCTGCGTCTGCGGCGCCGAGGAGCTCGACGTCGACGTCAAGCAGCGTCGGATGACGACGAGTTCGGGCGACGTCGTCGAGGAGGGCGCGGTCGTCTCCATCGACGGCTCGACCGGCAAGGTCTACCGCGGTGAGGTACCCGTCGTACCGTCCCCCGTCGTCGAGTACTTCGAGGGGCAGGTCGACCCCGCCCGGCTCGACCCGGAGCACGACACCGCGGACGAACTCGTCCTCGCGGTGCACCGCGTCATGGCGTACGCCGACGGCGCGCGGCGCCTCGCCGTGCGCGCCAACGCGGACAACGCGGACGACGCGGCGCGCGCCCGGCGGTTCGGCGCCCAGGGCATCGGGCTCTGCCGCACCGAGCACATGTTCCTCGGGGAGCGCAGGGAACTCGTCGAGCGGCTGATCCTCGCCGAGGCGCCGCAGGACCGCGAGGACGCACTCGGCGCCCTCCTCCCGCTCCAGCAGGGCGACTTCACCGAGCTCCTCGACGCGATGGACGGCCTGCCCGTGACGGTACGGCTCCTGGACCCGCCGCTCCACGAGTTCCTCCCCGACCTCACCGAGCTCTCGGTACGGGTCGCACTCGCCGAGTCACGCGGCGAACCGGCCGACAAGGACCGGCTGTTGCTCCAGGCCGTGCAGCGGCTCCACGAGCAGAACCCGATGCTCGGCCTGCGCGGCGTCCGGCTCGGGCTCGCCGTCCCCGGGCTCTTCGCCATGCAGGTACGGGCCATCGCGCAGGCGGCCGCGGAGCGCCGTGCGGCCGGCGGTGATCCCCAGGCGGAGATCATGATCCCGCTCGTCGGGACGGTGCAGGAGCTGGAGATCGTCCGGGAGGAGGCGGAGGGCGTCATCGCCGAGGTCTCCGAGGCGTACGGCGTCGAACTCCCGCTCTGCGTCGGCACGATGATCGAGCTGCCGCGCGCCGCCCTCACCGCGGGGCAGATCGCGGAGTGCGCCGACTTCTTCTCCTTCGGCACCAACGACCTCACCCAGACCGTCTGGGGCTTCTCCCGCGACGACGTCGAGGCGAGCTTCTTCACCACCTACCTGGAGAAGGGCATCTTCGGCGTCTCCCCCTTCGAGACGATCGACAGGGACGGCGTCGGCGCCCTGGTGAGGACGGCGGTACAGGCGGGCCGGGAGACACGTCCCGACCTCAAGCTCGGCGTCTGCGGCGAGCACGGCGGCGACCCGGACTCGGTCCACTTCTTCCACGAGGCCGGTCTCGACTACGTCTCCTGCTCACCCTTCCGCGTCCCGGTCGCCCGCCTGGAGGCGGGAAGGGCCGCCGTCTGAACCACCGAAGTCCCCGGGCACCCGCGGCCGTTCGGCCCTCACCGCGGCGGCGGGCCCGGAGCGGGGAAGGGGGCGGCGCCTGTGCGGAGGCGCCGTCCCCGGCGGGCCGGACGGGAGGTCGTGGGGCCCGAAGTGGCGCATGCCGCTCGCGACTTCGTCGCGCGGAGCGGGTGGACGCCGGCAGGGCTCGGCCGCGCTCCCGCCGTCACAGGGCAACTGCCGTCCCCCGAGGGAGGAGAGAGGAGGCGGCACGGTGCGAAGCATGCTCAGTCGAGGCAGAACTCGTTGCCCTCGGGGTCCTGCATCGTGATGCACGACTCGTCCTCGTCGTCGGCGGGCATCGTGCGCACGTGCACCCCGCCGAGCGCGACCAGCCGCGCGCATTCGGCCTCCAGCGTGGCGAGGCGCTCCTCCCCTACGAGGCCGGCACCGGCCCGTACGTCGATATGGACCCGGTTCTTGGCGACCTTGCCTTCGGGGACGCGCTGGAAGAGCAGCCGCGGGCCCGCGCCCGCGGGGTCGCTGCACGGAAAGTAGACCTCCTCCTCGGGCGGCAGCGTGCGGTGGTACTCCTCCCACGTGGCAAACCCTTCCGGGACCGGCGGCGTGACGTACCCCAGCACCTCGCACCAGAAGGCGGCGAGGCGTGCGGGTTCCGCGCAGTCGAAGGTGACTTGGAACTGCCTGATCGACGACATCGGCGAACCGTAGCAAGGTTCGCTGTCACCCGACTCCCCGTTTGATGCCGTGCGTTGCACCCCTGAGGACGGCCCGGCCGTGCCGGGGCCGGCGCCTCTTCGACCGAGCGGAGCCGGACAGGCGAAGGGGCGGCCACCGCCGTGCGGCCGCCGCCCCTTCGGGTCTCCTCCGGAAGCGTCAGAGGCTGACGCCGTTCTCCTGGAGGTAGGCCACCGGGTCGATGTCCGAGCCGTAGTCCGGACCCGTGCGCACCTCGAAGTGGAGGTGCGGGCCCGTGCTGTTGCCGGTCGTGCCGGAGAGGCCGAGCTCGCCGCCGGTCTCCACCTGCTGCCCCTGCTGGACGGAGAGCGAGGAGAGGTGCGCGTACTGGCTGTAGCGGCCGTCGTCGTGCTTGACGACGACCTCGTTGCCGTACGAGCCGCTCCAGCCGGCCGAGACGACCTCGCCGGAGGTGACGGCCTTCACCGAAGTGCCGCTGCCGGCCGAGAAGTCGACGCCGGTGTGCTTCCCGCTCGACCAGCTCCCGCCGGCGGCGCCGTAGGGCGTGCTCGTGCCGGCGTCGACCGGCGCGGTGTAGTCGCCGGAGGACGGCTGCGTCTCGGTGGTCGCCGAGGACTGCTGCGCCTTCGCCCCGCCGTCGGACGGCGACGCGTCGGAGGAGCCGCTCAACGCGAGGTGCTGGCCTGGGTAGATGAGGTTCGGGTCGTCGATCTCGTCGGTGTTGGCCTTGTAGACGGTCTTCCAGCCGCCGTCGATGCCGTGCTGCTCCGCGATGGTGTGGAGGGTGTCGCCGGACTCGACGGTGTGCTCGGAGCCGCCCTGCGGCTGCGCCTTCTTCTCGCCCGAGTCCGAGTCCGAGTCCGCGGACTCGGACGACTCCGACTCGGAGGAGCCCGAGCCGCTCGGGTC
>NZ_AJTQ01000368.1 GCF_000262345.1 Streptomyces xiaopingdaonensis | reverse complement strand
CACGTCGGGGGAGGGTCCGTCGGCGGTGAGGTTGCCGGCGCCTGCGCAGGCCCATGCGCCGGGGCCTTGGAGTTCGAGGAGCTTTTCGGCGGCGGCTATCTGCTGTTCCTTGGTGGCGAGGTCGGCGCGTTCGGCGTACTGGGTGCCGCCTGCTGCTGCCCAGCTGGACTGGGAGAACTGGAGGCCGCCGTAGTAGCCGTTGCCGGTGTTGATGGACCAGTCGCCGCCGGACT
>NZ_AJTQ01000367.1 GCF_000262345.1 Streptomyces xiaopingdaonensis | reverse complement strand
CGCACTGGGCGACCTTGTCCCAGGTGTCGACCGAAGCCGCCTGCGCGTTCCCGGAGAGCGCGAGGGGCAGGACGACGCTGGCGCCGCCGGCCGTCAGCGCGAGGGAGATCCCGCGCCGCCAGCGGTGGTTGGGCTTTCGGGCATGCTTTCCGCGTACGGACATAGGGGGTTCCTCTCCTACGCCTGCGAGGTGAGCTGTCGGATTCGGGCCGGAGTAGCCCGGCCGGCCTTGCACCTCGGTGCGAAGGGCGCGGCTTCACCCCAAGCCGTCCACGTCGGATCGCTGCGGACCCTGCCGTGCGCGGCACTTACCTGGTTCCCCCGCTCCTGCCACGGGACGGTTCATCCGAGGACCAGCGGCAGGATTCGGCGTCTGGCCACGGAGCTGCCGCATGGGACCCGCGGTAGCGGAGGCACACTAAGCACACCGAAATCGCGCTCTCAACAAAGCGTTTCTCGGCTGAGGCGACGCGCACGCCGCAGGACAGGCGCCCGATTTGTCGGCTCTGGTGCCCCGACTCCCGGGCTGCGCAGGGGAGATGGCGCGAGGTGAGACGCGTCCATGACGAAAAACCGGGCGTTTGCGGCGTCTTCACGTGTGAGCGGACTCACGGTGTGAATGTGGTGTGGGTCTCCATAGCGGACTGGTCGGCGCGGGCCGCCTCTCGTGGACGTCGGCCGGCTACGGGTAGGCGACGCCCGTCAACTGCTCGGAGGCCGCCCAGAGCCGCTCTCCGGCTGCGTCGCTCCGCGTCCATGGCGCGCGCCAGGACGGTCCCGGTGCTCCGCGCCAGCCGAGGAAGCGGGGGCCGATGTAGGAGTCGGGGCGTACGGCCGCGTCGGTGGCGGCGTGGAGCGCGGGGAGCGCGCCGGCCTCGGCGGGCTGCGCGAGGACGATGTTGCCGAGCGCCAGGAGGCGCTCCGCGCCCCTGCGGCCCTCCATGCGGGCGCCTTTCGTCTGGAGTTCGGTTGAGGCGTACCCGGGGTGGGCCGCGGCGGCGATCAGCCGGGTGCCGACGGTGCGGCGGGCGAGCTCGTGGGTGAAGAGGAGGTTCGCCGTCTTGGAGCGGGCATAGGCGAGCCAACGGTTGTACGAGTGTTCGCTGTTGAGGTCGCCGATCTCGATGTTGGCGAGGGCGTGGAGGCCGCTGGAGAGGGTGACGACGCGCGGCGCGTGTGCAGCGAGGAGGCGGTCGAGGAGCAGCCCCGTGAGGGCGAAGTGCCCGAGGTGGTTGACGCCGAACTGCATCTCGAAGCCGTCGGCCGTGCGGCCGAACGGGAGCGCCATCAGCCCCGCGTTGTTGACGAGCAGGTCGAGCCGCTCGCCGGGGAGCTCCTTGGCGAAGGCGCGTACCGAGGAGAGGTCGGCGAGGTCGAGCGTGCGCAGCTCGGTCCGCGCCTCCGGAAGCTCCGTACGCAACCTGGCGTGCGCCCGCGCGCCGCGCTCCTCGTCACGGCAGGCGAGCACGGTGTGGGCGCCGCGGCGCGCCAACTCCCGTGCGGTGACGTATCCGAGGCCGCTGTTGGCGCCCGTCACCACGACGGTGCGACCGCTCTGATCCGGGATGTTCCGTGCAGTCCAGCCCATCTGCCGCTGCGCTCCTCAAGACGTCCGATCCTGCCGCCGGCATCCCCCTGAAGGGGACCCTAGACCCCGGCCATCCCGTGGTCGAGGCCCGTCGAGGCGGAGGCGGGCAGGTGTCCTCCGCCTCGCGGGGAGTCCGCGCCGTCTCCCGCGGGGGCCGAGGGGCCGACGGCCGGACCGGGGATAGCGTGCAAGCATGAGTGACCACACCAGCACCTCCATGCACTCCAGGTACGCCGTCGGCAGCCTGTCGGTGGCGCCTTTCTGTCTCGGCGGCAACGTCTTCGGGTGGACGGCCGACGAGACGACCTCCTTCGCCGTCCTCGACGCGCACGCCGAGGCCGGGGGCAACTTCGTCGACACCGCCGACAGTTACACGGCGTTCGCCGAGGGGAACAGCGGCGGCGAGTCCGAAACGATCATCGGCGAGTGGATGAAGCGGCGCGGCAACCGCGACGACGTCGTCGTCGCCACCAAGGTCGGGGCGCTGGAGGGGCGGGAGGGCCTGCGCGCCGCCAACATTCGCGCCGCCTGCGAAGACTCGCTCCGCCGTCTCCGGACCGATCACATCGACCTCTACTACACGCACCGGGACGACGAGACCGTCCCCGTGCCCGAGATCGTCGACACCCTCGACGCGCTCGTGCGCGAGGGCAAGGTCCGCGAGGTCGCCGCCTCCAACCTCTCCGCTCCCCGGCTCCGGGAGTCCCTCGCCTACGCGCAGGACGGGGGCAAGGCCGCGTACGTGGCGGTGCAGCCGCACTACAACCTCGTCTCCCGGGAGACCTACGAGGGCGAACTCCAGGACGCCGCAGCCGAGTCCGGCCTCGCCTCCTTCCCCTACTTCGCTCTCGCTTCGGGCTTCCTCACCGGCAAGTACCGTCCGGGGGACGAGCCTTCGACGAAGCGCGGCAGCCTCGCGGCGCAGTACCTCGGCAGCGAGCGCGGCCAGCGGGTCCTCGCCGCCCTCGCCGAGGTGGCGGAGGCGCACGGCGTCGGCGGCGCCGGTGTGGCGCTCGCCTGGCTGCGCACGAGGGCCACGGTCGTCGCACCGGTCGCCAGCGCCCGCACCCCCGAGCAGCTCCCCGGACTCCTGGACGCGGCAGGCGTGGTGCTGACGGGCGAGGAGGTCGAGCGGTTGGAGAAGGCCTCGCGCTGAGGGCGGTGCGCCGCGGAGGCGGGCGAGTTCGGGCAGGCGCCGTTCCGCGGGGCAGCGTTGTCGGACGTGGCCTACGGCGTGGGGACGCGTGGTGGGGCGGCGGTCCCCGAGCGGTGCGGCGCGATGGCGCCGGCGCGCAGTCGGTGGTCTCCCGCGGCG
>NZ_AJTQ01000366.1 GCF_000262345.1 Streptomyces xiaopingdaonensis | reverse complement strand
GGCCCCCCGCGTCTCCCGCCCCGCGGTGGGGAGTCGAGGCCCGTTGTCAGTGGGGCGGGGCATGATGGCGGGCGTGTACCAGGAGCGGCCGTCGCGCGTCCCCGGTGCCGTCCTGTGGTCGCACACCGCGGCGCGGGCGGGGCCGTCCCGCGTGCTGCCCGACGGCTGCATGGATCTGCTTCTGCTGGGCGGCCGCCTCGTCGTCGCCGGGCCCGATTCCACGGCCGACGTCGGCTCGGCAGCCCCGGGCAGCCGCGTCTCGGGGCTGCGTCTCGCGCCAGGTGAGGGGCCGGGTTTCTTCGGCGTCCGTGCCTGGGAGGTGCGCGATCTCCGGGTGCCGTTGGCCGACCTCTGGCCGGAGGCCGCCGTCCGCGAACTCACCGAGCGCGCACACGAGTCGGGGCCGCGAGCTCTGGAGGAGGCGGCGCTCGGCAGGCTGCGGGGCGTTCGCACCGGCGGTCCGCCGGAGCCGCCTCCGGGTCTGGTGCCGCTGCTCGAAGCGGGCGCGGGTGTCGCCGAGGCCGCGCGGCGGCTCGACCTCGGCGAGCGCCGCCTGCACCGCCGCTGCCTCGACGCCTTCGGGTACGGCCCCAAGACGCTGGCGCGCATCCTGCGGTTCCAGCGCGCCTGGGCCCTGCTGCACGCGCGCGGCCTCCCGGGCGCCGAGACCGCGCACCGCGCCGGATACGCCGACCAGGCCCACCTCGCAAGGGAGTTCCGGGCGCTCGCCGGGGCGCCGGCGGGCGTGGTGCTCGCGGAGAGGGGGCTGCGGTGAGCGGGCGCCGTCCCCCTCGCGTCGTTGCCCGAGGGCGGGAGTGCGTGCCGGGCGTCGCACAGCAGGCGGGTCGTGCGTCACCCCTGCGGATCAGGCGTCCGGCGGCGCGAAGAGATCGGCGGGGTTGCCGTCCGGATCGAGCACCGCTTCCCACATCATCCGCAGGCCGCCCGCCGCGGCTTCGGTGTGCGGCGCGGTGCCGGGGTCGGCCGGGGGCTCCAGGCAGAGGCAGCGGTAGAAGGTGAGGGAGGCGGGGAGGTTCGTGGTGGCGATGCCCAAAGCATCGAGTCGTGGAGTCATGTGCCGGAGGCCAAGAGGCCGTGCTCCGGGCGGTCCTGAACGGATCGGACACCCGGCGGCCGGGTCCCGGCTCCGCCCGCCGACTGTCGGAGCTGCTCGTTACGGTGGGAGCTCCCGATCCGCTGCGTCCAGGAGAGACCCATGAGCGACCTGCCGAGCGCCGACGATCGCCCCCACCGCGTGCTCACCGTGCTGACGACGACGGACTCGGCCGAGAGCGCCGAGGCGCTGGCCCGCGAGGCCGTCGGGGCGCGGCTGGCCGCGTGCGCGCAGGTGAGCGCCCCGGTCACCTCGGTCTACCGCTGGGAGGGCGAGGTGCAGCAGGAGCAGGAGTGGCAGATCGTCTTCAAGGTCGCCGCCCGCGGCTACCAGGCGCTGGAGGAGCGTCTGCGCTCGGTCCACCCCTACGACGTCCCGGAGATCCTCGCCACCCCCGTCGTGCACGGTTCGGCGGAGTACCGTGCCTGGGTGGAGGAGGAGACGGCCTGAGCACCGCAACACCCGTGCCGGCCACCGGTGTTCACTGCCCGGCGAGGTCGCGCACCGTCTTGCCCGCCGTCCAGCCTCCGTCGACGGCGATCTCGGCGCCCGAGAGGTAGGAGGCGTCGTCGGAGAGCAGGAAGGCGACGGCCGAAGCGATCTCGTCCGGGTCGCCGACCCGGCCCATGGCGGCCCCCGGGTAGTTGCCCTCGCCGGAGCGGATGCCGGTCTCGGCGGTCATCGGCGTGTACGTCATCCCGGGGTGCACGCTGTTGACGCGGACGCCCGCCGCCGACCACTCCATCGCGCCGATCTTCGAGAGCCCCCGCACGCCCCACTTCGAAGCGCCGTAACTCCCCGTCATCGCGAGGCCGGTGAGCCCCGCGGAGGAGGAGACGTTGACGACCGAGCCGCCGCCCTCGCGCCGCAGCATCGGTCCGGCGAGCTTCATCCCGATGAAGACGCCGACGAGGTTCACCTTCAGCACCTGGCGGAAGTGGGCGACGGACTCCTCGTCGAGGGTGCCGCCCGTCGTCACGCCCGCGTTGTTGACGAGGCCGGTGAGCGGTCCGAACTCGGCGATCGCGAAGTCGAGCGCCGCCTGCCACTCGTCCTCGCGGGTGACGTCGTGACGCAGGAACCGCGCCGGCCCGCCGAGGAGTTCGGCCGTCTCGCGGCCCTCGGTCTCCAGCACATCGGTGAGCAGGACGCTGCCGCCGCCGTCGACCACCCGTCGCGCCACGGCCGCGCCGATGCCCCGCGCACCGCCCGTGACCAGTACGACCTTTCCTGCGAGCTGCCCAGCCGCTCCGGTGCCGCCGGCCGTCCTCGTCGCCATCGACCAGGTCCCTCCGTCTCGTCGTCCCCTTCCGGGCGTACGGAACCCCGCGTGCGCCGCCGCCGCAGTCACCCTGCCACCCGCCACCGCGCCCCGCACCCGAGGGTCCCATTACGGTCGGCGTATGGAGCGGAGCTTCGGTGAAGAGGTCCCCGACGGGGCGCCCGACGGCGGATACGCGCCGTCGGACGTCGACCGGTGGGTGCCGGAGACGGACAAGCGACCGGGCCGCACGGCGTTCGCGCGCGACCGTGCGCGGGTGCTGCACTCCGCCGCGCTGCGCCGCCTCGCCGGCAAGACGCAGGTGGTGACACCCGGCGTCGGCCACGGCGGCAGCCGCGCCTGGCAGGCGACGCCACGCACCCGGCTCACCCACTCCCTGGAGTGCGCCCAGGTCGGCCGAGAGCTGGGCGCCGCGCTCGGCTGCGACGCTGATCTGGTCGAGACCGCCTGCCTCGCCCACGACCTCGGCCACCCTCCCTTCGGGCACAACGGCGAGCAGGAACTCGCCAGGATCGCCGCGGGGTGCGGCGGTTTCGAGGGGAACGCGCAGTCGCTGCGGCTGCTCGCGCGCCTGGAGCCGAAACGCTTCGTGCACGTCCCCGGAGAGCCCGGCGGCCAGGTGAGCGTCGGCCTCAACCTCACCCGTGCGGCCCTCGACGCGGCCACCAAGTACCCCTGGACGCGCGGCGCGAACCCGGACGACGCCGCCTCCCCCAAGTTCGGCGTCTACGAGTCGGACCTGCCCGTCTTCCAGTGGTACCGGGCGGGCGCCCCGCCGGGCCGCCGCTGCTTCGAGGCGCAGGTCATGGACTGGTCGGACGACGTCGCCTACTCGGTCCACGACGTCGAGGACGGCATACACGCGGGCCACCTCCACCCCTCGATGTTCCGCTCACGCCCGGAGCGGCGGGACGTCTTCGCCGTCGCCGCCGTGCGGTACGCGCCCGACGCCGAGCCGCAGGAACTCGAGGCGGCGCTGGAGAGGTTGCTCGCGCAGGAGTGGTGGCCGCGCGGCTACGACGGCTCGGCGCTGGCGCAGGCCGCGCTGAAGGACGCCAGCAGCCAGCTCATCGGGCGCTTCTGCCTCGCGGCGGAGACGGCCACGCGCGACGCCTACGGTCCCGGACCGCTCACCCGGTACCGCGCCGAGCTGGTCGTGCCTCGCGAAGTGCGCCTGGAATGCGCCGTGTTGAAGGCCGTCGCCGATCGGTACGTGCTCCAGCGCCCCGACCTGGAGCGGCTCCGCGTCGAGCAGCGGGAGCTTCTCGCCGAACTCGCGGCGGCCCTGCGGGAGTCGGCCCCCGAGGGCCTCGACCCGCAGTACGCCGCGCTCTTCGCGGGCTCCGACGACGAGGCGGAGCGCACCCGCGTGCTCGTCGACCAGATCTCGTCCCTGACCGACGCCTCGGCCCGCGACCTGCACGCGCGGTTGACGGTGCGGGGGTGAGCGTCGCCGGCGGGGTCAGGCTCCGTCGGCCTTGGTGTCGAGGGCGGCGACGAACCGGCCGAGCAGGCGCGCGAACTCGGTCTGTTCCCGCGAGCTCCAGCCGTCCAGGAGCTCGGCGTAGAAATCCTGCCTGCTGCGGTGCGCGGCGGCGGCCGCTTCCCGCCCGGAACCGGTGAGTTCGAGGCAGCTGCGGCGCCCGTCCGCCTGCGAGGCGGCCCGGCGGACGTGCCCGGTCCTGACCGCCTCCGCCACGGCGCGGCTCGCCCTGGACGGATCGACGCCGAGCCGTTCGGCGACGAGGCCGACGGTCACGTCGCCGCTCTCGCCCGGCCCGGCGTCGACGGCGTCGACGACGAAGAGCGTCAGCACGCTCGGGTTCCCCGAGCGGCCTTCCCCGCCCGCCTGTTCGAGCGAGAGCCGAGCCAGGGTGCCGCGTGACTGGCTGCGCCGGATGCGGACCATCGCGGCCTCCACGGCGTCGAGCACGTCCGTGCGGGGAGGTGGGCCCGAGCGCCGGCGGTCGGCTGCGGGTTCGGTCGAGTCGTCCACAGCCGCAAGGTTATCCGCGGCATGCGCGCCGGGACCTGCCGCGTCGCGTTCTACTCCTCGGTGCCGGGGCGGTGTTGGCGTTCTCCCGTTGCTCGGCGCAGCGGCAGGTTCCGCATGAGCAGGGCGGCGCCGAAGCCGGACGCCAGCACGGGAGCCGCGCAGAGGAAGACGGTGGAGAGCGCGTCGGTGCAGGCGGTCGCTAGGCCGTCGAGCGCCTGCTGCGGCAGCTCGGTGAGGCGTTCCGGCGAGAGATCCGCCGACGCGCCGTGAGGCAGGGGGCTTCGCTCCGGCAGCTCGACGGCGAGGCGCGCGGTGAGGATCGCCCCGAAGAGAGCGTTCCCGAAGAGGGCCCCGACGTTCCGGGAGAAGGCGACGGTGGAGGTGACGACGCCGAAGTCGCCCCGGGGCGCCGTGTTCTGGGCGGCGAGTGTCACCGTCTGCTGGGAGAGCCCGGCCGCCGTTCCGAGGACGGTGAGGTGGGCCGCTACGACCAGCTCGTCCGTCTGCGCGGTGCACGTCGAGAGCAGCAGCAGCGCCACTGTCCCCAGCGCCATGCTCAGCACCGGCGCCCACTTGTACCGCCCCGTGCGATAGATGATCTGTCCGGCGACGAGCGAGGCGCCCGTCATCCCGACGAGGGCCGCGACCATCAGCAGCGCCGAGTAGGAGACGGTGACGCCGGAGCCCAACTGGAGGAAGAGCGGGAGGAAGTTGAGGACCCCGAAGAGCGCGAGGCTGCTGAGCAGCGCGATCAGATTGGCGAGGGCGAACGTCGAGTCCTTGAAGAGCCGCAGCGGGACGAGCGGTTCCACGGCCCGCCGCTCCACCACGAGCCAGGCGGCGGCGAGCGTGAGCGTGCCGCCCGCGAGGCCCAGCGTCTCGGGAGAGGTCCAGGCGTAGCGCGTCCCGCCCCAGGTGGTGACGAGTACCAGTCCGGTGACGACGCCGCCGAGGAGCACGGCCCCCACCGCGTCCACCCGGACCGGCCGCACCGTACGCACGGGAAGCCGGAGGCGTTCGACGACGAGCAGCAGCGCCACCGCCCCGATCGGCAGGTTGAGGAAGAAGACCCAGCGCCATCCCAGCGCTTCGGTCACGAGGCCGCCGACCGCGGGGCCCGCGATGGAGGCCGTCGCGAAAACCACCGTGAACACGCCCTGGTAACGGGCACGTTGGCGGGGTTCGAGCAACTCGCCGACGATCGCCATCGCGAGAACGGCGAGCCCGCCGCCTCCGAGCCCCTGCACCAGCCGGAAGGCGATCAACTCGCCCATGCTGCCGGCGAGTCCGCAGGCGGCGGAGCCGAGCAGGAAGGTCACGAGGGCGAAGACGAGGACGGGTCCGCGTCCGAGGAGGTCGCCCACCTTGCCGTAGACCGGCATCACGGCGCCGAAGGCGAGCATGTAGGCGACGAAGACCCAGGCGTAGCCGTCGAGTCCACCGAGTTCGCCCGCGACGGTCGGTCCTGCTGTGGCGACGACCGCCTGATCCATCATCGCCATGAACGTGATGACCAGCAGGCCGCAGAAGACGATCCGTACGTCCTTGCCGACGGGGGGAGGTGTGTCGCGGTCCGCCGCACCGCGTGTGCGTAACGCCATGATGGCTCCCTAAGAATGGTTGGCGGTCCGGGGGGACCGGGTGTGGCTGATGA
>NZ_AJTQ01000365.1 GCF_000262345.1 Streptomyces xiaopingdaonensis | reverse complement strand
TTTTCCCCGATAGGCCATCAACTTCTCTTACTGCACGCTCACTTCCAAGTGAGCGGCCGATAGAACACACCTAAAACACCAACTAACCTGGTAAGTAATTCAGTTGAGGACCGACCCAGAAAAACCCTGATACAACAATATTCCATACCACCTATCCTCGTCAGCAACAGAGCGGTGGACAGTCAGTGGAAAGGTGTCAGCGGTCGCCCGTTAAGCACCGTTCACCACTGTGATACTCGAGCAGAAGCCCATCTCCACTCGGCTACATTCGACGTGTCCGTCAGTTGATCCTCTGAGGATTGCCGAGAGAGACTTCAGGCAGATCACGTTCCGCGGGGTCGAAGTAGCGCACGAAATACTCGACCGTTTCGTCGAGCTGCCGCCTCAAAGTGCCCGTATCGGAAGCCAGAGCGCTGTACAACAGCCCGTGCCCGGCCAGTGGCATCAGCCGCGCGTATGCTCCCTGTGCTACCGGAACGTACAGGCGCTCACAGCGGTGAGACGAAGCAATAAGGAGCAGTGTGCCCGAAGCCCGTCTGTTCGCAGTGATCGCGGCCCCCGCCCACCCCGGCGCCTGTTGCCCCACAGCCAGTTCCTGATCGTATAGAGGCCGGCCCGAGCCGAAGACACGAAGGCGCTGGCGGTAGGCGCCGGGCTGTTCGCCATGTCGGCCGAAGAGGACTTCTTCGCGTAGCAGCAGCCTGGCGTCTTCCTCCAAAGTCACGCGCACGTCGGTGATGTGCCGACAGCCATGCGCCGCGATCGTCAACTCTGGGAGCCACGTCAGTGTGGCACCGGCGCCGACGTGCAACCGGATGTCCAGGCGAGAGACCGCCCCGTGCGGACCGGGAAGCAGCAGAGTGGGGGAGATCTCGCCCAGGACCAAAGCGCTGCCCTCCCCCACATGGGCTTCCAGGCGCAGCTGGTCTCCTCCCAGTGGACCGGCTGCGCCTGCAGCCAGGCAGACGCCAGCCGGAGCGACGTCTTGGCCGGCCCAGGCGAAGACACGACCGGGTACGGACGGCGAAGTGGCCCGCAGCATCAGGGGCCAGTTCGGCCGCAGCTTGGTGACACGGGTGCTATGCCTTCCGCCGCGGGTTGGGGTCGTCTCGGTGGCCAGCTGCGCCAATGCCTGCACCGCTGATGCTCCTCAGCTGACCGTTGCGAGGAGCCGCTCGCGCACCCAGGCCGTCACCGAAGCTGCTTTGGATCCCTCGGTCAGCGACACGAAGCACACCGGGCCGTCGCCCCGCTGAGCTTCGGCGTCCCGTGCCATTACTGACAGATCGGCGCCGACCTGTGCCGCCAGGTCGGTCTTGTTGATCACCAGAAGGTCGGAGCTGGTCACTCCGGGTCCGCCCTTGCGGGGCACCTTGTCACCCCCGGCGACATCCACGACGAAGATTTGATGGTGAATGAGCCCACGGCTGAACGTGGCAGTGAGGTTGTCGCCGCCGCTCTCGACGAGCACGAGGTCGAGCGGGGGCAGGCTGCGTTCGAGGTCCTCGATCGCTTCGAGGTTGGCGGAAATGTCATCGCGGATGGCTGTGTGCGGGCAGCAGCCGGTCTCGACCGCTCGTACCCGGTCAGCAGGCAGCACGCCGTTGCGCAGCAGGAAATCGGCGTCCTCGGTGGTGTAGATGTCATTGGTGACAACTGCCAGTTGAAGCTCTTCTCTCAGGGAGCTGCACAGGGCGGCGACGAGGGCGGTCTTCCCCGAGCCGACAGGTCCGCCAAGACCGATGCGCAACGGGCGGCCCGGGGACCGGGGCAGGGTACCGGGCACACTACCGGAGGACAGCGAGGAGCTTGCGAGAGCAGTCGGGGGCAGGACTTCGGCGGGGTCGTCACGATGCAAAGAGACGCACCTCCCAGGTTGCGTGGTGTTCGGCTGAGATGTCCAACAGCGGGGCGCCGGAAGCAGGCAGTTCGCTCGGTGGCTCGTCGACGAGTGCCGCGGCCTGGTGGGACAGAGCGTCGAGTTGAGGGGCCAGGTGAGCCAGGAGAGCGTGAACGGCGAACGGGTCCAGGCCCAGGAGCCGGACAGCCGCGGTGGCGGGTCCCGTGGCGGCCTCGTGTAGCGCGGCTGCCGCGGCGGCATGCGGTGTGAGACCAAAGGCCTGCGCGGTTGCCCCCAGGACGAGAGGCTGGTGCGGCCCCTCGGACCACGCGGTCGTGAGCGCGTCAAGCAACGGGTCCGGACTGGCCGCTCGGGCGGCTCGCAGCAGCTGCCGACCCAGTTTCCGCGAGGTGGCTCTTAGCGCCGGGGCCGGCGTACGTGCGGTCAACTCATGGTCCAGCTCATGGAAGCGCGCCGGAATTCCGGGGCCACGGAACGTACGGGCGGCCGCGGCGCACGCCGAGGCAGCGAACGCAGCGGAAGTCAGCCCGTTGGTGGCAAGGCGTCCTTCCAAGAAGCCCTCCAAGGTGATCGGGTCATGGACCCGGTCGGCAGCGGCAGCTGCCTCCAGCCCACCGGAATGTGCATGGCCGCCAGCGGGGAAGCGGCCGTCCGCCAGCAGCAGGAGTGGCGCGACGCGGAAGTCGGCCTCCTCCGGACCTCGGCATCGAGTCGCTTTCCTGACCTGGCCCGGGGCCTCGTCCTCGGACACGTCAGAAGAGGAAGTAGCGGTGGTTCATGGGGAGCTCGGTAGCCGGTTCGTGCTCGACGGCCTGTCCGTCAATGCGCACGGTGAAGGTGTCGGGATCCACCTCGATCGACGGAAGGGCGTCGTTCTGCGGCAAGTCGGCCTTGGTGCGGCCGCGCACGTCCTCCACCGGCACCAGCTTGCGATTGACCGCCACCCGCTCGGCGAGCCTGTCGTCCACAGCGGCCTGGGCCACGAAGGCCACGCTGGTGGCCGCCGCTGCCCTGGTGTGGACGTTGTAGCCCAGCCGGGGAAGGACCGGTTGGGGCGTGGGAACGGCGGCGTTCGGGTCGCCGAGGAGGGCCATGGCGGCCATACCGGACTTGTAGACGGTGGTCGGGCGCACCCCGAAAAGTGCCGGCTCCCATAGCACCAGGTCCGCCAGCTTGCCCGGTTCGACAGAGCCGACCTCGCGTTCGAGGCCGTGGACGAGGGCAGGGACGATGGTGTATTTGGCGACGTAGCGGCGGGCTCGGTTGTTGTCGGCCCGATCGTCACCGGACAATGAGCCGCGCAGTTTCTTCATCACGTGGGCGGTCTGCCAGGTACGGCGAACAACTTCCCCGAGGCGGCCCATGGCTTGTGCGTCGGAACTCATTGCGGAAATGGCACCGATGTCCAGCAGGATGTCTTCGGCTGCCATGGTCGAGGCTCTTACCCGGCTCTCGGCGAAGGCCAGCTCGGCAGGGATCTTGGGGTTGAGATGGTGGGCGATCAGGCAGATGTCGAGCTGTTCGTCGGCGGTGTTGACCGTGAAAGGACGGGTCGGTGTTGTCGAAGACGGCAGAACGTAGGGCTCGGCGGCGATCCTGATGATGTCGGGCGCGTGGCCCCCTCCGGCTCCCTCGGTGTGGAAAGCATGGAAAGTGCGGCCGCCCACCGACCGCAGCAGGTCTTCCACGAAGCCGGCCTCGTTGAGGGTGTCGCTGTGTACGGCGACCTGGACGCCCGAGGCGTCGGCGACCCGCAGCGCCGTGTCGATGGCGGCTGGAGTGGCGCCCCAGTCCTCGTGGCATTTGAAGCCTCCGACTCCTGAGCGCAGCTGTTCCCACAGTGCTTCCTCGGAGACCGTGGTGCCCCGGCCGAGGAAGAGAATGTTGACGGGCCAGCTGTCGAAGCCTTCCAACATCCGTTCCATCCACCAGCCGCCAGGGGTGGCCAGTGCGGCCTTTGAGCCGTCGGTCGGTCCGGTGCCCCCGCCCACAAGCGTGGTGCTCCCAGCTTCCAGAGCCACTACGGACATGTCGGGGCTGACGAAGTGCACGTGGGTGTCGACGGTTCCGGCGGTCATGAGGAGCCCGCTGGCGTTGACGATCTCGGTGGAAGGTCCCACTACGAGGTCGGGATGCACGCCGTCCATGATGTCGGGGTTACCGCACTTGCCGAGCGCGACGATGCGGCCGTCGCGGATGCCGACATCCGCCTTGATCACGCCCCAGTGGTCCAGAACCACGGCTCCGCAGATGATCAGGTCGGGGGTGCCCTCTGCTCGGGTAGCGTGCGACTGACCTTGTGACTCACGGCCCGACTTTCCGCCGCCGAAGACGTACTCGTCGCCGCCAACGCAGCGGTCCTCCTCCACCTCGATGAAGAGGTCCGTATCGGCGAGACGGATGCGGTCGCCGGTGGTCGGGCCCAGAGAGGCGACGTACTCGTGCCGGTCGATCTCAGCCATCGAGCGCACCTCCGCAGGCGCCACGCAGGCCGCGCACGATGCGCCTGCCGCCCAGCGGAACGAGTTCGACCTGGACCGTCGTGCCGGGAGAGAAGCGCAGCATGCTGCCCGCCAGGACGTTCAGCCGTTGTCCCCAGGCACGTTCGCGGTCGAACTCCAGCGCCGGGTTGGTTTCGGCGAAGTGGTAATGCGACCCCACGCTGATCGGACGGTCGGCCGTATTGACGACGGAAAGCTCCGTTACGGGCCGGCCCGGGTTGATGGTCACCAGCTGGTCGCCGTACAGGATTTGCCCGGGAGTGCCGGGCTGTTCGCCCGAGTCCGCACCGGGCTGGACCAGGCCGATCGACTCTCCCTTGCCGGAGCCGGGGACGAGGTCGCTCCCCGTGCCGGGCCGCGGCTCACGGCCGCTCATTGGATGGGTCCCTGGACGGCCACCAACTTCGTACCGTCGGGAAAGGTCGCTTCGACGTGTACCTGGCCGAGCATCTCCGGGACTCCGTCCAGCACGTCCTCCCGGCCGAGCACGTGCCGACCGGCCTCCTGGAGATCCGCCTTGGTCCTACCCTCCCGAGCTCCTTCAAGGAGGAAGAAGGAGAGGTACGCCGTCGCCTCGGGAAGGTTCAACCGCAGGCCGCGCTCCTTACGTTCCTGCGCGAGCTTGGCCGCTGCATAGATCATCAGCCGTTCCCGCTCCTGAAAGCTGAGGAGCACGTGGCCTCCACTTCATAAGGTGCGCTGAATGCGAAACTTCCCGAAACACCGGATCTTTCGTGTCTGGGCGTACCCTTGCATGCCTCCAAAGTGGGGCGCAGCAGACACGGCGCAGAAACGGCCACAGAGTCGCCGACGTGCCACCGTTCCCGAACCAGGCTGGTCGATCTGATCGGCGACTCCGTCACTTCGAGTGGTGATGCCAGCCGGTCGACGTCGGCACGGTTGCCAGTGTCGAGGAATCCGAGTCCCGCTCGTCGCCCGTGGTCTGCTCGATCGTCCAGTGGAACAAATACCTGTGCCGGCTTTCGAGTTCGCCCTCGACGGTGCTGGTTCTCCGCCAATTCGCCTTGCGTCTCGGTTTGTTGCGCGTGGCCGTCAGTTGCGGCACCGGTACCCCTGTCCCAACAGACACCATTGCGCCGAGTTACCACAGCTTCACAATGGCCTGCCAACAAAACAGGCCTCGTACAACCGTGGCACGCGTCGTCGAGATCGGCCCGTCGACGGGTGTGTGCGGCGGCAGGGTCGTGAAACCCGGCCGTTTGCACACGTTGCCGGACGGAGGAGACACGTTATGGCCACGCCTTCCGCGGAGCTGTACTTCATCGGCACCGCCACCCTGCTCATCCGGTTCGGCGACGTCACGCTGCTCACCGATCCGAACTTTCTGCACCGCGGGCAGCGGGCCTATCTCGGCCACGGCCTCGCCTCCGAACGTCTGAGCGAACCAGCCCTGGGCGTGCGGGAACTACCCCAGGATCTCGATGCGGTCGTTCTCTCCCACCTGCACGGGGACCACTGGGACCGTGTCACGCGCCGGCACCTGGACCGCTCACTGCCTGTAGTGACGACCCCGCACGCCGCACGGCGCCTTCAAGGGGTGCACGGGTTCCGTCGGGCCGTGGGCCTGCAGACCTGGGAGGGTCAGCTCCTCGTCGGTACTCGGCAGCAGGTCCGGGTGACCTCTCTGCCCGGGGTGCACGCCCGTGGGGCGGCCGCCCGGCTGCTGCCGCCCGTCATGGGGAGCCTGCTGGAGTTCGGCGACCTGGGCGGGCCGGTACAGCTGCGCATCTACCTCACCGGGGACACGCTCATGTTTCCCGGCATCGAGGAGATCGCCCGCCGCTGTCCGGACCTCGACCTCGCCGTCCTCCACCTCGGCGGCACCACGTTGCCGGGCGGGCTGCTCGTGACCATGGACGGCCGTCAGGGAGCCGACATGCTCGAGATGGTTCGGCCGCGGCAGGCTCTTCCGGTGCACTACGACGATTACTCCGTCTTCCGCTCGCCGCTCGATGCCTTTCTGCGCCAGGTGGAGGAACGGGGCTGGGAGGGCTCGCTCGTGCACTGCCCGCGCGGGGAGAGGGTCTCGGTGAGTGCCGGCGGCAAGTTGTCGCCGTAGGCGGCTACGCCCGGACGGCCGTTGTTCCGTGTCGCCGTGCCGATATCCGCGTTGTCCAGGCTGCGGGGTCGGATGCGGCGGAGAGGCGGAAGATGCACGTGGACGGAGCGGTCGATGCGCGGCGACGGGTCGTTCGTACCGATGCCGTGCTGGCCGATCCGCGGCTGTCGGCGGCTGTGGCGCGGCTGGGCGCGGGCGTGGTCAAGCCTCTTGTGAGGGCCGCCCAGGAGCGGGCGCGGCAGGGTGCGGTGCCGGTCGATGCGGTGGCGGACATCGCGGTGGCGGCTCTGCCTCGTACGTGTGGCGGCTTGCGGCCGGTCATCAACGCGACCGGGGTGGTACTCCACACCAATCTGGGGCGTGCGCCCTTGTCGGCTGCGGCTCGTGAGGCGGTGGCCGATGCTTGCGGATGCACCGACGTGGAGTGGGACCTGGAAAGCGGCCGACGGTCGCGACGCGGGCGGACGGTTCTCGACGCGCTGCTTGGCGCGGTGCCGGATGCGGAGGCGGCCCATGTGGTCAACAACGGGGCCGGCGCCCTGGTGTTGGCTGCGACGGCGCTGGCGAGCGGCAGGGAGATCGTCGTCAGCCGTGGCGAGATGGTGGAGATCGGGGACGGGTTCCGGCTGCCGGATCTGCTGGTCTCGACGGGGGCCAGGCTGCGGGAGGTGGGGACGACCAACCGGACGTCGCCGGCGGACTATGCCGAGGCGGTGGGGCCCGGGACGGGTTTCGTGCTGAAGGTGCATCCGTCGAACTTCCGGATCTCCGGGTTCACGCGCAGTGCGCAGGTCGCCGAGTTGGCGCGGCTGGGTGTGCCGGTCGTCGCCGATATCGGTTCCGGTCTGCTCGCGCCCGATCCGGTGCTGCCCGAGGAGCCGGATGCGCGGAGCTGGTTGCGCGCGGGGGCCTCGCTCGTGACGGCCAGTGGGGACAAGTTGCTCGGTGGCCCGCAGTGCGGTCTGGTCCTGGGCGAGGAGGAGTTGGTGCGGCGGATGGCACGGCATCCGCTGTCGCGGGCGCTGCGCGTCGACAAGTTGACTCTCGCGGCGTTGGAGGCGACCGTGCGCGGGCCTGAGACGCCGACGCATGCGGCGTTGCACGCGGAGGTGGGGGCGCTGCGGGTGCGTGCCGAGCGGGTGGCGGGGTTGCTGCGCGATGCCGGGGTGGATGCGCGGGCGGTGTGCGTCGAAGCGGCTGTGGGGGGTGGTGGTGCTCCGGGGGTGGGGTTGGCGAGCGCGGCCGTCTCGCTGCCCGAGTGGTTTGCGGAGCGGTTGCGTGCGGGGTCGCCGCCGGTGGTGGGGCGCGTCGAGGAGGGGCGCTGTCTGCTGGACGTGCGGGCCGTGGGTGAGGAGTTGGACGAGGTGCTCGCGGGTGCCGTTCGCGCTGTTTCGGGGAGCTGAGAGCGGTGCACGTGGTGGCGACGGCCGGGCACGTCGATCACGGGAAGTCCACGCTGCTCAGGGCGCTCACCGGTATGGAGCCGGACCGGTGGGAGGAGGAACGGCGGCGGGGGCTCACTCTGGATCTGGGGTTCGTCTGGGGGCCGCTCGGGCCGGGTGGGGGGTCGCTCGCGTTCGTGGATGTGCCGGGGCACGAGAAGTTGGTCGGGAACATGCTCGCCGGCGTGGGGCCTGTTCCTGCCGTGCTGCTGGTGGTCGCGGCGGATCAGGGGTGGCAGCCGCAGTCGGAGGAACACCTCGCGATCGTCGACGCGTTGGGGGTGCGGGACGGGCTGCTGGTGGTCACGCGCAGCGATCTCGCCGATCCGGGGCCGGTGTTGCGGGAGGCGCAAGGGCGGGTCGCTGAGAGTTCTCTGGGGCGAGTCGAAGCGGTGTCGGTGAGCGCGGTCTCCGGGGAGGGGATGGGGGCGTTGCGGGCGGCGCTCGTGCGGCTCGCGGCTGCTTTGCCGGACGCGGATCGGGAGGCGGACGTACGGCTGTGGGCGGATCGGGTGTTCACCGTGCGCGGTCGCGGAACGGTGGTCACCGGGACGCTGGGCGGAGGGAGGCTCCGCGTCGGTGAGCGGCTCGACGTCGCGGACGGTGCTGCCGCGGGGGCGACGGTGCGGGTGCGGGGGTTGCAGTGTCTCGGGGAGGAGCGCGCGGAGGCGGAAGCGGTGGCGCGGGTGGCCGTCGATGTGCACGGTGCGGGTGAGGGGCGCATTCGGCGTGGGGGTGCTTTGGTGACGCCGGGGCGTTGGGCCGGCGCCGACCTGGTGGATGTGCGGTTGCGGGGTGACGAGGCCGGTGCGCTGCCGCGTCGGCTCGTGCTGCACGTCGGGGCCGCTGCGGTGCCGGTGGGTGTGCGGCCGCTGGGGCGGGACACGGTGCGGCTCTCGCTCGGGCGGTCGCTGCCGCTGCGCGTCGGTGACCGGGCTCTGCTGCGTGATCCGGGGTTGCACCGGATTGCGGGTGGGGTCACCGTCCTCGACGTGCGGCCGCCGCGGCTGGCGCGGCGGGGTGCGGCCGCCGCGCGGGCGGTGGAGCTCGAGGGCATGAGCGGTGTGCCGGACGGGGCGGACGAGGTGCGGCGGCGCGGTCTGGTACGGGGGGACGATCTTCTCGCCATGGGGGTGCCCGTTGCGGGTGTCGAGGTGGCCGACGGGTGGTTCGCCGATCCTGCTCACTGGGCCGGTCTGGGGAAGCAGTTGGAGGCCGCGGTGGCTGCGCATGCCGAACGTCATCCGTTGGACCCGGGGTTGAGCACCGAAGCGGCGCGGCGGGCGCTGGGTCTGCCCGAACGCGGTCTGGTGGGCGCGTTGTTGGGGGCGAGGGATGCTCGTTCGCTGCGGCAGCGGGAGGGGAGGCTGTACGGGGAGGCGGAGCGGCCCAGGTTGCCTGCCGGGGTGCGGGAGGCGGTCGAGGCGGTGCGTCGGGATCTCGCGGCTGCTCCGTTCCGGGCGCCGGAGGCTGGGCGTCTCGCCGAACTCGGGTTGCGGAAACGGGAGTTGGCCGCGGCGTGTGCGGCGGAGGCGTTGTGGAAGGTGGCGGACGGGATCGTGCTGCTGCCGGGGGCGGACGTGCGGGCGGCCGAGGTTCTGGCCGGGTTGGGGGGACCGTTCACGCTGAGCGAGGCGAGGCAGGCGCTGGACACGTCGCGGCGGGTGGCTGTCCCGTTGCTGGAGTGCCTGGACCGGCAGGGCCGCACGGAGCGCCTGGACGACGTCCGCCGGCGCTGCCGGACGGCCGGGAGCGGGCGGTGAACGTCAACCGGCTTGCGCGGCAGGGCGGTTGGAGCGGAGGCGGACGGGAATCGAACCCGCCTGCCCGAGGTCCTCGGGCACCTCGGTTTTGAAGACCGGGAGGGCCACCAGGCACCCACACGCCTCCTCGTCCGGTATGAGCCGGGCGAACGGGGACAAACTATCGGTAGTTCGACCGGCTGTGGCGGAGTACGCGCAGAGAGGAGAAGAAGGATGACGTCGATCGAGGACGAAGCCGTGGCAGGGGGCGAGGAGAGCGCCGGCGGGCTGGTGCGGCTGACGCAGTACGCGCACGGCGGCGGTTGCGCCTGCAAGATTCCGCCCGGCGAGCTGGAGGAGATGGTCGCCGGTCTGCGGGTGCCGCCGGCCGGGTCGGGCGAGCTGCTCGTCGGAGTGGAGACCGGGGACGACGCGGCGGTGGTGCGGCTGCCGGGTCCGCGGGAGGGCGGTACCGCGGTCGTCTCGACGGCGGACTTCTTCACGCCGGTGGTGGACGGGGCGTACGACTGGGGGCGGATCGCGGCGGCGAACGCGCTGTCGGACGTGTACGCGATGGGCGGGCGTCCGCTGATGGCCGTCAACCTGCTGGCCTGGCCCCGCGAGTTGCTTCCGTTGGACCTGGCGAGGGAGGTGCTGCGCGGCGGTCTGGACGTCGCCGCCGAGGCGGGGTGTCACGTTGGCGGTGGGCACAGCGTCGACGATCCGGAGCCGAAGTACGGGATGGCCGTGACCGGGGTCGCCGATCCGGAGCGGCTGCTGCGGAACGACGCGGGGGTTGCCGGGCTGCCGTTGTCGCTGACGAAGCCGCTGGGGCTCGGTGTGCTGAACAACCGTCACAAGGCGACCGGGGAACGGTTCGCGCAGGCGGTCGAGACGATGGTGACGCTCAACCGCGGTGCGGCAGAGGGGGCGTTGGCCGCCGGGGCGCGGTGTGCGACGGACGTGACCGGGTTCGGGCTGCTGGGGCATCTGCACAAGCTGGCTCGGGCGTCCGGGGTGAGCGCGCTCGTCGATGCCGGGTCCGTGCCGTACCTCGACGGAGCGCGGGAGGCGGTGCGGGACGGATACGTCAGCGGTGGTACGCGGCGGAACCTGGAGTGGGTGGCCCCGTTCACCGACTTCGGTGCGGTGGATGAGGAGACGCGGCTGCTGCTGGCCGACGCGCAGACCTCGGGCGGGCTGCTGGTGGCGGGCGAGGTGCCGGGGGCGCCCGTCGTGGGTGAGCTGGTGCCGCGGGGGGAACGGAGCGTGGTGGTGCGTTGAGCGACCGTCATTGCTGGGTGCCGGTGTGTTCGTCGATTCCGGCCGACCGGCGGTAGTCCCGGACGAGTTGGACGACCGCTGGACCGCGTGGGCGCCTGCCGGGGCGGATGTCGCAGGTGAGTGCCTTGGACTCCTGGATGTGGGTGTTGGGGTCGAGTGACATGTGGGTGAGTTCGTTGGCGGCGTCGCCCGTGGAGTAGCCGTTGGGTCCCCAGTGGTAGGGCAGGCCGATCTGGTGGACGGTGCGTCCCTGGACGGTGAGGGGCGCCATCCGGTCGGTGACGAGTACGCGCGCTTCGACGACGCCGCGCGCGGTGACGATCGTGGCCCACCCGGTGTGCGCGAGGCGGCGTTCCGCCGCGAGTTCGGGCGAGACCTCGCAGAAGAACTCGGGTTGTAGCTCTGCGAGGTAGGGCTGCCAGCGGGACATGCCGCCCGCGGTGTGGTGTTCGGTGAGGCGGTAGGTGGTCGCGACGTAGGGGAAGACGTCGGCGCCGGGTGCGGAGCCACTGGGTTGGTAGTAGTTCTCGGGGCGGGTCGGCACGATGTCGCGTACGGGGTTGCGCTGCTGGGTGTACAGCCGGTTGTCGAACGGGGATTCCTGGCTCTCGTAGTGGGTGGGCAGGGGACCGTCGGCCAGTCCTGCCGGTACGTACAGCCATGCCTTGCCGTCGGCCTGCATGACGAACGCGTCCGTGCCGGTGAGGGCCTCGGCACCGGTGGCTTGCTCGGGGGGTCGGTAGTCCGGGGGCTTGTTCTTGGCGAAGTCGGGAATGTCGTGGCCGGTCCACTGGCCTTGCTCCGCGTCCCACCACACCAGGGCCTTGCGTTCGCTCCACGGTGCGCCGTCGGGGTCGGCGGACGCCCGGTTGTAGAGGATGCGGCGGTTGGCGGGCCAGGCCCAGCCCCATTCGTTGGCCACCCAGTTCTGTTCCTTGCCTGGCTTGCGGCGCGCTGACTGGTTGACGCCGTCGGCGCGGACGCCGCAGTAGATCCAGCAGCCGCAGGAGGTGGAGCCGTCCGTTCGGAGCTGTTCGTAGGAGGCGAGTGGGCGGCCCTCGGCGTCGTGGCCGTTGATCTCGGCGAGCACTGCTTCCGCGTCCGGTTCGTCGAGGGGGCCCTTCGTCGGGTACTGCCAGTCCAGGTCGAGCAGGGGGCGGTCGGCCTCGTCGTCGGAGGTCGCGAGTTTGTTTCTGATGATGCGGCCGAGGTGGTACATGAACCACAGGTCGCTGCGGGCGTCCCCGGGCGGCTCGACTGCCTGGTGGTGCCATTGGAGCATGCGCTGGGTGTTGGTGAAGCTGCCGTCCTTCTCGGTGTGGGCGGCGGCCGGGAGGAAGAACACTTCGGTGCCGATGTCCTCGGTGCGCAGTTCGCCGGTCTCGATCTCGGGGCCGTCGTGCCACCAGGTGGCGGACTCCACGAGGGAGAAGTCGCGTACCACGAGCCAGTCGAGGGCGGCCATGCCGAGGCGTTGCCGTTTGGCGTTGGAGGAGCCGACGGCCGGGTTCTCGCCCATCAGGAAGTAGCCCTTGCAGACTCCGTCGAGCTGGGCGGTGATGGTGTCGTAGGTGCTGTGCGAGCCGGTGAGGCGGGGCAGGTAGTCGAAGCAGAACTGGTTGTCCTCGGTCGCGGCGTCGCCCCAGTACGCCTTGAGGAGGCTGACGAGGTAGGCGCGCATGTTGCCCCAGTAGCCCTTGCGGGGCGCGAGTGCGTCGACGAACTTCTCGAGGTCCTCCGCCTTGTGGGCGTGGGGCATCGGGATGTAGCCGGGCAGCAGGTTGAAGAGGGTGGGGATGTCGGTCGAGCCCTGGATGGAGGCGTGTCCGCGCAGCGCGAGGATGCCGCCGCCGGGCCGGCCGATGTTGCCGAGGAGGGACTGGAGGATCGAGGCCGCGCGGATGTACTGCACTCCGACCGTGTGCTGGGTCCAGCCGACGGCGTAGGCGAACGCGGTGGTGCGGTCGCGTCCGGAGTTCTCGGTGACCAGGCGGCACACCTGGAGGAACTGCTGCTGCGGTACCCCGCACACCTCCTCCACCAACTCCGGTGTGTACCGGGCGTAGTGCCGCCGCAGGACCTGGAAGACGCACCGCGGGTGGGTGAGGGTATCGTCCCGTTCCGGCTCTCCTTCGCCGACGGCCGCACCGCCCGAACCGTGCGCCTCACCGCGCGAAGCGGCGCTGATCGAGCCGCCGGCTTCCGGCTCCTGGTAGCGATGGCCCGAAGCGGCCTGCACGTCCACGCCCTCGTACTGCCAGGTGCTGTTGTCGTAGGTGCGGCTCTCCGGGTCGAGGCCGGAGAAGACGCCGTCCAGGTCCTCGGTGTCGCGGTACTCCTCGGTGAGGACGACGGCGGCGTTGGTGTAGGCGAGCACGTAGTCGCGGAAGTACTTCTCGTGCCGGAGGACGTAGTTGACGACGCCGCCGAGGAAGGCGATGTCGGTTCCGGCGCGGAGCGGTACGTGCACGTCGGCGAGGGCGCTGGTCCTGGTGAAGCGCGGGTCGACATGGATCAGCTTGGCCCCGCGGGCCTTCGCCTCCATCACCCACTGGAACCCGACGGGGTGGCACTCGGCCATGTTGGAGCCCTGGACGACGATGCAGTCGGAGTGCTGGAGGTCCTGCTGAAAGGTGGTCGCGCCGCCGCGGCCGAACGAGGTTCCCAGACCGGGAACGGTGGCGGAGTGTCAAATACGCGCCTGGTTCTCCACCTGTACCGCCCCGAGAGCCGTGAACAACTTCTTGATGAGGTAGTTCTCCTCGTTGTCCAGGGTGGCGCCGCCCAGGCTCGCGATGCCGAGCGTGCGGCGGGTGCGGGAACCGTCGGCTTCCCACTGCCAGCCCTCCCGGCGGGACTTGACCACGCGGTCGGCGATCATGTCCATCGCCGTGGCGAGGTCGAGCCGCTCCCAACGGGTGCTGTGGGGGCGCCGGTACAGGACGCGGTGCTCGCGTGCCGAGCCCGTGGTGAGTTGGAGGCTTGCGGCGCCCTTGGGGCAGAGCCGGCCGCGCGAGACCGGGGAGTCGGGGTCGCCCTCGATCTGGGTGATCCGCTCGTCCTCGACGTAGATGTTCTGACCGCAGCCGACGGCGCAGTACGGGCAGACCGACTTGACGATCCTGTCGGCGGTGCCGAGGCGAGGGGCGAGGTGCTCGCTCACGGCGCTCTTGGCTGCGGCGCCGCGGCCGAGCGGGTCGCTGCCCGTCAACTGCCGGTAGACCGGCCACGATTCGATCCAGGTCCGCACGCCCATGGGCCGTCCCTTTTCCTCGCTTCCGTCCGGTCGCCCGTGTCCTCCGGGCTCCCGTTCCGGGCTCGCTCGCCGATGCTCTCACGTGAACGGTGCGGCGGCGCGGCGGCCGCGGTGCCGTGTCCACGGGCGCGGCTGCTCGTCGCGTCCGACGGTGTGTCCGCTCGCCGCCGGGTGAACACGGTCCGTAGTGTCCGGCTGTCGCCTCAGGTTCGTCATGACAGGAGTGGTCGATGCGTTGCGCCGTCGGTCGTAGGCCGGTCCGCTTCGGCGGAGGGGGACTCTCGCGGCCGCTCGACCGCACGCCGGGGAGCGTCCTTTCCGGAAGGCTCCGGTGAACCGGCGGCAGGTCTTCGGCGAGGTTCTCCTCGTGGAGACGGTCATTGCCGGGTTCGTCTTCGTCGCCGTGCTCGGGCTGCTCGCCTTCTGCCTGGTGCGCCGCCGTGCGGGTGCGGGCGTCAGTGCGTCGCAGCGCGCGGAGCGGCCGGGGCTGGAGGGGTACTACGTCGCGGCGCTCGCCTCGGTCGCAGTCCTCCTCGTCGGCTACACCGCGTGGCAGAACCACCGGGAGCAGGACCCGAAGCGCGAAGAGCCGGTGCGTATCGACGTCTCGGCGTTCCAGTGGTGCTGGTCGTTCGGGTATCCGCAGGCGGAGAAGCCGCTCCAGGTCAGCGGCGCCTGCCGGGGGAAGCAGCAGCCGACGGTCGTCGTGCCGACGGGCCGACCCGTCACGTTCACGCTGACGTCCAAGGACGTCATCCACTCCCTCTGGGTGCCGGAGTTGCGGTACAAGATGGACGCGTTCCCCGACCACCGGAACACCTTCACGCTGACCGTCGACCGCGAGGGCCGATGGAAGGGGCGGTGCGCGGAGTTCTGCGGAGAGCGGCACTCCACCATGGATTTCTGGTTCAAGGCGGTGTCGCCCGAGGAGTACGAGCAGTGGGTCGACGCCCACGCGGGCGCCAGTACGGCCAGGGCATGACCGAAGCCGCCACCGCGCCGACCACCGACTCCCCCGACCGGCGGGCGGTGGCGTCGGGCGGCTGGCTGCGCTGGCTGACCACCACCGACCACAAGCGCATCGGTCTGCTGACCATGGGCACCGCGCTGCTCCTGATGCTCCTGATGGGCCTGCTCGCCCTGCTCATGCGCGGTCAACTCGCGCAGCCCGAAGAGAACCTGGTGGCGCCCGGGGTCTACAACCAGCTGTTCACCATGCACGGCTCCGGCATGATCTACCTGGTCATGACGCCGTTCGCGATCGGCCTCGGCGTCTATCTCGTCCCGTTGCAGGTCGGCGCCCCCGCCATCGCCTTTCCCCGGGCCACGCTCCTGGGCTTCTGGCTCTACGCTCTCGGCGCCCTCGTCATGCTCTCCGGCTTCGCCACCTCCGAAGGGGCGCACGCGGACGGCTGGTTCTCCTACCCGCCGATGGCCGACCGGCAGCACTCGCCGGGCGTCGGCTCGGACCTGTGGATCGTCGGGGTCTTCCTCGCCACCGTCGGCATGATCATCGCCGGGTGGGCGGTGTTGTGGACGGCGCTCCGCAGACGGGCGGCAGGCATGACGATGCTGCGGATGCCGCTGTTCTCCTGGTCCATGGTCGCCACCTGCCTAATGGTCATGGGTGCGTTCCCCTCGCTGCTCGCCGCGCTGGGGCTGCTGGCCGCCGGGCGGGCGGACCCGTCGATCTTCGCGTCGAACGTGTGGAACATCGGCTACCAGCACCTGTTCTGGTTCTACGGCCATCCCGTGGTCTACGTGATGTTCTTCCCCTACCTGGGGGCGGTCGCCGAGGTGCTGGCGGCATTCTCGGGGCGCCGGTTCTTCGGGTACCGGGGTACGGTCCTGTCGCTGCTGGCGTTCGCGGCGCTGTCGATGAGCGTGTGGGGGCATCACATGTTCACCACGGGCCAGGTCGCCAACGACTACTACTCCCTCACCTCCCTGGTGCTGCTCGTCCCGGCCGGCGTCGAGTACTTCGGCATGGTCGGCACCGTCCTCACCGGCCGGCTGGTGTTCCGGGTACCGATGCTCTTCGCGCTGGCGTTCATTCCGCAGTTCCTCATCGGCGGGCTCACGGGGATCATGGTCGGGACGCCGGTCATCGACTACCACGTCACCGACAGCTACTTCATCGTCGCGCACCTGCACTACGTGCTCTTCGCGGGCAGCGCATTCGGGCTCTTCGCCGCGGTGTACTTCTGGTTCCCGAAGGTCACCGGGCTGATGTTGAGCGAGCGGCTGGGCAGAATCCACTTCTGGCTGCTCGTGGTCGGCACCAACCTCACGTTCCTCCCGATGTTCGGGCTCGGCTACGTCGGCATGCCGCGGCGGGTCGCCTCGTACGCGTCCTTCGACGGCTTCGGCCTGCTCAACCTTCTCGCCTCCTGCGGTGCCGGGGTGCTGGCGCTGGGCGTGACGGCCTTCGTCGTCAACGTGGCATGGACGTTCCGCAAGCGGACGTTGCGCGGTCCCTCGCCCGCCCCCGACGATCCGTGGGGTGCGCATGCGCTGGAGTGGGCGACGTCGTCCCCGCCTCCCCGCCTGAACTTCACCCCGCGGCATCCGCTGCCGCCGATCACCAGCAACGCGCCGCTGTTGGACCTGCGGCAGCGCGCGGCCTCGGGGGCCGTGCCGGAAGGCCGGGCGTCGGAGGGCGGCGCCTCGTGACGAGGCATCCGGCGTTCGTCGTGGTCGCGGCCTGGGGCCTGTTCAACGGCGTGCTGCTCGCGGTCCTCGCCGTGTACGGGGAGAGTTCGCTGGTCTACTGGCTCTGGGGCGGCGTGGTCGCTCTCCTCGAACTCGCGGCGCTCGCCGTGCTGTTGTCGTCCTTGGCCGGGCCCGAGCAGCACGTGGGCTACCGTCTGCCCGGGCGGGGCGGGGTGGCCGTGCTTCCGGCCGCCGTCGGTCTTGCGGTCCTCGGTCTGGGGTTCGTCCACGGGTGGTGGCTGCTGGCGGTCGCCGTGCCGCTGCTCGGCTGCGCGCTCCTCCTCGGCGCCGTGCGGGGGCGGGGTGCCGGGGATGAATGAGGGACCGCACTCCGGGGTGGCGGCGATGGCGTGGTCCGGCTTCACGGTCGCGGTGCTGGTTCCGGCCGTGGTCGCGGCGACGCGGCGGTCTCCCTTCTGGCGGCTGGTCGCGCTTCCTGCGGGGGTGGCGCTTCCGCTGTTCGTCGTGGTGCACGCGGTCGCTTCCCTCGGGGGCCTGGTGGTGCCCCTGGGGACGGTCGGGCGCGGCGTGCTCGAAGCGGTGCTGCTCTGTGCGGCCTTCGTGTTCTGGCTGCCCGTCTTGGGTACGCAGCGCCGACTCGGTGAGGCCGGACGCTGCGTCTACCTCTTTCTCGCCGCTCCTCTGCTCGACCTTCCGGCCGTCGGCATGATCGCGGCGGGGCACGGTGCGGGCGGACTGGCCATGATCGTCAGCATGCTGCCCGTGGGCGTCTTCGCCATGGGGACGACCTGGCGGTGGGTGGTGGACGAGGAGCGCGCGCAGGAGGAAGGGCTGCCGCCGTGGGGGCGCCGTACCGCCTGAGCGGCGTCAACTCGTCGCGGTGCCCGGCTTGTTCTGCTGCTTCTGCAGCCTGGCGCGCTGCGGTACGACCGTGTACTTCGGGTGCTTCGCCGAGGCGACGCCCGCCCGGAAGACGCCGAAGCGCAGCATGGCCGACCCCGCGAGCAGGGCGGCGCCGGCGACCGACGCCGCTACGCGGCTGCGCCGCCCCGCGCAGACGGCGAGGAGCGTACCGCCGACGGTCAGCGCCTTCGACGTCCGCATGAGGGTGCCTGCGCGGCCCTGCTCGAGCGGTTCCGAGGTCAGGCCGATACGCCGCTTCATCAGCTCCGTGTTGCCGAGTTCGAGCGCGGCTCCGAGCGCAGCGAGCCTGCATGCCGGGGCCGTCTCCGCCAGGGGGGCGGCGAGGAGGCCGACTCCGGCTGCTGCCGCGGCGCCCGATCCGGCGAAGACGAACGGGAGTTGGCGGTAGCCGTCGTGCCACGACGGGACGGCGGTGTCGGCGAGGAGCACGGCCGTGTAGGTGGTGACGGCGGGGCCGAGCACCGCGGCACCTGCGGTCGCCGCCGCACCGGCCGGGCGGTACTTCCCGGAGACGTCGCTCAGCAGGGCGGCCATCGTCAGCGGCGCGTATCCGGCGAGCAGCCAGGAGCCCACGTTCATGGGCGAGGTGGGCTTGAAGACGCGCAGCATGTTCAGGAACCGTTCCGGCCTGCCGAGGTCGTGGATGAGCGCGACGAGGGAGAGGGAAACGGCCCCGGTGGCCGAGGACTTGGCGGCCAGAGCCAGCCGGCGCCGTGCGGTCCGGTGGGCGCCGGCCGCGAGGAGGGAGGAGGCGCCGGCGAGGCCGCCGAGGTAGAGGTAGCCGGCGATGTCGAGCGCCTCCCACCTCGGTGGGTTGAGGACCGGCATGCCGTAGTACGTCGAGAACTCCGCCTCGGGGACCACGGGCCGCTCTCCCCGCCCGCCGCGCCGGCGGCGGCCGGCGGCGCGACCGGTGACCGCTTCCCGGCCCGGGCGTGCACCGCGGACGCCCGCGGGGGTGACGTCGGACTCGCTCAACGGTGGCTCCTTTCGAGAAAGCTGACGGCGACTCCGGCGATGAGGGTCACGGCGGCAGCGGCCGCGTACCGCCACATCGACGGCAGGTCCCTGGTCGTGACGACGGGGTCGGGCGGGAGTCCGTACACCTCCGGCTCGTCGAGGAGGAGGAAGAAGGCGCCGTCGCCGCCGACGCCGTCCTGCGGGTCCTCTCCGTAGAGCCGGGCGTCGAGGACGCCTGCCCCGTGGAGCTGCGCGACTCGGGAGGCCGCTCGCTCCCGGAGTTCTTCGAGGGGGCCGAACTGGATCGAGTCGGTCGGGCACGCTTTGGCGCATGCCGGCTCCGCGCCGACGCCGAGCCGGTCGTAGCAGAGGGTGCACTTCCAGGCCCGTCCGTCGTCGGGCCGCTGGTCGATGACGCCGTAGGGGCAGGCGGGGATGCAGTAGCCGCAGCCGTTGCAGATGTCCTCCTGGACGACGACGGTTCCGAACTCGGTGCGGAAGAGCGATCCGGTCGGGCAGACGTCGAGGCAGGCGGCACGGGTGCAGTGCTTGCAGACGTCGGAGGACATCAGCCAGCGCAGTTCGGTGCGGCCGTCGGGTGCAATGGGCGAGGTCTCGCCTGCGGGGGCGCCGGGGAGCGCGTCCTCGGGGGCGGTGGCGCCGGGCCCCGGGGAGGCGATGGTGACGCCAAGACCGGATGCGGCCCGGAAGATGTCGACGTCGTCGTGGCTGACGCCGGGTTCCTGGCCGCCGAGCGGCTTGCGCTGCTCGATGAAGGCGACGTGCCGCCATGTTTCGGAGCCGAGCCGGCGGCTGTTGTCGTAGGACATGCCGGTCAGCTCGAGGCCGTCCGCGGGGACGGCGTTCCACTCCTTGCACGCCACCTCGCACGCCTTGCAGCCGATGCAGACCGAGGTGTCGGTGAAGAAGCCCATGCGCGGCGGATGGTCGGCGCCCGGCTGCGGCGGTCCCTGTTCGGTCATGAGCGGCATCTTCCTTCGCCGGAGGGGTTGCTACGGAGCGGAGCCCGGCTCGCCCGGGTGGTGCGCGGTGCCTCCAGTCTCGGTTCTTTCGCCGCCGGCGGCCCGTTGGGGCGGGGTCAGGACGGCTCGGGCGTGTCGACGCTGGGCCTCGTCGGCGGGCAGCTCGACGCGGTCGCGGAAGTACCAGTTGCTCAACGTGTTGCGCAGTCGGTGTCTCGGGACGATGCGGGACGGCTCGGTGCCGGCGGCGAGCGGACGAGGAGCGTCCCGGACGAGGAGGTGCTCCTCCTCCGCCGCCGGGAGGAAGGTGTGGGCTTCCTGGTATCCGCCTCCGGAGGAGCGGCGGACCTCACCCGTCGGGTCTCCGTGGAGCAGGCGCCGGCGGTCGCGGGCCTGGAGTCCGAGGCACGCGCGCCTGGTGAGCCGGTACGCCAGCAGCGGGGCCACGAAGAACGCGGCGCGGAAGGCGTAGGTCAGCCATTCCATCGGCACCTCGAAGACGAAGGCCAGGACGTCCTGGCCGCCCGCCATCAGCAGGACGGCGTAGACGCTGACGCCGGCCGCGCCCAGGCCGGTGCGTACGGGGTGGTTGCGCGGCCGGTCGCACAGGTGCCGCTCGCCCCTGTCCCCCGTGAGCCAGCGTTCGAGGAAGGGGTACGCGTAGAGCACCGCGAAGAGGCTGAGCGGGAGGACGATGCCGGGGAGGAAGACGTCCCAGGCGAGGGTGTGTCCTGCGAAGTTCGTCTCGGCCGCCGGCATCAGACGGAGGGCGCCTTCCAGGAAGCCGACGTACCAGTCCGGTTGTGCGTCGATGGACCCCTGGTCGGGGCGGTACGGGCCGAAGTCCCAGATGGGGTTGATCTGGAGGAGCGCGGCGAGCAGGGCGAGCGCTCCGGCGACGGTGGCGAAAAGGCCCACGGACTTGGCGGTGTACTGGGGGAAGAGCGGCTTGCCCACCACGTTCCGGTTGGTCCTGCGGGGGCCCGGCCACTGGGTGTGCTTGAGGTGGACGACGAGGATCAGGTGGACCGTCACCAGGGCGATCAGCAGGCCGGGCAGGAGCAGTACGTGTCCGGCGTAGAGCCTCGGGAGGATGTCGTGGGCGGGGAACTCGCCACCGAAGACGAAGAGTTGTACGTAGCTGCCGACGACGGGGAGGGACAGCATGATGCCCTCGGCGGTGCGCAGGCCGGTCCCCGAGAGGAGGTCGTCGGGGAGCGAGTAGCCGCAGAACCCTTCGAGGAGCGCCAGCAGGAAGAGGGTCACGCCGATCATCCAGTTGCCCTCGCGGGGGCGGCGGAAGGCGCCCGTGCAGAAGATGCGGAGCAGGTGGAGGCCGATGGCTGCGACGAAGACGAGCGCGGCCCAGTGGTGGATCTGCCGGATGAGGAGCCCGCCGCGGATGTCGAAGCTGATGCGCAGCACGGACGCGTACGCGTCGGAGACCCGTACGCCCCGCAGCGGGGCGTGGGAGCCCGCGTAGGTGTGCTCGGCCATCCCCGGCTGGAAGAAGAGCGTCAGGAAGACGCCGGTGAGTACGAGGACGACGAGGCAGTAGAGGGCGATCTCGCCGAGCAGGAAGGACCAGTGGTCGGGGAACGCCTTCCGCAGGAACTGCCGTCCGGCCTGCATCACCGGCAGCCGCTGGTCGAGGGCCGTGGCGACGCGTTCGCCGCTGCGTGCCGCGCGCTCGCCGCGGCTCTCTGACGCCGGCACTCCGTCCGCCTCCCTCGTGCCTCTTCGAGTCGCCACCGATCGGCGCCGGGACGCCGGCTGTTGGTCCGGGCGGTCGTCGCGCGTCAGCCCTTGCGGCAGACGCCCGGACATCGAGGCATACCAACCCCGCAAAACGGACAAACATGAAGTTTCGTGACCGTCTTGGTTGCGGCAGTCCCCGACCGATCGCTGCACTCACCGAGGAGGACGGAGTGGCTCAGGTCTCCGACGCGGTGTGGGCGCACCTGCGGGCGCGCGGTGTGACGGTGGTGTACGGCTGCGCGGCGGAGACCGGTGAGCCGTTCGCCGTCCCCGAAGGCGGCCCCGAGCTGTTCCGGCTGGCCGACGCGGCGGACGCGGCCGTGGCTGCGTGCGGCCATGCGAAGCTCACCGGCTCGGTGGGCTGCTGCGTCGTCTCGTCCGAAGCGGCGGCCGTGCGGCTGCTCGGAGGGCTGTACGATGCCGCGCTCGACCGGCAACCGGTGGTCGCCCTCGTCGGCCTGACCGCCGGGACGCCGTCGGTGCCCCGGCATGACTCGGGCCGTCTCGACCGGCTGTTCCGCGACGTCGCCGAGTACGCGTCAACTGCCGCGCGGCCGGGGGACCTTCCGCGGCTGCTCGACGAGGCCTTCGCGGCGGCCGCGGATCGGCGCGGTGTGTCCGTGGTCGTCGTGCCGCGGGACGTACTGGCTGCGAAGGCGGCGGCAGCCGACTCCAGGACCGCAGGCGACGGCTCTTCGCTTCCGCTGCCGGACGAGGCCGCCGTGCAGCGCGCGGCCGACCTCCTCGGGCGAGGGAGCCGCCCCGCCGTCGTCCTCGGCCGCGGCGCGTGCGACGCCGGCGGCGGGGCGCTGGGGGCGGCCGAGGTGCTGGGTGCAGGCATTGCCAAGACCGCGGCGGCCCGCGACGTGCTCCCCGACGACCTGCCGCTCGTCACTGGGGCCGCCGGGCCGCTGGCCACTCCGGCCACGCGCCGGATGCTGGCGCGGTGCGACAGCCTCCTCGTCGTCGGCGGCGGGTTCCCGCACGGTGAGTGGCTGCCGGAGCCGGCGCGGGTCCGTGTGGTCGCCGTCGGACAGGACGCGGACGGCTTCCCCGCGGACGTGGAGTTGCCGGGACTCCCGGTCGAGGCCCTGGAGGCGCTCGTGCCCCGGCTGGAGCGCCGCACCGACGGAGGCTGGCGGGGGTGGATCGAGAAGGAGGTGCGGACGTGGCGGGAGGAGCGCGACAGCAGGGCCCGCCGCCACTTCGGCCGCGTCGTCAACCCGGAGGCCGTCGCGGCCGAACTCTCCGCGCGGCTTCCCGAGCGCACCGTGCTCACCGCCGACTCCGGGCCGGTGGCGGCATGGTGGGCTCGCAACCTCACTCTGCGCAACGGGATGCGTGCCGTCGTCGCCGAGAACCGGGCCACCAGGGGCGGAGGGCTGCCGTACGCGGTCGCGGCTCGTCTGGCCCACCCGGATCGGCCGGTGATCGCCCTCCTCGACGGCGACCGTTTCCGGGAGACCGGGGCGGAGAGTCTGCTGGCGGTCAGGCGCCGGTTCGACGGTGGGTCCGCCCTGGTGCTCTGCGTACTCGACGGCGTCGATCCCGGTCTGCTCCTGTCCAGGCGCGGGGCTTCCGGTGCGGCGGTCGGCTTTTCCTGTGCCGACTTCGCCCGGCTTGCCGGTATGGAGAGCGTGCGCTGCGAAGTGCCCAAGCAGGTGGGCGCGGCCTGGGATGCGGCGCTGCGGTGTGAGTCACCGGTGGTGCTGCACTTCCTGGTCGACGCGGAGATCCCGCCCGCGGTCGTCGCTCCGTACGGGGACGCGGGCGAGCGGCGAGGGCGGGCCACGGGGGGACTCCGTCGGCTCTCCGGCCACTTCGGGCGATCTCGCGGGGACGTCGGGTAGCCATCCCCGTCCGCCGGGCGGGCCGGGGTCAGGCGCGGGAGGCGACCTGGTACAGGGCTCCCGCCTCGCTCTCCTGGAGTTCGTTGGCGAGGCGGTGGACCGACACCAGGTCGTGCAGGACCACGCGGGTCTCCTCGAGGGGCAGTCCGGCTTCCTGCGCCACGTCGTGGAGGGGGACCGCCTCGCCGCCCGTTGCCTCCTCCCTCTCGGCGAGTGCGCGGAAGACCCTCTCGTGCCGCGCGTCGTACGGTTGGGTGCCGCGGTCCCGGAAGTCGCGGGTCGGCTCGGTCGCCGCCTTGTCGTACACGTCCTCCTCGGCGAGGTCGCCCGCTCTCCACTCCTGCTTCCCGCGGTGCAGGGCTCCCACCTTCTTCTCGTGGGAGGCGGCGTCGCCGCCCTTGAGGTGGCGGGGCTGTTTCGAGGCGCCCGTGGTCTCGCCCCGGGCGCTCGGCCGGTCGCCCGCCTTCTCGGCCTCGTGGGCTGCGGCGCGACGTTCGTCCTCGTCGCCTTCCACCTTCTTACGGACCATGCCGGGGACCGCCTTCCTCGTCGGCTTCCGACCGGAGCGCACCGGGGCGCCACGGCCGCGGTAGCACTCCCACATCCGCGGCTCGGGTTCCTCGCTCGCGCCACCGTATGCACGGGAAACGGCGCGCGTGACCGGCGGCGCGGAGACCGACCGCACCGAGGGGTGGTTCGGCCTGCGGGCGCCCGCTTCTGACTCGGCGCGCATACAAGGCGGTTGGGGTTTCCGGCGTGCCTGTGAGGCCTGGGCAGTGGTGGGCCGAGGCTCTGGGCCGGGTTTTCGTCCACTCTTCCGACGAGGAGCGCGAGATCCGCCCGGCGCCGCATCGTCTGCCGGGGATGGACTTCGTCCGAGGCTCTGAGAGCAGGAAGGCCGAGAGCCCGCTGCGGGCAGCGGCAGCCAGCAGAGGTGCGGGGCTCGGCGTGCCCGTGCGGTGGTGCGGCGGCGGTCGGCGCCGTCAGCAGCGGCGGTAGACGTGGTCGTGTTGGCCGGCCGGGGCCAGGGCGCGGTCGCGGAGGATCGTCGACCGGGGAGTGTCGGGGGCGCGGCATACCCGGGAGAAGTCGGTGTCCAGGTTGTCGGTGTACTCGACGTCGAGGACGCGGGCGCCGTAGACGCGGGTGTACGAGGCGCACTCGTCGTACTGCGCGCACTCCTCGGCGACGGCGAAGTCGAAGCCCGCCTGCTTGCCGCGTGCGGTGAATTCGGCTGCGTTCTTCTGGCCGATCGCCAGGCCGGCGGCGTGGGCGGTGCGGGCGAGCGCCGCCGCGAGAGCGAAGTTGTCCTCGGGGGTGAGCGCGCCGCGGGAGCGGGTGAAGGAGTCGAGGTTGTCGATCTCCACGGCTTCGAAGCCCTTCTTCGCGCAGCGGGCCACGGATTCGCCGAGCACGTCGGTCAGGCGGGCCCGGCCGGAGGCGGTCGAGGTGTCGAGGAGGAGTTCGTCCGGCCACTCCTCGTCGGCGAGGGGGTGGCCCTCGGCGTCGTCGAGGACGAGGTCGCGGTGGTGCGCCAGCCAGGTTCCGCGTGCGGCCGGCTGGGTCTGGAACCCGTTGACGTAGCAGACGTTGTAGACGCCCGGGGCGGGGGAAGCCGTGCTGTCGCGGACGACGAGCCCTGCGCCGTCGGGCAGCGGGGAGGCACCGCCGAGTTGGTAGTCGAAGCGGACACCGGCGGGCGGCGCCTGCGGCGCGGACCGTTTCGTGTCGGTCGGCGGGGCGGGGTCGGTGCCGGCTGCCGGCGGGCCGCATCCGGCAAGCACGCCGAGCGCGACCGCTGCCGAGACGGCGCGCGCTCTCGTCGGACAGGTCCGTTCCCCCACGCCCCGATCCTATGCCTCGGCAAGGGGCCGGCCTCTCCCGGCTGTTGTGCGCGGGGGCCGGCCTGCGGTCTTCCGCCGGCGGGCGCTTCATGATCGGATGCCGTCGGCATGTCCACCGCGTCGAGAGGACGGCATGAACAGACAGCGTGCGAGAGGTTCCGCGAGGACACGGCGGCAGTTGGTGCGGGCGGCGGTGGCAGGGACGGCGCTCGCGGTCGTGCTGCCGGTGTCGGGTGCCGAGGCCGCCGACGTCGGCGGCGGGGCGCCCACA
>NZ_AJTQ01000364.1 GCF_000262345.1 Streptomyces xiaopingdaonensis | reverse complement strand
GGCTGGCGCAGGACGAGCCGCGGGAGGTTCTCCGGCGCAGCGGCTTCGACGACGCGGCTCCCGCGTTCCGGCGTGCGCTGGGCGAGGCGCGGTCGGCCGGGGAGGCCGAGCGCGTCGTCGTGCGGCACGGCAAGCGGCTCTGGCAGCGGGCTGTCGACCGGGTGCAGGGGCGTGGTTCGGCGGGCGGCGAGCTGAGCCGCGGTGACGATCGGCCGCTGTACTGGGCACGGTTGGGGATGACGAAGGCACTGCGCGGCTGGTCCCCCTCGTTCGCGCTCACGGAGGAGCGTCGGACGCGGCTGCTGGAGAGGTTGGAGGTCGCCTCGCGCGGCCACGACTCGGCGCGGCTGCCCGCCGAGTCGGACGGGCTTCGGCGGGTGGTGGTCACGGGCTTCGATCCGTTCCAACTGGACGAGGACATACGGCGCAGCAACCCGTCGGGGGCTGCGGCGCTGGCGCTGGACGGCAAGGTGGTGCGGACCGCGTCGGGCGAGCGGGCCCGGGTGGAGACGATGCTCTTCCCCGTGCGCTGGGACGACTTCGCCGACGGCATGGTGGAGAAGGCGCTGCTGCCGGCGTTGCGCCAAGGGGCGCGGCAGACGGACGCGTTGATCACCGTCAGCCAGGGCAGCCCGGGCCGGTTCGACGTCGAGCGGTACAACGGGGCGTGGCGGGGCGGCTCGCCCGACAACGTACGCGTGTCCCGCGCGGAGACGGTCCCGGTGCCGCCCGGTGTGCCCACTCCCGTTCCGCAGCCGCAGTGGACGGTGACGTCGCTGCCGTACCGGGCGATCGTCGACGCGGACACGGGAAGGTTCCCGGTGCGGGACAACACGGCGGTGACGGAGATCCCGTCGGGCAGCGGGGAGCCGGTGGAGCGGCCCGAAGGGCCGACGCCGGGTTCGACGGCCCGGGCCGGGGGCGGCGGCAACTACCTGTCGAACGAGATCGCCTACCGGGCGACGCTGCTGCGCGACGCGGTGGGGGCGCGTATCGCGGGCGGTCATCTCCACACGCCGGTACTGGAGTTCGGCGAGGACAACAGCGTGCCGGACGGCGGCCGGGTCAGCGATCCGGTCTTCGAGCGCAACCGAGAGGCGATCAGCGCGCAGGTGCGGGAGGTCGTGGAGGTGGTGGCCGAGCACGCGGGGCGGTGACGGCCGGCTGCCGGTGGCTGCGGTACGGCGTTCTCCCGCAGCCACCGGCAAGTCGCCCGGTTTCGGAAGCCGTTGGGCGCCGGTCCTGGTGCGGGCGGAAGACCACGGGTGGACGCGATGTGCGCGAGGCTCTTGCCGGGGCGGCGCGCGAACAGGGCCTGCCGCGGCGGATCGGCGCCGAGGACGGCGGGTGGTGCCCCGCTACGACGGGCAGGACCGGCGGTCGGCGACGGGGTGGTACAGGCGGAAGCGCTGTCCGGATACGAGGGCGCCTCACCGACAGGGTCGAACACCGGGTGAAACAGGGCGACTCCACCGTTGAGTCAGACGGTGACTGCTCCCCCGCACTCGGCGCCTGCCTGGTCCTGTGCGCGGTGCAAGCCAAAGGACGCGCTTCCGCGGAGGCGGGGCGTCGAGGGGATGAACGGCTCGCCGGGGCGGTGTCGCAGCAAGCCACCCGTGTGGCCACAGGCTGGGACGCGGAAACGGGCTTGCAGCCGTCGCGCGCCGGCACGCAGTGTGTGACGGCACCGGCCCGCAGCTCGACGCCTCCGGGCATGGCCCGCGGGCGTTGCCTCGTTCGCAGCCCGAGGTCGACGCGACGCCTCCGGCCCCGGACGACCGCAACCCGCCCCGGCGCGGACGTGGGCCCGAACAACCGTTCACGCCCGAGGAGTTGCCATGAACGACGCCCCGACCGTCCGGGAGATCCCCGTGACGGACGGCAGCACCGGCCCGTACGGCATCGCGGCCGGCCCCGACGCCGCGCTCTGGCTCACCTTCGCGCGCAGCGGCCGCCTCGCACGTCTGACGCTCGACGGGGAACTCACCTGGTATCCGCTGGATGCGCCCGCCTGCAGCCCCACCGCGATCGCGCCCGGGCCGGACGGCACGCTGTGGTTCGCCCGGTACGGGGACCACCGGATCGGCCGCGTCACCGCCGCCGGGCAGATCGACTCCTTTCCCACCCCGACACCGGGCAGCGGGCCGTACGGGATCACCGCGGGACCTGACGGCGCCATGTGGTTCGCGGAGCTCCACTCCGACCGCATCGGCCGGATCACGGCCGGCGGAGAGGTCACCGAGTTCCCCCTGCCCGTCACCGGCGCCTTCCCCTCCGCGATCGTCAACGGCCCTGACGGCGCCCTGTGGTTCACTCTCAACCAGGCGCACGCGATCGGCCGGATCACGGTCGGCGGCGACGTCGCCCTCCACGCCCTGCCCACCGCGGAAGCGGCGCCCGTCGGCCTCACCAGCGACGGCTCGGCGCTGTGGTTCGTCGAGATCGCGGCCGGCCGGATCGGCAGGATCTCGACGGACGGCGCGGTCGAGGAGTTCCCCCTCCCCGACCCCGAGGCCCGGCCGCACGCCATCACCGCCACGTCAGCGGGCGAGTGCTGGTTCACCGAGTGGGGCGCCGGCCGCGTCGGCCGCGTCGCGGCGGACGGTGACGTCACGGAGTACGAGCTGCCGTCGTCCGAACCGCACGGCATCACCGTGGGTCCCGACGGCGCCCTCTGGATCGCCCTCGAAGGAGGAGCCGTCGCACGGGTGGCGCCGTAGCCGCGGACTCCCGCCGGCCGCGGGCTCGTTCGGCTCGGCTAGGCGCCCACGCGTCGCGTCCGTCGCACCGCGTACCACACGCCCGAGACCGCGAAGAGG
>NZ_AJTQ01000363.1 GCF_000262345.1 Streptomyces xiaopingdaonensis | reverse complement strand
CGGGGGGGGAGCCAGTTCCACAGGTACGGCTCGATCCGCAGGCCCGTGTGCGGGGCGAAGCGGTCCGAGGTGCGCAGGATCAGCGGCCAGTACACCGCGAGCAGCAGGACCGAGAGCCATGCGGGGACGCGCACGAAGTTCCGCACCGGCCCCGCACCGGACACGAGGCGCGACAGCGCACGGTCGAGCAGCGTGTACGCCGGCAGGACGACGGTGTCGTGGACGACGGCGGCGCCGAGCAACCACAGGGCGACGGGCAGCGGTTGGGGCCCGAGCAGCCGCCAGCCGGCGTACGCCGTCACGGCGAAGGAGCCGACGGTCCCGAGCAGCGCCGCGGGGCTGCCGAGGAGGCGCGGCGAGCCGCGGCTCACGGCCACGTCCCCTCGCCGAACCGGAGTTCGCTCACCCACTTGGTGTTGAGGACACCGGGTGCGGCGGGCACGACGACGCGGGCCGGATAGCCGTGGTCGTCGGAGAGCCGGGCCCCGTTGACGCGGAGCGCCAGCAGCGAGCGCGCGTCCGCGACCTGCTCCGCGGTGAGCGCCACCTGGTGGAAGGGGCCCTGCCGCTGGAGCGAGCGGACGAAGACGGGCAGCGCGGGGTCGTCGGCGTCCACGAGCCGGGCGAGGGTCCGCAGCGCGACGCCCGCCCAGTGCTGGTCCTCGGTGGACCAGCCCTCGACACAGGCGATCGGCAACGCGGCGTGGCGCCACGGGAGTTCGGCGAGGTCGTCGCGGTCGAGCCGGGTCCGGCGCCCGTGCGGCCCGTGGAGGTGGAGCGTCCACTCGGGCCCCGCGTGTGCGACGCCGGCGGCCGCTGCCGTGGTGTTGACGGGGAAGCCGACGGGACCGCTGCCGGGCGTCTGCCCGTGCGGGGCGAGCAGGGCCGTCGAGCGGAGGGGGCCGCCGAGGCTCTGCCCGGCGGTGACCGCGGTGAGCGTGAGCGAGCCGAGGCCGACGGCGCCGAGGGCGCCCCGTCTGGAGAGCGTCGGCGGAGCCGGGTCGGTCGCCACGAGGCCGTGCGCGTCCGGGGGTTCGGGGGCGGTGGTGCGCAGGCGTGCGCGGAGGCCGCCGTCGCGGAGCGTACGGACGGCGAGCGGGAGCCGGAGCGCGACGTGCAGCACGAAGGCGGCGGCGAAGATCCACGCGCCGTAGAAGTGGAGCGGGTAGAAGGAGCCGGGGAAGAGGTATTCGAGCTGGATGTTGAGGATGCCGGTCGCGAACTGCGAGAGGGCGCTGCCGACGAGAAGGAGGAGGGAGATCCGCTCCAGGGCCTGCGCGAGCGAGCGGAACGGCGGGTTCGCGAGGAGCCGCGGAATGACGGACCAGAGCTTGGCGGCGAGGACCGGGACGAGCGCGACGCCGAGGGTGACGTGGACGCCCTGGGTGAGTCGGTAGAGCCAGCGCGGCTGGGTGGGCCACGGCACCAGCGGGATGCCGAGGAGGCCGCTGCCCGGGGTGGTGTCGTTGGCGGGCGCGAGGTCGGGGTGGTAGGCGGCGTGCGAGAGCAGGCCGGTGAGGAACAGCACCGGCGCCCCGGCGAGCAGGGCGAGACCGAGGAGCGAGGTCAGCCAGGGACCGCGCAGAGGGCTCCGCCAGCGGCTCGCGAGGGCGGGGAGCGGCGCCTGCGGACCGCGCGGGGATCTCATGCCGGTGAGCCTAGGGGCGAGGGCCGTCGGCGCAGGCGCACGTGGCTTCGTGTCGGTCCGCTGGGTGCGCCGGTGCCGCAACACCTGCGCCGGGCGGTTCGGCGTGCGCGGGGGCCGTACTGCCGCGCCGGTCCGGCGCGAGGACGGAGGACGCGCTCCGGCCGGACCGCCGGAGCGCGTCGGTGGTTCAGGCGCCCTGCAGGCCGGGGCGGCCGTCCTCGATCGCGAAGGAGGCGGCCGTCGTGAGTCCGGCGCCCGGGCTGGTGACGTACGGGACGGTCTTGAAGTCGGCGCGCGCACCCGAGGGTTCGAGGTCCACGGTGACGTAGCCGCGGCGGCCGTCGTAGAAGCGCATGTGCGGGTTGGCGGCCATGTACGTCTCCCAGTCGGCGGGGCGCTCGGTGCCGTCCTTCCCCGAGGAGATCGACGTGGTGACCAGTTCGGCTCCGACGGTGCGGGAGTCGGGGTCGTCGAAGTCGGCCTTGAGGTCGAAGGCGTAGTGGACGTGGACGTCCCCGGTGAGGACGACGAGGTTGCGCACGTCGGCCGAGGCCGCGCCGTCGAGGACGCGGCTGCGGGACGCGGGGTAGCCGTCCCAGGCGTCCATGCTCAACTCGTAGTCCTTCTCCGTCGAGTTGCGCCGCTGCGCGAACGTCACCTGCTGCGGAACGATGTTCCAGCGCGCCGTGGAGGAGCGCCAACCGTCGAGGAGCCAGCGTTCCTGGCTGCTGCCCGTGAGGGTGCGCGAGGGGTCCTCGGAGTCGGGTCCCGGGCGCTGCCAGCCGTCCCCGTACGCCTGGTCGGAGCGGTACTGGCGGGTGTCGAGGACGTCGAACTGCGCGAGGCGGCCGTAGTGGAGGCGGCGGTAGAGGCGCATGTCGTGCCCCGAGGGGCGCTGCGGTGCGCGCAGCGGCTGGTTCTCCCAGTAGGCGCGGTAGGCGGAGGCGCGCCGGATGAGGAACTCCTCGGGGGGTACGTCGTTTTCGGGGGTGTCGCCTGCGTAGTTGTTGTCGGCCTCGTGGTCGTCCCAGGTGACGACGAAGGGGTGGGCGGCGTGGGCCGCGCGCAGGTCGGGGTCGGAGCGGTAGAGCGCGTACCGCAGGCGGTAGTCGGTGAGCGTCTCGGTCTCGCGGGCGAAGACGGCGGGGAGGGTGCGGTCGGTGTAGGCGCGGGCACCGCCTGCGGAGTCGACGGGGTACTCGTAGAGGTAGTCGCCGAGGTGGAGGACGAGGTCGAGGTCCTCCTCGGCGAGGTGCTTGTGCGCCGTCCAGTAGCCGTCCGTGTACTGCTGGCAGGAGACGAGGCCGAACCGGAGCCTGCCGGGTTCCGAGCCGGCCGCCGGCGCGGTGCGGGTGCGGCCGACGGGGCTGATCCAGGTGCCGACGCGGAAGCGGTAGTGGTAGAGGCGCTCGGGGCGCAGACCGCCGGCCTCCACGTGGACCGTGTGGTTGAACTCCGGGTGCGCAGCCGCCTGTCCGCGCGCGGCGACCCGGGCGAAGCGCTCGTCCTCCGCGATCTCCCACTCGACGGTGAAACGCGCCCGGGGCATGCCGTTGCCCGGCTCGTAGGGGCTGGGCGCGAGCCTCGTCCACAGCACCACGGAGTCGGGCAGTGGGTCGCCCGAGGCGACGCCGAGCGTGAACGGGTCGTCCGGCAGGCCGCGGGCCGAGCCCTCGGCGGCGTGCGCGTTCTGCGGCAGGTGGAAGGCGAAGGCGAGCGCGGTGGCCGCGCCGGTGGCCGTGAGGAATCCGCGCCGGCCGAAGTGGCGTGCCGCTGCGCGGAGTTCGGGTGAGTGTGCCGGTGGGGTCTGCGTCACGGAAAGCACTGCCTCTCTGGGAACGCGCGAGGGTGGTCGCCTCGATTGCAGTGCTCGGGGAAGACGAGTTTTTGACGCGTACAGGGCTAGGACATGGCCGCGGGATGAGCTTCCCGCGGCATCGAACACCCGGTGAACCGCCGGCAACGACCGGGCGCGCGGGCTTCTTCCCACGCCCGCGAAAGCGCCGACGTACGCCCGACACGATCGGGCGATTCGCCGTCCGGGTACGCGTGGGAAGGGCGTGACGAGGCAAGACCACCGGTGTCCGCCGTGCGGGGCAGGACGCTGGCGGAGCCGCGTCGCCCGCGTACGGAACGGGCGCGGAACACCCAGGACACCAGGAGACGCCATGCGCCCACCCCCGAGGGACGACGCGTCGGGCTCGGTGCCGTTGGCCTTCCCCCTCCCCCGCCGCCCGGAGCGGGAAGCCGCCGAGGAGCCGCCGCTGCCGAGCGAATCCGAACTGCACCTGTACGAGGGCGTGCTGGCCACGCTCGGCAAGGAACGCGGGGAGGCGGCCAAGCGCTTCGCGAAGGTCCGCGCCGCGCAGGTCACCGTCGTCGGCGAGGGCGCTCTGCTGGACGAGGTGGTGCGCGCCGGGCTCAGGTCCGGGTGGCGACAGGTCGGGGTGACGGGCTATCCGGCGGCGGAGGAACCGGAGTTGAGGCGGGCGGCGGGCGAGGCGCGCCGCGACCCGGCCCAACGGGTCGCGTTCCGCCGGACATCCTCGCTCGGCGTCCTGTGCCGCGAGAGCGACCTGGTGGTGCAGCTTCCGGAAGCGGCGGCCGAGGGCGCACGGAGCGGGGCCGCTGCCGTGTGCGGGGCGCGCGGCACCGCCCTGTGCCAGGTGGTGGCGCGGCCCGGGGAGGTGTGGGTCGGGCCCGCCGGCGCCGTCGACTCCTGCGCGGGGGCGCTCCACGAGCGGCTGGGTGCGCAGGACCCCGGGCGCGAAGCGCCGGTGCTCGGGGGCCGGTTGGCGGCCGTCGTCGCCGAGCAGGTCGCCGGGGAGTGCCTCCGGTACCTCGCGGGCCGGGTGCGCCCCGACGTCGCCTGGTGGGCGCGGTCGACGGCGGTACGCGTCGACGCCGTCGAGTCGACGTGGAGCAGGCACGTGGTGCCGGCGGTGCGCAAGAGGTCGGGCACGGAGTCCTGGTGCCTCGCCCAGAGCGCGGTGGCGCGCGCACGCCGCGAGCTGGAGGGGTGGCTCTCCTCGGCCCCCCTGCCGGCGGGGGGCTTGCGGGAGCGGGCGGGGGCGCTGGTCGACCCGTTCACCGGGGTGCTCGCCGGCGTCGAGGAGACCGTCTCGGCGGGTGGACGGTACGTGTACCGGGCCGCGGGGCGCGAGCCGTCGGCGCCGTCGGTCGTGGCCGTGGCGAGGACGCGGGCGGCCGCCTGGGAGAGCGCCCTGCTCGACGCGCTCGCCGGATACGCGGCGCAGGCACAACTGAGGGAATGGCGGGGCGTCGAGGGCCCGTTGTGGGGCTGGGACCTGTCGGCCTCACGTCCGCGGGCGCTGCCGCCGGGGCCTCTCGTCCCGCCGCATCCCGCGCAGCCCGCGCGAGCGCACCCGCCGGCCGGCGTCGCGGGGGGCCGCAGCGTCGGCGAGGCGCTCGACGCCGCGCTGCACTCGCTCGCCGAGCAGGTGGTGTGGACGGTGCTTGCGGGCGGCTCCGAGCTCTTCCCCCGGGTCGGGCTCGGGGACGGCGGGTCGAGGGGCGCGCTCTGGCGCGCACTGCGCGCGTACGGCGGGGAGTTGGCCGTCCACGAGCTGACGGGCGCGCTCGGCCTGGCGACGTACGCCGTGACGCTCGACGGCCGCGCGGTGGCGGTACGGTGCGCGGGGGGCGCTGCGCGTGCGCTGACGGGGGCGCTCGAACTCGCCCTGGCCGTGTGCGCGTCCGGTCGCCGGGTGGTGCGGGGGCCGCGGCTCGCCGCAGCCAGGACCGTCGAACCGCCGGAGGACGAGAAGGAGACGGGGCCGAACCCCGCGCACCGGGCGGTGCGTGCGCTGGTGGCGTCGGGGCTCGCGCCGGTCGCCCTGCCGCTCGGGGGAGATCCGGCCGTCGCCGCGGCGACGCCCCACCTGGTACGGGTGCTGCTGCTGCCGCGCGGCGGGCCGCTGCCGGCGAACGGCACGTCGGTGCGCGGGAGTTGAACGGGTGCGGCGCGAGGGTTGCGTGGGTGCACTCCCGTATGGTTTATAATTGAACTACACGCGGGCGGCGCTTCGGACGCCCCCTCGTTCCGCAGACCGGCGCCGGCCAGGCTCCCCCGTCCTGGCCGGCGCCTTTCCACGTCCGCGCCCGTCCGCAGGCGTCAGCGGATCTGCATCCCCGAGACCGTCCTCGCGATCACCAGGCGCTGGATCTCGGCCGTGCCCTCGAAGATCGAGTAGATCGCGGCGTCGCGGTGCATCCGCTCGACGGGGTACTCCCGCGTGTAGCCGTTGCCGCCGAGCAGCTGCATCGCCTGACCGGTCACCTTCTTCGCCGTCTCCCCCGCGTACAGCTTCGACATGGACCCCTCGGCCGAGTCGAACTTCCGCCCGGCCGCGGCCATCCAGGAGGCCCGCCACACCAGCAGACGCGCGGCGTCGACCTGTGTGCGCATGTCGGCGAGCTGGAAGGCGACGCCCTGGTTGTCGATGATGGGACGGCCGAACTGCTCACGGGTCTTGGCGTATTCGAGCGCCACCTCGTACGCGGCGCGCGCGATGCCCACGGCCTGGGCGCCCACGGCGGGACGCGAGGCCTCGAAGGTCGCCATCGCGGCGTTCTTCACGCGCTCCCCCGCCTTGGCGCGCTCGCGGGCGCGGGCGAGGCGCTCGTCGAGCTTCTCCTTGCCGCCGAGCAGGCAGTGCCCCGGGATGCGCACGTCCTCCAGGACGACCTCGGCGGTGTGCGAGGCGCGAATGCCGTGCTTCTTGAACTTCTGCCCCTGGCTGAGCCCCGGCGTACCCGGCGGGACGACGAAGGAGGCGTGCCCCTTCGAGCCGAGTTCGGGGTCGACGACCGCGACGACGACGTGGACGTTGGCGATGCCGCCGTTGGTCGCCCACGTCTTGGTGCCGTTGAGCACCCACTCGTCCTTCGCCTCGTCGTAGACGGCGCGGGTGCGCATCGCGGCGACGTCGGAGCCGGCGTCCGGCTCCGAGGAGCAGAAGGCCGCGACCTTGACGTCGTTCTGATCGCCGTACATCTGCGGGACCCAGGTGCCGATCTGCTCCTCGGTCCCGTTGGCGAGGACGCCGACGGCCGCGAGCCCGGTGCCGACGATCGAGAGGGCGATACCGGCGTCGCCCCAGAAGAGCTCCTCCATGGTGAGCGGGATGCCGAGGCCGGTCGGGTCGAAGAACTGCTGGGCGTAGAAGTCGAGCGAATAGAGGCCGATCTTCGCCGCCTCCTGGATGATCGGCCAGGGGGTCTCCTCCCGCTCGTCCCACTCGGCGGCCGCCGGCCGGATCACGTCCGCCGCGAACCCGTGAATCCAGTCGCGGACCTCCTTCTGATCGTCGTTGAGGTCGATCGCAAACCCGGAATCGCCCATCGCCGTGCCTCCACCCAATCTCACAGTGGTTACCATCGGTAATTCGGTCAGTGTGTTACCAGCGAGTAATTGTGTCAACTCCCGCCTTCACGACGGCTTTCGTGGCGGTGGTGCTACGTTGCGCAGGGGAGACGTACGGACGCCGGGGCGGAAGGAACAGATGAACAAGACGCAGCGGAACGGCGGGCGCGCCGGACCCGAAGGACGCGAGGGCCAGGACACCACCGAGCGGCGCCGCGAACTCCTCGACGCAGCCGACCGCGTCGTCCTGCGGGACGGCCCCGGCGCCTCCATGAACTCCATAGCCGCCGAGGCGGGCATCACCAAGCCCATCCTCTACCGGCACTTCGGCGACAAGGAAGGGCTCTACCGCGCCCTCGCCTCACGCCACACCGACGCACTCCTGCGTTCCCTGCGCGCCGCCCTCGACGCTCCCCGCGAGCGGCGCAGCCGTGTCGAGGCGACGCTCGACACCTACCTCACCGCCATCGAGACCCACCCGCAGGTCTACCGCTTCCTCATGCACCCTGCCGAGACGGGGCCCGCGGGCGAGCAGGACTTCGACGCCGGGCAGCACTCGGCACCGCTGCTGCGGCGTCTCGGCGAGGAGTTGGCGACCGTCGTCGGCGAGCGCCTCGACCTCGGCCCCGACGGGGTCGACCGCGCGCGGGTCTGGGGCCACGGCATCGTCGGCATGATGCACGCGGCCGGCGACTGGTGGCTGGGCGAACAGCCCGTGCCCCGCGAGCAGTTGGTGCGGTACCTCGCCGACCTGCTCTGGGGCGGGCTCACCGAGGCGGACGACCGCCCGGGCGCCCCCGGGTTCTGACCTACCGCACGCGCGCCCCCGCACGCCGCCGCCACGGCCTGCGCCCGGCCCTGCGCACCGCCAACCGGCGCCGCATCCCCGAGAGTCGGTCGAGGTAGAGGCCGCCGTCGAGGTGGTCGAGCTCGTGCTGGAGGCAGCGCGCGAAGAAGCCGGTGCCCACGACCCGCACCGGCGCGCCCGCGAGGTCGTACCCCTCGACGACGGCATGGTCGGGGCGGGGCGTCGAGGACTCGAGCCCCGGGAGCGAGAGACACCCCTCGGGTCCGCGCACCGTCGGCCCGTCGGCCTCGACGAGGCGCGGGTTGACGAGCGCTCCCCTGTGCCTGCGCTCCTCGTCGTCCGGGCAGTCGTAGACGAACAGGCGCAGCGGGACGCCGATCTGGCAGGCTGCGAGGCCGACACCCTCCGCCGCGTACATCGAGGCGTACATGTCCTCGGCGAGGGGAGCGAGCGGCCCGTCCTCGGCCGTCGCCTCGCGGCTCGGTGCCCGCAGGAGCGGGTCGGGATGGAGCAGCAGGGGGCGGACGGCTCCCGAGCCGCCCGGAATGGGACCGCGTCGCATGCCCGTCAGGCTACGGTGCAACTCCGGCCGGGAACCGTGCAGGTGATCGCGTAGGGGTGGCAGGGTTCGGGGTGTGCAGTGGATCTCGGTAGGCTTCTCCCCTACCGAGGGGCAAGGAGGATGCAGGACGATGGCAGGCAACACGGAGCCGTTGTCGCCGCGCTCGCGGCTGGCCGTGACGGCGGGGAGGGCAGCCGCCGCGGTGTCGCGTGCAGCGGGGCGCGGCAGCGGGTCGGTGATCGGCGGCAAGGTGGCGCTCAGACTCGACCCCGACCTCCTCGCACGGGTGGCCCAGCACCTCGACGTGGTGCTCGTCTCGGCGACCAACGGCAAGACCACCACGACACGACTGATCGCCGAGGCGCTCCGCGCCAACGGCGGCGTCGTCTCCAACGCGCTGGGCGCCAACATGCCGGCAGGCATCACCTCCGCGCTCGCGGGCGGCGCCGAGGAGCAGTACGGCGTGATCGAGGTCGACGAGAAGTACCTCGCGGGCGTCGCGCGCGACGTCACGCCGAAGGCGATCGCGCTGCTCAACCTCTCCCGGGACCAGCTCGACAGGGCCGGTGAGACGCGGATGCTCGCCGAGCGCTGGCGCGAGGGGCTCCAGGGCCAGAAGGCCGTGATCATCGCCAACGCCGACGACCCGCTGGTGGTGTGGGCCGCCTCTTCCTCCCCCAACGTGGTGTGGGTCGCCGCCGGCCAGGAGTGGAAGGACGACGCCTGGTCCTGCCCTTCGTGCGGCGGCGTGATGCAGCGGCCCGACGACGACTGGTTCTGCGCCGAGTGCGGTTTCCGCCGCCCGACGCCGAGTTGGGCGCTCTCGGGGGACCACGTCCTCGACCCGCACGGCTCGGCGTGGCCGATCAGCCTCCAGCTTCCCGGCCGGGCCAACAAGGCCAACGCCGCCACCTCGGCCGCCGTCGCCGCCGCCTTCGGGGTGGCGCCGCAGGTCGCGCTGGAGCGGATGGGCTCGGTCACCGCCGTCGCCGGGCGGTACGACGTCGTGCAGTACGCGGGGCGCGACATCCGGCTGCTGCTGGCGAAGAACCCGGCCGGTTGGCTGGAGACGTTCTCGCTCATCGACGCGCCGCCGGCCCCCGTGCTCCTCTCCGTCAACGCACGCGGCGCCGACGGCACCGACACCTCGTGGCTCTGGGACGTCGACTACTCCCGTCTCGCCGGCCACCCGATCTGCGTGATCGGCGACCGGAAGCTGGACCTCGCAGTACGGTTGGAGGTGGCCGGCGTCGACTTCCAGGTCTGCAACGACGCGGACGACGCGGTGCGCCGGTGCCCGCCCGGACGCATCGAGGCGATCGCCAACTACACCGCATTCCAGGACCTCCGCCGCGTCGTCGGCAACTGACCGCGGTCCGCACGAAGGAGCTGACGGCATGAGTGACACGAGCCTGCGCCTGGTCTGGGTCTACCCCGACCTGCTGAGCACCTACGGCGACCAGGGCAACGCGCTGGTGGTGGAGCGGCGCGCGCAACAGCGGGGCCTCGCGGTGCAGCGCGAGGACATCCGCTCCGACCAGCCCATCCCCACCTCCGGGGACATCTACCTGATCGGCGGGGGCGAGGACCGTCCGCAGCGGCTCGCCGCCGAGCGCCTCGTGCGCGACGGCGGCCTCAACCGGGCGGTCGACAACGGCGCCATCATCTTCTCGGTCTGCGCCGGCTATCAGATCCTCGGCCGGGAGTTCGTCAACGACCTCGGCGAAACCTCCCAGGGCCTGGGGCTGTTGGACGTCACCAGCACCCGAGGCGAGGCCGACCGCTGCGTCGGTGACGTCCTCGGCGACATCGACGAGCGGCTGAACCTCCCCCAGCTGACCGGGTTCGAGAACCACCAGGGCATCACCCATCTCGGCCCGACCGCCCGCCCGTTGGCCCGCGTCCGGCTCGGCCGCGGCAACGGCACGGGGGACGGGACCGAGGGCGCGTGGAACGACACCGTCTTCGGCACCTACATGCACGGCCCGGTGCTCGCGCGCAATCCGCAGATCGCCGACCTGCTGGTGAAGTTGGCGCTCGACGTCAACGCGCTGCCCCCGACGGACGACCGGTGGTACGAGGCGCTGCGCGAGGAACGCATCACGGCGGCGACGCAGCCGGCCTGACCCGACTCCGGCGGACCGTCCACCACGGTGGGCGGTCCGCTTTCGTGTGCGGCGCCCCGCCGCGGGACCGCCCGGAGCACGGTCATACCCTTGGTGCGCGGGCGGATCGGCGCGAACCGGGAGAGTACGGATGGACCACGGCGGGCACGGCACGATGGCGGAGCTGCCGCCGTTCACACTGGGGCAGGGGCTGGAGTTCACCGGCGAGCCGTTCTTCCTCGTCGGCTGCGTGCTGGCTCTGCTGCTCTACGGAACGGCCGTCGTACGGCTTCGCAGGCGCGGCGACGGCTGGCCCGTCGGCCGCACCGTCGCCTTCACGCTCGGCGTGCTGACGGTGGCGCTGGTGATGTGCACCGCGCTCAACGAGTACGGCATGGTCCTCTTCAGCGTGCACATGGTGCAGCACATGGTGATCAGCATGCTCTCGCCGATCCTGCTGCTCCTCGGCGCCCCCGTGACGCTCGCGCTGCGCGCGCTGCCCGCGGCCGGACGCGGGCCGGACGGCGCCAAGCGCACCGGCCCCCGCGAGGTCCTCGTCCGACTCCTCCACAGCCACTACGTACGGGCGATCACGCATCCGCTCTTCACCATCCCGCTCTTCATCGCGAGCCTGTACGCGCTCTACTTCACGCCGCTCTTCGACGCCCTCATGGGCTCCAAGCCGGGCCACCTCGCGATGATGGTCCACTTCCTCGCCGTCGGCCTCGTCTTCTTCTGGCCGATCATGGGTGTCGACCCGGGCCCCAACCGGCCCGGCTACGTGATGCGGATGCTGGAGCTCTTCGCGGGGATGCCGTTCCACGCGTTCTTCGGGATCGCGCTGATGATGGCCTCCGAGCCGATGGTCGAGACCTACGCCGACCCTCCCGCCTCGCTCGACGTCTCCGCGCTCTGGGACCAGACGGCGGCCGGCGGCATCGCCTGGGCGTTCAGCGAAATCCCCTCGGTGGTGGTGCTGCTGGCGCTGGTGTACCAGTGGTACTTCTCCGAGCAGCGGCAGGCCCGTCGGCACGACCGGGTCGCCGACCGCGACGGGGACCAGGAGCTCGCCGCGTACAACGCCTACCTCGCCTCGCTCCAAGGGCAACGGCGGTAGCGCGGACCCCTCCGGCCGGGCGACCATGGGGTGGGGCGCGGGGGCTCGAAGGCCCCGACGCTCGGCAGCCGGCTGAAGGAGGGCGTTGAGATGCCTGGATCGGCGAAGGCCATGACGGTCTGCACGGTGCTCGGACTCGTGGTGGTGACGGCTTACTCCGCGGCGCTCGGCGGCAGCGCCTGGGCGTGGTTGGCGTGGGCCGTGCTCTGCATGGTGACGATCGGGGCCGCGTCGACGCGCGGCTGATCCGCGGGGCCCTCGCGCAGGGTCACTCCGCGCTCCGGGCCACCTGCTTGAGCGTGCGCCCGCTCAGCGCCGAGCGGGCTCGGATCGGATCGGGCGAGGCGCTCGGTGCCGCCGCACGGCCGCGCTTGAGCATCAGCCACGCCTCGCGGTCGCCCGAGCCGTCGTCGCCGCGGAAGCGGACCAGCGACCAGTCTCCGTGGAGCTTGGCGCCGCTGAGACGGACGGTGACGTGCCCCTCGTCGAGGGCCTGCGCGAGGCCCTTCGTGCGGCCCTGCCGGTCGTGGGTGAGGACGCGGTAGCTGCCCTCGTCCCAGACGATCACCGAGCCGGCGCCGTACTCGCCGCGCGGGATGACGCCCTCGAACTCCCGGTACGCCAGCGGATGGTCCTCGGTCGGCATGGCGAGCCGGCGGTCCCCCGGCTCCGCCGGCGGCCCCTTCGGGACCGACCAGGACTTCAGTACGCCGTCCGCCTCCAGGCGCACGTCGAAGTGGAGTGTGGTGGCGTCGTGGATCTGGACGACGAAGGCGTTGCCGTTCTCCGTGCCGCGGTGGCCGTCCTCCCCGCTCGGCTCGGTCGTCTCGTCGAAGCGGCGCTTGGACCTGTACGTCTCCAGCGTGCGGTACTTGCTCACGTCGGCCTCCCTCCGGATGCTCCCTTCCAGGTTCCGCCCGCGGCGCCCGACCGGCATCCGCGGGTTTGCCGCGTCTCCCCGTGCGGCACCCGCAGCCAACGGTGCACCCACGGCAGCGGAGGTACGGGATGAGGATCGGGTACAAGCTCGCCGCCGAGGCGTTCGGCCCCGCCGAGTTGGTGGCTCAGGCCGCGGCCGCGGAGCGGGCGGGATTCGACTTCGTGGAGATCAGCGACCACTACCACCCGTGGTTGAACACCCAGGGCCACTCCCCCTTCGCCTTCACGGTGCTCGGCGCGATTGCCGAGCGCACCGAGAAGCTCGGCCTGGCGACGGGCGTGACGTGCCCGACCGTCCGCTACCACCCGGCGATCGTCGCGCAGGCAGCCGCCACCACGGCGGTGCTCTCCGAGGGCCGGTTCACGCTGGGGCTCGGTGCGGGCGAGCGGCTCAACGAGCACGTCGTCGGCGACCGTCCGACGACGTTCCCGCAGTCGATCGGTGAACGGCACAGGCGACTGCGGGAAGCGATCGAGATCATGCAGCTGCTGTGGAAGGGCGGCTACCGCTCCTACCACGGGCGGTACTTCGAGGTCGCGGACGCGCGCGTCTTCGACCTGCCGGAGGGGCCGATCCCCCTCGCCGTCGCGGCGGGCGGCGCGCAGGCGGCGAAGCTCGCCGCCGAGAGCGGCGGCGGGCTCTTCGCCACCGAGTCGAAGGAGTCGCTGGTGCGCCACTATCTCGCCGCCGGCGGAGAGGGGCCGCGGTACGCGGAGGTCCCCGTCGCCTGGGCGCCCGACGCCGACGAGGCGGCGCAGGCGGCGCTCGACGGGTCGCGGTTCATGGTGCTGGGCTGGAAGGTGATGAGCGAGCTGCCGAACCCCGCCCACTTCGAGGCGGCCAGCGCCTGGTTGGGGACCGACGACATCCGCACCGAGCTGCCCTGCGGCCCCGATCCGGAGCCGTACCTGCGCACGGCGCGCGCCTACGCGGACGCCGGCTTCGACCACCTGGTGCTGATGAACGCGGGCCCCGACCCCGAGGGGTTCCTCGGCTTCTACCGCCGCGAACTCGACGGTCCGTTGCGCGCGTTGGTGCCAGGGCCCGCCTGAGGCCGCCCCGCGCCGGAGGGCCCGCGACACGTCGTGCGCGGGCCCTCCGGACGGTCGGGTCCGCTAGGGCAGTGCAGGAGACCGGGCCGCCTCCGCGTGCGCCTTCGCCTTCGCCTCGGACGTCTCGGGGCGCGGTGTGGCGTGCGGGCCGCAGGTGACGTCCTTGCGGTCGACGCGCCCGGTGAGCAGGTAGGTGTCGACGCGTTCGTTGATGCAGGGGTTGACCGTGTTGGTGATGCCGTGCGAGCCGGCGTCCTTCTCGGTGATCAGCCGTGAGCCGCCGAGCCGCTTGTGGAGCTCGACAGCGCCCGGGTACGGGGTGGCGGCGTCCCTCGTGGAGGAGACGAGCAGAGTGTCGGGGAGCTTGTGCGAGCCCACCTCGATCGCCTGCCGCTGCTTCGTCGGCCAGGTCGCGCACGGGAGGTTCATCCACGTGTTGGACCAGGTGAGGAACGGATGGTCGCGGTGGAGCCGCTCGCTGTCGCGGTTCCAAGTACGCCAGTCGGTGGGCCACTTGGCGTCGCTGCACTCGATGGCGTTGTAGACCGCGTTGCCGTTCTCGTCGGCCGCGTTGCCCTCGACGTCGGACATGTCGGGCCCCGCCGCCTCGACGAGCGCCTCCTCGTCGCCGCCGCGGTAGGCGGACCACACGGCGGCGACCTCCGCCCAGGCGGTGTCGTAGTAGGGCGCGCTCTGGAAGAAGCCGAGGAGCTCCTCGGGGCCGACGACGCCGCCGATGGGCTCCTCCTTCGCCTGCGCCCGCAGCTTCGTCCACTCGCGCTGCACCTCGGCGGCCGTGGTGCCGATGCCGTACGCGTCGTCGTGCTCGGCGACCCAGTCCTTCCAGTCGTCCCAGCGGGTCTGGAAGGCGACGTTCTGGTCGTTGTTGACGCCGTACCAGATCTTGTCGCGCGAGGGGTTGACGATGCTGTCGAGCACCATCCGCCTGACGTGCTCGGGGAAGAGGGTGGCGTAGACGCCGCCGAGGTAGGTGCCGTAGGAGACGCCGAGGTAGTTGAGCTTCTTCTCGCCCAGCGCCGCGCGGAGGACGTCGAGGTCCCTCGCGGTGTTGGGCGTCGTCATCTGGTGGAGCAGCGGGCCGCTGCGCTCGGCGCACCCCTGTGCGTACTCCTTGGCGCGCTTGCGGTGTGCGCGCTTGTCGGCCTCGGTGTCGGGGACCGGGTCCGGCTTGGGCGCCTTGACGAACTCCTGCCCGTCCTGGCAGGAGAGGGGTGCGGAGTGGCCGACGCCTCGGGGGTCGAAGCCGACGAAGTCGTACGCCTCGGCCGCCTTCGCCCACAGCTCGTTGCCGTCGGGGATGCGGGCGGGGAAGAGCATCCCCGAGCCCCCGGGTCCGCCCGGGTTGTAGACGAGTGATCCCTGGCGCTTCTCGTCGCCGCCGGTGTTGCCCACTCGGTCGACGGCGATCTCGATGGTGCGCCCGTCGGGCTTGGCGTAGTCGACGGGCACGGTGACGGTGCCGCACTCGACGGGGGCTTCGAGGCCCCAGCCCTTCGGGCACTCGGCCCAGTCGATGCCCGCCTTCGCCGCGCGGGCGGCGGCGAGCGCGGCGCCCTTCGCCTCGGCGCGACCGTCCTGGTGGCCGGACGACTCGGCGCCGTCGGCGAGTGCGGACGGTACCGCGACGGCTCCTGCCAGGAGCGCCGCCGCTGCGACGGTCGCCGCGGCGGCTATTCGGGCTCTGCGTCTCTTCACTGCCTGCCTCCCCCTCCTGTGCCGGCGCTGCGGTGGCGGCGCCGGTCGCTTGCTCGGTGGTGTGCCAGGGGGATACTTCCTCTTCACCACGAGCCCGGACCAGGAGGTACGGGTGTTCTTTGCCAAGACGTAAGGCTTTCAACGCGCCTGTGCGCGCGGGGGATCGGCGCGCTCCGCGGACGTGGTGCGGTCTTGACGATCGGGGCGGTGCCCGGGATTCTCGGACGCCGCACAGCTCCGCACGTCCCCCCACACACATCGGAGCCGCACGTGAGTATCCGCAGCCGCAGACACCAACACCCCCGCCGCCGCCGTGCGTTGGCCGCCTCCGCCGCGACGGCCGTCGCCTTCGCGTTGCTCGGCACCGCCGGCGCCCAGGCCAGCCAGGGCGGCGAACAGGCCGCCGCAGCGCCCGACATACCCGTGGAGAACGTCCAACGGCACCTGGACGAACTGGAGTCCATAGCCGACGCGAACGGCGGCAACCGCGCGCACGGCGAACCGGGCTACGAGGCGTCCGTCGCGTATCTCCAGGAGAAGCTCGACGCGGCAGGATTCGAGACGCAGGTACAGGAGTTCACCGCCGGCGGCTCGACCGGGTACAACCTCGTCGCCGACTGGCCTGGCGGGGACGAGGCGCAGACCGTCATGGCCGGCGCCCACCTCGACTCGGTCTCCGCGGGCGCAGGCGTCAACGACAACGGGTCCGGCTCGGCGGGCGTGCTGGAGACGGCACTCGCCGTTTCCGAGAGCGACCTGGAGCCCGCGAAGCACCTGCGGTTCGCGTGGTGGGGCGCCGAGGAACTCGGCATGGTCGGCTCCTCCTCCTACGTCGACGGGCTCAGCGAGGAGGAGGTCGACGGGATCGACACCTACCTCAACTTCGACATGATCGGCTCGCCCAACGCGGGTCAGTTCGTCTACGACGACGACCCCGCGGTCGAGGCCGTCTTCACCGAGTGGTTCGAGGCGCGGGGCGTCGAGACCGAGCCGGCGGAGGAGACGGCGGGGCGCAGCGACCACGCCTCGTTCAAGGACGCGGGCGTCACCGTCGGCGGTACCTTCACCGGCGCCGGGTACACCAAGTCGGCCGAGCAGGCCGAGAAGTGGGGAGGCACGGCGGGCGAGCCGTTCGACCCCTGCTACCACTCCGCCTGCGACGGCACGGACAACATCGACACCGACTCGCTCGACCTGCACACCGACGCGCTCGCCAACGCCGTCTGGGAGCTGAGCTCCTGAGCAACGCGGTCGGCGCCGCGAGCCCTGCCGGGTAGGCAACTCGTCGGCGTCGGACGGTGTTGAGCGGTCGAGCTATCCGGCGCGGCCCGGTCCCCGATCGCCGGGGGCCGGGTCGCGCTGTTGTGCGGCGATACCGAACCGGCCGCGTTCACCCGCAGCGGAACCCGATCCGCCGACGTCGGAGACGGTGCTGATCACGCCCTCCTCGGTGTGCTCGCTCTCCTCCTCCAGCCTCCGCAGGTCAGCCGCGGAGACCAGGCCGGCGATCGGCCTGCCGTGGCGCGTGACGACGACCCGCTCGCCGCCGTAGACGACGCGGTTCATCAACTCGGCGAGCTCCGCCCGTGCTTGCGTCACCGGAATCTCGTAGGTCATGCTCCCCAGCATAACGGCATGTACGTCCTGTACATTTTTGACAGGGCGGCATGGCGGCACGGTGCCGCCCGCGGCCGGCGACGAGAGGTGGAGCGATGCACATCCGTCCTCAATCCCGTTACGTGCTCCCGGAGTTCACCGAACGCACGAGCAGCGGCAGCCGTTCGATGGACCCGTACTCCAAGCTGCTGGAGGAGCGCATCGTCTTCCTCGGCACGCCCGTCGACGACACCGCCGTCAACGACGTCATGGCGCAGCTGCTCCTGCTCGAACACCGCGCCCCCGAGCGGGATATCTGGCTCTACATCAACTCGCCGGGCGGTTCCGTCACCGCGATGACCGCGCTCTACGACACGATGCGCTTCCTCACCTGCGAGGTCGGCACCTGCTGCCTAGGGCAGGCCGCCTCCGCCGCCTCGGTGCTGCTGGCGGCAGGGGCGCCGGGCAAGCGCCTGGTGCTCCCCGGCGCGCGCGTCGTCATCCATCAGCCCACGCTCGCCGAGCCCGTGCACGGCCAGGCGACCGACCTGGAGATCCAGGCGCGCGAAATCGCGCGCATCCGTGACCTGTTGGAGGAACTGCTCGCGCATCACACGGGTCAGCCGCGCTCCCGCATCGCCGCCGACCTGGAGCGCGACACCGTCTTCGACGCGCAAGCAGCGATCGAGTACGGCCTCGCCGACAGCGTGACGGTGGGCCGCGGGAACGCCGACGCGCAGGGCTTGCCGGGATGAGCGCCCGCCCCTCCGAGCAGCCGCTGCCGGCGCTGACGCGCGCGGAGTGCCGCCTCGTCGACTCCTACCTCGACGCGCTCGACGACCTCGGCCGGATCAACCCGGCCCGCGGCAGGGACACTTGCACCGGCCTCCGTGCGGCGCAGGCGCTCGTCCGCCACGCCGCCGACCTCCGCGACGCCCTGGCCCTGATGCACCAGCGCGGCGAGGACCGGATCGACCACGAGGCACTCGTCCGAGCGCTCCGCGTGCTCGACGGCGAACTGCGGGCGACCCGGGTGGAGCTGCGTCGCCGCACGTGAAGAGGTCGGGACGGCCGGCGTCGCGGACCCTGCAGGGCGACGGTGTGCTGCCGGCGTCGTCGCGCTCGCGGCACCTCAGCCGCCCTCTCCGGAACCGAACTCGCTTGGGTGCGACGGCGGTCGGCCCCGCCCGCCGCCCTCGGAGGGCTCCCTCCGGGCGCTCGGTGCGTGCCGCGCCGGTACGGCAACGTCTGCCCTCCGACCGCATGCCGTCGACCGGGAGGGAACCGATCGAGCCGACCCTCGCGACGGCACGGCATCCGCGAGTGGGCCGTGGCAGTGTGCGGGGCGGGGTACCAGGAACGGGCGCGTGACCGACCGTCGAGGTGGCGACGGGTTGACGGCCGCGGGTCGACTCGCGCTCACCGCCCGGCGGTTCGCACCCGGGCGAGGGCGGGCCACCGCACCTTCCCCGGCGCAGGGTACGTACAGATCGCCCCTCAGTCGAGTGTGCCTGCCGAGTCCTCCCCCGCGAGCCGCTCCCAAGGGAGCACCGCCCAGACGGTCTTGCCGCCCGACTCGGAAGGCACCACCGAGAGACGGCCCCCGACCTCGCCGAGGAGCGCGCGGATGATGTCCATACCCCGCCCGTTGTCCAGGCGTACCGCCGCGGGGAGCCGCTGCGGCGGACGCGGGCAGGCGTCGGTGACCCCGATGCCGACACGGCCGGTCGACTCCCGCCGTACGTCCACCTGGAAGTCCGGGGACTCGCCCCTGGTGTGCTGCACGGCGTTGGTGGCGAGCTCGGAGACGATGAGCCGGACGGTGTCGAGCGCCTCCCCGCGCTCCGGAACCCCCCAGCCGACGAGGACCTCGGCGACGTGTCTGCGGGCCGCACCCACCGAGGCGGCGCTCGTGTCGAGCGTGACGGCCGTGGTCGCCCGCTCGTGGTGCGCGTGGTCCGCCATGGCGGCACCGTCCCTTCCCTTCGCGGGGGCGGTGTCCCCCGTGCGCCCGGCCGCCCCGGGACGGAGACGCCGTCCGGCCGCCAGGCGACAGACTGCCATCACGAGAGGCCGCAGGAGGCGCATCCCGGCGATCCGGGGCGGTCTGTCGCCCGAAGCAGTGAGCGTTTCTGTCACGCACGGTGACGGGCGGCAGCGGTGCGCCGCCGCCGGACGCGCGTGCGGCCATCACGGCGCCCGGCGGCGGGAGTTCGGCCGACCGGCGCCCCGGACTCACAGAGTCCAGCTACGCAGTTCGTCCGCGATGCGGCGGACGTCGACGGTGCCGTCCTTGACGAGCTTGGCGAGATCGCGCACCTGCTCGGGCGAGGTCGCCACCTTCTCGCCGCTCGCCACGAGGTAGCCATAGGCGACGGCGGAGGCGTAGAGCGCGTTGGTGCGCTCCAACGCGGGGACGTGCAGGAGGAGTTGGAGGAGAGCGGCGGCGCGGTCCGCCGGCTCCGGATACACGGGGCGTTCGAGTACGGCGGCCTGGTGCCGGCTGACGGCGGCGACCAGAGCGCCGTAGTCGGTGATGCGCGGGTCGCCGGGGACCTTCTCCTCGGCGACCATGAGCAGCCAGGCGAGATCGATTCTGAGTGTCACGCGGCCCGGCTGCCTCCGCGCTCCTCATGCCCGAACTCCTCGGCGAACACGGCCTGGTAGCTCTTCATGAAGTCGGCGGCCGCGTCGACGAAGGTGGCCCCCACCTCGCCGGCGTCCCGCTGCACCAGCTCCTCGATGTAACGGTTCACGCTGACCCCTCTCTGGAGCGCCCGTTCCCGGGCTGCCTCGGCTGTCGTTTCTTCCACGCGTACGTTCATCTGTGTCTTCGCCACACCGCCAAGCTAGCACCAGTCCGCTAGCATCGACCACCGCGCGCACAGGTCCGGATCGCGGACCGGCGCACCCCGGCGTCGGCCGGGCTGCTTGGATGCGCCCCATGCCCGAGACCGAGCCCACCTCCCGCGCCGACGTCCGGATACGCACCGCACGCCGCGACGAGGCCTCCGACGTGCTGGAGTTCTGGCACGTCGCCGCCGAGGGGACGAGCATCACGGACGACGTCGAAGGCGTCGCGCGCCTCCTCGGGCGGGACCCGGACTCGCTCCTGCTCGCCGAGGACGCCGAAGGGCGCCTCCTCGGCAGCGTGATCGCGGGGTTCGACGGCTGGCGGTGTCACCTCTACCGGCTCGCCGTGCACCCCGCGGCACGGCGGCGCGGTGTCGCGCGGGCCCTTCTCGCCGCCGCCGAGGAACGGTTCGTCTCGCTCGGCGGCAGGCGGGGCGACGCGATGGTGCTCCAGGGGAACGCGCCCGCGCACGCGGTCTGGCGCGCAGCCGGTTACGCTCCGCAGCAGGAGTGGCGGCGCTGGGTGAGACCGCTGCCGTGAGCGGCGAACTCCCCCTTGACGACTGCCGTGCGGGGGAACGCACACGCCGTCGCCTGCGTTTACGATGAACAACCCGAACCCTCACGGCGCCGGCTCCCAGTCGGCGCCTCCTTCGAAAGGTGTGAGCGTCCGCCCATGGGCGACCCTCCCAGTTGTCGTCACAGATCCCATAGCAGCGGCCGAAGCCGGCCAGGAACCGAGCGCACCGCCCTCCGCGTGTGCGCCCCGCACGGCGGGCGGGTGGTGACCTGGTGATCGAAGTCCTTCTGCTCTTCGTCGCGCTCCTGCTCGCACTCGCCTGCGGAGCCTTCGTCGCCGCCGAGTTCTCCCTCACCACCGTCGAGCGCGCCGAGTTGGAGCGCGCCGTCGACGCCGGCCAGCGAGGGGCCTCCAGCGCTCTCAAGGCCGTCCGATCCCTCACCTTCCAACTCTCCGGTGCCCAACTCGGCATCACGGTCACCAATCTGGTGGTCGGAATGCTCGCCGAGCCCTCGATCTCCAAGCTCATCGCGGGGCCGCTCCGGGACATCGGGGTACCCGCCGGTGCGTCGTCGTCCGTGGCGCTCGTGCTCGGCACGGCGCTCTCCACGGTCGTGCTCATGGTCATCGGCGAACTCGTACCGAAGAACTGGGCGATCTCCAGCCCGGTCGCGGTGGCCCGCCGGGTGGCGACGCCGCAGCGGATCTTCTCGACGGTCTTCCTGCCGCTGATCCGCCACCTCAACAACACGGCCAACCGCATCCTGCAGCGCATGGGGATAGAACCCACCGAGGAGCTCGCCTCCGCGCGCTCGCCGCAGGAACTCGTCGCGCTCGCGCGGCACTCGGCGAAGGAGGGCGCGCTCGAGGAGGACACCGCTGACCTGTTCGTGCGCACCCTCCACCTCACCGAGCTGACGGCCGAGAACGTCATGACCCCGCGGGTCCAGGTCACCTCCCTGGAGGTGCAGGCGACCGCGGAGGACGTCGCCAACGCGACGCGTGCGACCGGTCTCTCGCGCTTCCCCGTGCACCGGGGCAGCCTCGACACCGTCGTCGGCATCGTCCGGATCAAGGACGTGCTCGCCGTCCCGGCGGAGGAGCGGTTGCGCACGCCCGTCACGGAGCTGACGCGCGAGGCGCTGCTCGTGCCGGAGACGCTCACCGTCGACCGGCTGCTCGACCAACTCTCCGGCGGGGACCGCAGCATCGCGGTCGTCATCGACGAGTACGGCGGCACCGCCGGAGTCGTCACGCTGGAGGACATCATCGAGGAGGTCGTGGGCGAGGTGCGGGACGAGCACGACCCGCAGGAGCTCCCCGACCTCGTCCCCGCGGGCGAGGACGCCGAGGGGCGCCGGCGGTACGACGCCGACGGCGCCGTGCGCACCGACCAGATGGAGGCGATCGGCCTGCGCGCGCCCGACGGCCCGTACGAGACGCTCGCCGGGCTCGTCGCGACCGAGCTGGGACGCATCCCCGCGCTCGGTGACGCGTGCGAGGTCGCCGGCTGGCGGATCGAGGTCACCGACGCGGGCGGCCGCCGGGCCGCGCGGCTGCGGATGACGGCACCGCCCGAGCCCGTCGACGAGGAAGCGACGGCCGACGAGGACGAGGAGGCCAGGCGATGATCGCCCTCCAGTTGTTCATCGGGCTGCTGACGCTCGTCGTCAACGCCTTCTTCGTGGGCGCCGAGTTCGCGTTGATCTCGGTGCGCCGCAGTCAGATCGAGCCGAGGGCCGAGGCGGGCGAGAAGCGCGCACGGCGCGTGATCTGGGGGCTGGAGCACGTCTCGCACCTCCTGGCAGCCGCGCAGCTCGGCATCACGCTCTGCACCCTGGTGCTGGGCGTCGTCGCCGAGCCGGCTATCGCGCACCTGCTGGAGCCGGTCTTCCACGCCGTGGGCGTGCCGGACGGCCTGACGCACGCGATCTCCTTCGTGATCGCGCTCGCCGCCGCGACGTACCTGCACATGCTGCTCGGCGAGATGGTGCCGAAGAACATCGCGCTCGCCGAACCGGAGCGGGCCGCGCTCTGGCTCGGTCCGCCGCTCGTGGCGCTCTCCCGGGCGCTGCGTCCGGTGATCTTCACGATCAACGCATTCGCGAACGCGCTGCTGAAGCTGATCCGGGTGGAGCCGAAGAACGAGGTCGAGTCGGCCTTCTCCGACGACGACCTCGCACAGATGGTCTCCGACTCCAGCGAGGCGGGCCTCCTCGACGACCGCTCGACGGAGCGGCTGAGGGACGCGCTGGAGCTGGGCCGCCACCCGGTGCGCGAAGTGGCGCGGCCGACGACGGAGATGGTCACGGCGCGTGAGGGGATCACCCCCGAGGGGCTGGAGCAGCTCTCCGCGACCTCGGGGTACTCGCGCTTCCCCGTCGTCGGCGCCGGTGGCAAGGTGCTCGGATACCTGCACGTCAAGGACGCGCTCGACGCCTCGCCCCGGGAGGTGCCCTTCCCCGTCTCGGCGATGCGGCCGATCGCCCGGGTGCAGGCTTCGATGCCGCTCGACGACGTGCTCGGCGCGATGCGGTCCAGCGGTACGCACCTCGCCGCGGTGACCGCCGACGGCGGGCGCCCCGGCGGCGTCGTCACGATGGAGGACGTGCTCAGGGAACTCGTCGGCGGGCAGGCCGCCGCCTGACGGAGGCCACCTCGAAGGGGCGCGGACCGCGTGGTCCGCGCCCCTTCGCGTGGCCGCGCACTGACGACGGGCCCGGCAATCGGTTGCCCGGCGCAACGAGTTACCCTCGTACCTCGTGGAAAGTCGAGCCCCCTCCCCCGTAGACAGCGCCGACGCCCCCGCGGCGGCCGGCACCGAAGAGCGTCCCGCGCCGCGTGCCGTCGGCAGCTTCGTCGCGCTCGGCGACTCGTTCACCGAGGGGATGTCCGACGCGCTGCCGGACGGCAGCTACCGCGGCTGGGCCGACCTGCTCGCCGCCCGGCTCGATGCGCGTCACGAGGGGTTCAGGTACGCCAACCTCGCGGTGCGCGGCAAGCTGATCGGCCAGATCGCCAGGGACCAGGTGCCCGCCGCCGCGGAGATGGGTGCCGACCTGGTGACGCTCGTCGGCGGCCTCAACGACGTGCTGCGGCCCAACTGCGACACGGAGCGGGTCTGTGCGCTGCTGGAGGAGTCGGTCGCCGCGCTCGCGCCCCGCTGCGGGCAACTGGTGCTGATGCGCAGTCCCGGGCGGGACGGGCCGGTGCTGGAGCGGTACCGGCCGCGCATGGAGCGGCTCTTCGACGTCATCGACGAGCTCGGTGAGCGGTACGGCGCCCTCGTCGTCGACCTCTACAGCGGCAACCCGCTCGGCGACGACCGGCTGTGGGCGGACGACCGGCTGCACCTGACGGACGAGGGGCACCGGAGGGTCGCGGAGGCGGTCTGGCAGCGCCTCGGCCACGCGCCCGAGTGCGACTGGCGGGCACCGCTGCCGCCGGCCGAGCCGACGAAGTGGCTCCAACAGCGCGGCGCCGACCTGCGGTTCGCCAAGGTCCACCTGCTGCCGTGGATAGGGCGCAGGCTCACCGGCCGCTCCTCGGGGGACGGCCGCGAACCGAAGCGCCCCGAACTCCGACCGCTCTGAGCCGGGGCTGGCCTGCGGGGACGTCGGAGGCGACCCCGTAGACTCGGGCAGCGTGACTGACTCGCCCCGCATTCCGAACGTCCTCGCCTCCCGCTACGCCTCCGCCGCGCTCGTCGATCTCTGGTCGCCCGCGGCGAAGGTCGTCCTCGAGCGCCGGTTGTGGCTCGCCGTGCTGAAGTCGCAGCGCGACCTCGGCGTCGAGGTGCCGCAGGGGGCGATCGAGGACTACGAGCGGGTCGTGGAGGACGTCGACCTCGACTCGATCGCCGAGCGGGAGCGCGTCACACGGCACGACGTCAAGGCGCGGATCGAGGAGTTCAACGCGCTCGCGGGGCACGAGCAGGTCCACAAGGGCATGACCTCGCGGGACCTCACGGAGAACGTGGAGCAGCTCCAGGTCCGCCTCTCCCTCCAGTTGGTGCGCGACCGCACCGTGGCGCTGCTGTCGCGGTTGGGGCAGCTCGCGGGGGAGCACTCGGCGCTCGTCATGGCCGGCCGTTCGCACAACGTCGCGGCGCAGGCGACGACGCTCGGCAAGCGGTTCGCGACGGCGGCGGACGAACTGCTGGCGGCGTACGGACGGTTGGAGGCGCTGCTGGGGCGCTACCCGCTGCGTGGCGTGAAGGGCCCCGTCGGGACGTCGCAGGACATGCTCGACCTGCTCGGCGGAGACCGCGGGAAGCTCGCCGAGTTGGAGCAGCGCGTCGCCGAACACCTGGGTTTCGGCGAGGTGTTGACCTCCGTCGGGCAGGTCTACCCGCGCTCGCTCGACCACGAGGTGGTGAGCGCGCTGGTGCAGCTCGCCGCCTCCCCCTCGTCCCTGGCGAAGACGATCCGCCTCATGGCAGGGCAGGAGCTCGTCACGGAGGGGTTCAAGGAGGGGCAGGTCGGCTCGTCGGCGATGCCGCACAAGATGAACACCCGCTCCTGCGAGCGCGTCAACGGGCTCATGGTGGTCCTGCGCGGATACGCCTCGATGGCCGGCGAACTCGCGGGCGACCAGTGGAACGAGGGCGACGTCTCCTGCTCCGTGGTGCGGCGGGTGGCGCTGCCCGACGCCTTCTTCGCGTTCGACGGACTCGTGGAGACCTTCCTGACGGTGCTGGAGGAGTTCGGCGTCTTCCCCGCCGTCGTCACCCGCGAGCTCGACCGCTACCTGCCGTTCCTCGCCACCACGAAGGTGCTCATGGCCTCCGTGCGCGCCGGCGTCGGGCGCGAGGAGGCGCACGAGGCGATCAAGGAACACGCGGTCGCCTCCGCGCTCGCGCTGCGCGAGGGCGCGGAGCAGAACGCACTCCTCGACCGGCTCGCCGCCGATGCCCGGATCCCCCTCGACCGCGGCGAGTTGGGGGAACTCATGGCCGACCGGATCTCCTTCACGGGCGCCGCCGAGGCGCAGGCGGTCGAAGTGGTGCGGCAGGTCGAGGAGGTCGCGGCGGCGCACCCGGAGGCCGCCGCGTACAAGCCGGGGGCGATCCTCTGACGCCGCGCTTCAGCCGCGAGGAGTTGGAGGCCGCGCGCGGCAGCACGGTCCCCGACCTGCTGGAGCCCGGGCTGCGGGTGCTGTTCTGCGGGATCAACCCGTCGCTGATGTCGGCGGCGACGGGGCACCACTTCGCGAGGCCGGGCAACCGCTTCTGGCCGGTGCTGCACGCCTCGGGGTTCACACCGCGTCGGCTGCGGCCCGACGAGGAGGGCGAGTTGCTCCGGTACGGCCTCGGGATCACCAACGTCGTCGCACGTGCCACCGCGCGCGCCGACGAGGTGGACCACGCCGAATTCGTCGCCGGCGGGCGCCGGTTGGCGCAGGTCGCGGCGGATTACGCGCCGCGGCGGCTCGCCGTCGTCGGCGTGACGGCCTACCGTACGGCCTTCGACGACAAGCGCGCGCAGGTCGGGGCGCAGGAGCGGCGCGTCGGCGGCGTCCCCGTGTGGGTGCTGCCCAATCCGAGCGGGCTCAACGCGCACTGGTCGCTGGAGGGGATGGCTGAAGAGTTTGGACGGCTGCGGGAAGCCGTGGAAGGCGAGCGCTGAGCTCTCGTCGGGGGCCCGCCGTCGGAGGCGGCGGTCGTCGGGACGAAGGTCATCGCAGCTCCTCCCCCGCCGCCGCGAGCAGCCGGTACGGCAGGTGCGGCGCGGCGCGGCCGATGCCGAGTGCGAAGAACCGCCCGTCCGGCGTCCAGGCGCGGAGCGAGTGCACTCCGTGGT